>CASEWR010000208.1 GCA_949291675.1 uncultured Desulfovibrio sp. | reverse complement strand
GGCCTGAGCAGGACCCGGATTGCAGCCTCTTTTCAGGGCCTCTTGACCATTTTCCCGTACTATTGCACACAGAACAACGTACCGCAGGCATACTCTTCAGTCTGCGCCGTACTTCGTCATGAAACAGACAGTGGTACTCTCACTGACAGCCATTTTTCAAACAAGCGGAGAAAGTTATGCGCCTCTTTACCTGGATATTGCCTTCCCTTGCTGCAGCCCTTCTCATTGTCTGCCTGGCCGGTCCGGCTCAGGCTGCTCCCTCCTCCAGACAGGTCCTTGAAGGAACCATTGATCATGTCCTGCAGCTTCTTGCAGACCCGGCTTTCAAAAATCCGGCTACCACTGCCGCCCAGCGTGCCCGCATTGAGACAGAGGTGCGTAAAGTTTTTGATTTTGAAGAGTTTTCTGCCCGCACTGCAGGCCAGCGCTGGCGCTCCTTTACCAGGGATCAGCAGCAGCGCTTTGCCGAGGCCTTTGCCCAGCTGCTCATTTCCACCTACCTTGGTCAGCTCAAGGACTACAATGGCGAAAAGGTCAGCTATGTGAGCGAACGCGCCAACCAAAGAGGTACCCGCGTCGAACAGCTGACCAACCTTAACCTCTCTGATGGTCGCACCATCCCTGTTGCCTACCGTATGATGGCCAAGAATGGCTCCTGGGTTGTCTATGACGTCCTTGTGGAAGGTGTCAGCCTGGTGAAGAACTACCGCACCCAGTTCCAGGATATCCTGGCAACGGCCTCTCCTGATGACCTCATTGCCCGTATCGAGCAGAAGGCAAAGGAACCGAAGTCAAAGTAAGCTTGTAACTACGGACTTTTTCAAGGCGGCTACAGTTCTGCAGCCGCCTTTGCTGTTTCTTCAATACGGCGCAGACGCTCTTCTATGTCCTTATCAGAGGTACTCTGGCTGCCCTGACTGCTTTGCCTGCCCTGTTCGTTCAGCCTGCTTTCTTGAGAAGGCGACGTCTTCACAGGAGCTGCTGCTGTACGCGCTGCAGGCTTTTTTGCCGGAGCGGCCTTCTGCTGGCCTGGAAAGGGCGCAGGCGGCTTTGAGGGGTCTATGATTCTGCCAGCAGGAGCTGTCTCAGCAGGCACTGGTGCTGCAGCCTCTGTCCCCCCCACATCCCGCCGCTCAGGCTGCCAGTCAGCAGGGCACAGCTGCATGAGCTCGCCAAGAAAAACCCTGTCCAGAACAGGTTCCAGGGAAAGCGTGGCTGGCGTTTCCTCATCGCTGCCGAGAACAAGCTGCATGGCCGCAGCGTCGCCAGTAAAGTCCAGAAAGGCCAGCGGCTTTTCCACCACCAGGACCTTCGGGCTGTAGTGACTGACACAGGCTCTGGTAACCAGGGTCCTGCCAGCAGGAGCAGTCACAGTGGCCTCAAGGCGCATGCAGCGTTCCCGGGACTGCAGCGCTCTTTCTGTTACCAGCAGGACTTCAAGCGTGCCATCCAGGCACTGTACCCAGATCTTTGCAGGCTCTCCCTGTATATCCTGTGAAGCGGCCTGAATACTCATGCGCAATGCTTCTGTGCCGTCCCCGCTTCTGCCACTGACCAGCTGGATGCGCTCGGAGAGCTGTGAGGGAGTACTTTTGTCGAAGTCTACATTGGGGAAGCCCATGTACTGAATGAAAGTACAGCCGGCAAGGGCAGCCAGAGAGGCAGCAATGCCTGCCACTCTCCCGAAACGCATGGTAATGTGCATGGTCTTCTCTCCAAAGTTCCCAAATTGCTGCAAAACAGCAGGACTTCCTGGCGGACACTCTGCCAGAATCCTGCTCAAAGAGCAAAGACAGGCAAACGTGCCACTGCCAACGCCACAGCTTTCTGCAAAAATGCCGCCAGAAATCTGGCTTGACAGCTGATGGAAGACAGCTATTCTGCTGCCATACCAGCGTGCTGTCAGGGACTGAAACAGCCGCCATCATTGACAGAATTGAAGTTCGACATCATATCTGCTGACATACTCCGAGGCCTTTTATGGATATTCGTACCACTCTTGACCAGCTGAACAAGCTCCTCGAACAGGGGGACTTTGAAAACCTTCTGCAGCGCTGCTCGGATCTGCTGGAGAATCCGACGCTTGCAGAGAACCATCGCGTGCTCCTCCTGGATCAGAAGGTGAAGGCTCTGACTGCCCTGAACCGCCTTGAGGAGGCCACTGCAGCCACTCTTGAGGAATTGCCCATGCTTGAAAAGATTCTTGGCAGGGAGCACATGCATATTGCCAACCTCCTGCACAACCTCAATATGTTCCTGGGCGCAGCAAACAAGCATGCTGAAGCCATCCCCTATTCCGAGCAGGAGCTTGCCATTGTCCGCAAGCTTGCCCCCGGAACAAGCCGTGAGGCAGATGCCCTGGTCAGTCTGGCTGAACACTACTACGAACAGAGCCTCTTCTCTGACGCAGACAAGTTGTTGCTTGATGCTCTTGCCCTGTACGAAAAGAATGAGGGCCGCCGCAGCTTTGGCGTCTCTACCTGCCTGAACAACCTTGGTCGCTCCAGTGAGAACCAGAATGATCTGGAAAAAGGTGCAGTCTACCTTGAAGAAGCTGCAAGCATTCGCGAAGAGCTGCTTGGTGTGCATCCTGACTCTGCCTTTACCCTGCTCAACTACGGCACCTGCCTTGCCAGCCTTGGCCAGTACATGAAGGCTGCCCAGACGCTGGCTCACTGCGCAGCTGTGTATGAAGCTCTGGGGCTTTCTGATTCCCCCTATGCCGTTGCAGCCCGCAAGAACCTGGAACTCTGCTCTTCTGCGCTGGACCCGGTCAATCCAGAACAGAGCCTTGCCAGTGGCTGCGCCTGCAGGCGTCCCTAATCTCCTTCATGACTTCACGACTCCTGCTGCTCACTGCAGGTCACAACACGCCTGCAGGAGCAGGACTCGGCAGTGAGGACGAAAGGCATCTCAGCCGCTATACAACAGAGCAGCTGCTGCATCGCAGGGCACGCTTTCTTCTTGCCC
>CASEWR010000207.1 GCA_949291675.1 uncultured Desulfovibrio sp. | reverse complement strand
TTCCTTGTTGGTGACCTTGATGATGATGCAGGACTGCAGGTTGCGACCGCTGGCTGCATAGGTGCCGGCCTTGATGATCTCGTCAATGATTTCGTCCGGCACCATGTCGGGTTTGTACTTGCGCACGCTGCGGCGCTCAATAATGGCGTCAATGATACTGTTTGCCATGAAAACCTCCCGAAAACGCTGTCCTGCGGCGTCTGTTCCTCACTGGCCCTGGGGCCAGAAGTGCTGCAAAGCCGGACAGCAGAACGTATGAGTGCTGCATCAAGTGTATGCCCGCAAGAGGCACTTGTCCATACAATGCAGGGACACGACATACCTTAACAACTTGCCATTGCCTGCTTTTTTCTCTCCTGGCTGTCCATGCTGCCAAAACAACCCCGCCCGGAACTTCCGGCAGCGTCAGGCAGGCACACTAAGGTGCATGCATGTACTCTTCATCCCGTTCGGGATCATTACAGGCGTTTTGCCACTTACCATCCCGTTCAGGATGATTTCAGCTGTTTTGCTCTTTTTCGTCCCTTTCGGGATCATTGCAGACGTTTCGCTCTTTTTCATCCCGTTCGGGATCATTTCAGACGTTTTTGCCATTTTCGTCCCGGTCGGGAGTATTTTTCTTGTGTTTCTCTGTACACTGCAATATTCTGGAAACGTGTGGGCAATCAGCCCTTGTTGAACGTAAAATGCAGGTGGCAGGCAGCTATGAAATCGCCGAATGTACTCACCTCACCAGCAGAATTTGGTGCACTCATCAAAAAAGTCCGCAAGGAACATAAGGTTACTCAGGCACAGCTTGCCTTTGTCTCTGGAGTTGGTATTCGATTCCTCAGAGAGTTGGAAAACGGCAAACCAACAACACAATTCGGCAAGGTACTGCAAGTCCTGACCGCGCTTGGCGGGGAGCTGACTGTGAGGTGGCGCAATGACAGATCTTGATGTCTTCCTGAACGACACTCTCGCAGGCCACTTGCGCAGCCAGGACGGCGACGCTCCCACGTTCTGCTATGCCCCTGACTACATCAGGAAGAGTACCGTTGCCCTCTCCTGCTCACTCCCGCTGCGAGAAGAGCCCTTTTCCTGGCCTGAGGCAAGGCCTTTCTTTGCCGGCCTCCTGCCGGAAGGAGCTTCCCGAAACATCGTGTCAAACAGGCTTGGGCTCTGGCGCAGGGACGATGATCTGCAGCTGGTCAAAGCTCTCTGCGGTGACTGTCCGGGGGCAGTCTCAATCCTTCCTGCTGGACAAACACCTTGTCCTGAAGGCAACAAGGTCACATGGCTCTCGGACGAGGAATTTTCCTGTCTGCTTCACAATCTTTCCCAGCGTTCCCTGCTTGCTGCAAGTGATGCTGTCCGCCTTTCCCTACTGCGTGGACAAAGCACACACGGAAAAAATGGCCCGGGAAATCGGCGTCAGCCCTGCGGGCCTGCGCCACCTCTTCTGCACCATGTGCCAGAGCCTGCCAAAACTTGCCGAAGACCTGGCAGCTGAGCTGGAGTGCCCTGTGGGCCATGCCATTGCAGACCTCATCCACACAAGGGCGGACAAGCTCCTGACACAGCTTGCCTGCCGCTAGTCCAATGGTCAGGAAGAGGGACCAGGCGTCTGAGGCAGTCTTTTCCCTGACCTTCGCACACAGAGTGGCGAAACCCCTCTGGTGCGGGCCAAAAGACAACACAAACGGACAGCAGACAGACAGGGCCGATCTGCACCTTGTGAAAGGTGGCCTGCTGTGCAAAGATGCTTTGCATACCGCAGGAGGCCACTATGCTTGCTCAGCTGCGCATACAGAACTTTCTCTCCTTTCGTGACGAACAGACACTGGAGCTTGCTGCCTCCACGGACAGGACACTGCTCGCCGCCAATACGTATCAGACGCAGAGCAAGGCCCTGCCCAGGCTGCTGCGCTCCCTGGTGCTGTACGGTGCCAACGGCTGGGGCAAGACAGCTCTCATTCAGGCCATGCGCACAGCCCGCAACCTTGTGCTGGGCGAGGACGCTTTTCTGCAGCCCTTTGCGCTGGATGACAGCCACGCACAGCTGCCTGTCTCCTTCTCCCTGGACTTCTTCACCTCCCGTGGCCGCTGCCGCTGCAGCTTTTCCCTGCTGACTGATGGTACTGGCCACAGACAGGTGGTGGAAGAACGCCTGCTCAGCTATACCAGCCGCAGACCAGGCCTCCTCTGCGCACGGACGCGCACAGGCGATGGCGAGGACATTGTCATCGGTCCCCGCCTGGCTGACAAAAAGGCCCGCCTTGTGCAGGACCTTGGCCCTGACACCCTGCTTACAGCCCGCTGCCTGCAGGAGAAGCGACTTTCCGACATCAGGTCCTGGTTTGCCGGGCTGCGCTTTGTGGCAGATGAGGATCTTACGCTCCCCCCTGCCTCGCTCAGCACACGTCTTGCCGAGGACGCAGCCCTGCGCCAGAACATTCTTGCCTTCCTGGACGCCTGCGGCACAGGCATCTGCGACCTTGTCTTTGCCACACAGGCTGACAGAGTGCCGGAGCCGGCAGCTCTTATGGTACGCCATCACAACCAGCCTGGCCTTCTGCCCTTTGCAGCGCTCTCAGACGGCACCAGAAAGCTCATCACCCTGCTTGTGCATGTCTTTCATACCCTGGATGCTGGCGGCATTCTCTTCCTGGACAATCCCCAGGGCCTGCACCCCCTGGTGCTGCGCAGGCTCATCCAGCTCTTCCATGACACGAACGCAGCCCGCACAGCAGGCCAGGCCAGCCAGGGCAGTCAGTCAGACGCACCCGCTCTGCCCGCCCAGCTTGTGCTGACCACCCATGACACCTCCCTCATGCAGACTGTGGGCAGCATGCTGCGCAGAGACCAGATATGGTTTGCAGAGCGCACCGAGGA
>CASEWR010000206.1 GCA_949291675.1 uncultured Desulfovibrio sp. | reverse complement strand
AGCTCGCTGTGCAGCACAAGGCTGCCAGTGGTGAGCCTGGAGCCGCCGCTGCCTGCACCCCAGACACGCACAGCCTCAGCTGCACGGGCACGCACCCGTGCATCCCCGGCCAGAGCCAGGTAATCATTGGAGGCAAGCAGGAGCAGCTCACGCTCAGCGCCCGCGCAGCGCACCATATGCCCTGGCGCTGCGGCCATGTCCCTGACTGTGCGGGTGAGGCCTTGTGCTTCCAGTCGTGCCAGGCCTTCCCGGATGGACGCCCACTTGTCAGGCAGGGCGGACGCTGCACCAGGACCTGCAGCTGGCGGCTGATGCTCTCCTGCAGCATTGTGCCGAGCTTGTTCTGCAGCGCCCTGCGGGGCAGGGGCTGCACAGCTCTCTGCCAGGCTGATCCGGGGACTCCGGCCAGTCTGGCCAGTCTGGGCTGCCTGCTCAGGCCGGGCTGCCTGGGCTGCCTTGGCACGTTGTTGCGGCTGAGCCGGTGTTTCCGGAAGGTTCTCCACCAGCACCGGAATGTGCTCGATATAGTGCACAGCCCTGGCCACGTCTTCGGCACTGCCCCTGACAAAGAAGATGCGCCCGCCCTGGGGAGAGCCCATTTCCTTCATGCAGGTGATGCGCACATAGCCAAGGGACGGTGAAGCCACATAGCCTGTGACATAGTCAGGGTCATCAGAGATGCAGATCTCAGCCACCATGCCCGGGGCATGGGCCACCTTGGTGGCCAGCACCAGGGCCTCCTGGTAGTGGTTCTTGCCGCTGGCAGCAGAGGCTGCCACCTCGGCCCTGCCCATGCTGGTGGCACGCACGCCGCGCTGCTGATCCGGCTCAAGGCGCGCAAGACTGTCTGCATCGAGAAGCATGGCGCCGCGAAGTGTGGATGCCAGGGGCATGAGCTGCAGGGCTGCTTCAGGCTGTGCCACACCGGCCTCTCGTAACAGCTGGCAGGCTGTGGCAAGCCCCTCTTGCGGCGTCCGGCAGACAAGGGTGCGCACTGGCAGGGCCTGCAGATGCAGGCAGCGATCCTCTGGCACAGCCTCCACCTTGATGTTGATGAAGTCAGGTCTGCCCCTGCTGTGCTTCTGGGCACGCAGCACCAGCTCCCTGGCAAGGTCTGGCACCTCCTCTGCCCGCACAATGTGCTCTGCCCCGGAAATGTGCTCCCCGTAACTCTGCTCCCCGGGCCCCGAATCAGCCCTGGTGCGGCTGGCCCGCATCTTGATGTTGTACAGCTCCACTGTGCTCTGCCCCCTTGCGTCCCTGTTTGCCAGGACCATGGCACGCCCGGACCGCCTGGCACTCCCTGACACTCCCCTGACGGCCCCTGGCAGCACCCCCGGACTCGGTCCCCCTGACACGGTCTCCGAATGCCCTCCTGACGGCCTCCAGCCTGCCCCGGACGGTCTCAGGATGGCTCCCGGACGGCATCTGCCGGCCTCTGCCAGCCCGGGAACGGGCTATGCTTCCTGCTCTGCAAGCCTGCTTTGGCTGACCACAGCCTCAATGCTGCCGTCTGCCACCACAAGGTGTACGGTCTCACCCTGCTGCACACTGCCTGCCGAGCGTATCAGGCGGCCCTCCTCGTTGCGAATCAGGGCAAAGCCGCGCTGCAGGGGCTTTAAGGGGCTTGCTGCCTCAAGCTGCAGGCTCGTGGTCTCCAGACTGGCAGCCATGGCCTGCACAAAGTCCCGTCCTGCCCGCTCAAGGCTCTTCCTGCAGGCCTCAAGCTGCCCTGACTTATTGTCCAGGTGAAAGAGGCCGCGGCGGGCCAGGCGCATGGCAAGACTGTCCAGCTCAGATTCTGTCAGCTGCACCCTGGTGGTGAGAGCCCTGCCTGCCGCAAGGGTGAGCTGGCGAAGTTCGTCCTCCTGGCTGCGCAACAGGCGCGTGCCTGTCTGGATGAGCCGTGCAGCCAGGTCGTCCACATCCCTGCAGCCCTGCTGCCAGCGTGTGCGCGGACTGACGGCCCTGAGCATGGCTTCTGTGGCTGCCAGGGCACTCTCATGCCTGGCCAGCAGGGCTGCAAAGGCCTTTGCAAGATCCATCCCTGTCCGGGCAAGGCCCCTGGCTATCTCCACCCTTGGGCTGAGCAGCACCTGGGCAGCCTTGGTGGGGGTGGAGGCAGAAACGTCTGCAGTGAAATCTGCCAGGCTCATGTCCACTTCATGGCCTATGCCTGTGAGCACAGGCACAGGGCTTTCAAAGATGGCCTTTGCCAGGCACTCGTCATTGAAGCAGGCAAGGTCTTCTTCTGAGCCGCCACCGCGGATCAGGACAATGACCTGACTGGCAGGGTCATGGCCTGCTGCCTGCACGGCAGAGGCTATCTCAGGGCCTGCATCATCGCCCTGCACGCGCACAGGGAAGAGCTTGATGCGCAGGCCTAAGCCCCTGTCCTCAATGGTGCGCAGAAAGTCGTGGATCACAGCCCCTGTGGGTGAGGTCACAAGGGCAATGCTGGTGGGGTTTTCCGGTAAGGGGCGCTTGCGCTCGACAGCAAAGTAGCCAAGGCGCTGCAATTTGTCGCGCAGCTGGCGAAAGCGCGCCAGTCTGTCCCCTGCCCCGCAGTCAGTGATGCTGTGCACAGACAGCTGAAAGAGGCTCTGGCCCCTGCGGGTATAGGTGCCCAGCATCCCCTCGCAGATGACCTTGCGCTCATTGACAAAGACGTCTTCTATTGTGCGCGGCGGCGAGAAGACCTCGCCTGTCTGCCTGTCACAGGTCAGGACCTGGTCGAGCTGGCGCCCGAAGGAGACGCAGCTCAAGGCCTCGTCGCCGTCATGCAGGTTGAAGAAGACAAGGGGCCTGCCGTTTCCGCTGCCTGAGATGCGCAGTGAGCCAATCTCACCGCGAACGAGCACAAGCCCGCGCATCCCCACATGCTCGCAGATGCTGCGCTGCACTGCCCTGTTGAGCTGGGCAACACTGTAGATAATCTGCTGCATGGCATTCTCCGAAAACGACAGGTCCCTCTTCACATGTATACAGGCCGGCCATGGGCCGCCATACGGGCCCGTCTCAAGGCCATGGGCCGTCATGACAGCCCGCCCTGCAGACAGGCCGTTCTGACCATGAGGCCGTCCTGCCAGCCCGTCTTGCAGACCTCAAGGTCTTCTTCAGGCACAGGCCGGAGCAGTGCCTACGGCCTGCGGTTCTTCCAGGTCTCAAGCACGCTCTCCACAAAGGAGGCCAGGCCTGTCTCAAGGTTGTCCAGCGCGATCTCGCCGCGCTCGCCGGTCAGGCGGTTGCGGGTCTCGGCCACGCCGCGGGCAACGCCCTTGCCGCCGAGGATGATCTGCATGGGGCAGCCCACCAGGTCTGCGTCCTTGAACTTGACGCC
>CASEWR010000205.1 GCA_949291675.1 uncultured Desulfovibrio sp. | reverse complement strand
GGCAGTGCCGGGCATGGAGGAAGTGCTGGATGCTGTGCGCGAGAGCATGGAAGAGGCTGCGGAGGAAACCATTGAGGAGGCCTGCCGCTACGTGGCAGGCACAAGTTCCAGCTGGGTGCGCTCGCAGATCTCCACAGCCAGACTCACAGCCAATGCCACTGCCTCAGAGCTGGCAGGAGCCCATGTCAATGTGCAGCGGCCGGACATAAGTGACGTCATTGCCACCCACAGGTCGCGCTTTCGCGCAGGCCTGCCCACCTACGCGGACCTGCCCTCACTGCGCGACCTGCAGTAGAGCGGACTGTCCCCCTGCAGCCAGCTGTGCCTGATGGCAGGGTCTGATGGCAGGGCCTGATGCAGGGTCTGATGACAGCCTTCGGGAGCAGCAGTGGGGCAGCGGCAGCAAGCGCCGGTGCCGGGAAGGGGTGGTGCCGGGTGCAGGCAAAGGGCCCGGACACCTTCGCCAGACACAGCCAGGCCCACAGTCAGCCGGGCACAGTCAGGCACGTCCGAACCGGCAAACAGAAGTCAGGCACAGGGCAGACACAACAGACAGCAGATGACACGCGTACGACCCGGATGCTTCCGGGCACCGGGAACAGACAGACAAGAGGACTGCCGCACCTGCGGCAGCAAGGAGAGAATATGGCCATACAGTACAGCTTTGGCACAGGACGTTTTTACGGCAAGGGACAGAAGCAGTGGCAGCCGCGGCGCGTTGAGTATCCCGGCTCCATGGCACTGCGTGTGGACGACCTCTACCTGGAGGAAGAGCCTGAGGGCCTTGTGCCCGCAGCCATCTGGGGCACAAGCCTGTGCTCCGGAGAGCGCGTCTTCATGCGCCTCACCACTGAGGAAGAGGAACTGGAAGACTACGGTCGCGGTGTGCTGCCGACACGGCGCAGTGTAGATGCCCTGTGCGAGTACTGCCCGACCCTCTACAAGGCAGCCCATCTTGCCCCTGAGCGCAGGCCTGTGCTGCGCTGCGACAGGGTCAGGGTCTGCCGTCTCGCCAGCGGCGAGCCTGCCCTGCATGTGCGCTATGATGACCTGGAAGACGCGCCCTGGACTGCCATGCGCTGTTCCTGGATCACGCCCTATGGCCCCTATCTGAGCAGCGAGGGCGAGCAGATCAATCCCAGGGAGCACATGGAGACAAAGCGCTACAGCACTGTGAACCTGAGCCTGCATGGCGGTCGCAATGGCGGTCCCAACTACTACGGGATCTACACCGACGCGCTCAGAAAGGCAGTGGCAGCTGGCGAGACCAGCATGGGCAGGGTCTGCGCTGCAGCAGCAGAATCCATTGTGACAGCCTGGGAGCAGGAGCGCGAGAGAAATCCTGACACCAGGGTCGGCACGATGAGCCTGACTACCTGGTATCCCGAGGAGAGCTTCCGCTTTGACCTGGAGGACAGGCAGCATATCGGACGGCGCAGCCTGGTCACCTGGCTCTCGGACGATGTCTTTGCCCCGAGGGTGCTCGACAAGGCCAGTGGCCAGTACTTCCCCGGCAGCGTCTCGCCGGAATGCGTGCTGCGTTTCCTCAACGCGAAGGGCGAGGTCTGCGGGGTCTACCGCGTGCGCAGCAATATCTTCAACTTCCTGCCCGAGTGGGCAGAGCGTGCCGGCAGGCAGGAGGAAAAGGGCTTCTGGTTCACGCCCCAGGGCAGGGCTGCCTTTGTGCTGGAGGAAATGGTGCTTGGCCTGGACAGGGACTTCATGGAAAGGCACGGCATTGACACTGTGGACATCCTGCCTGGCAGAGTCTATCGCATGGAAAAGAGCGTGCTTGCTCCTGAGCCTGCGCCAGAGACAGAAACCGGGACCGGGCAGGCCGGTGGCGGCATTGCCAGGGGTGACCGCTATCGCATGAGGAACATGATCTGGCTGGGCCTCATGCACGGCCACAACCCGCTCGGGGAACCCAGACAGAACCTCGGCTGCGCCCAGGCCTTTGTGCCGCGTACGGCAGCAGACTATGTGCTTTCCTGGTATTCCCTGTATGACGGCTCCCCCTATCACAATGCCTGCCTGCTCATGCCTGCAGGCGAGCACCTGGACCCCTCACCAGCCTATGCTGCCGAGCTGAAGCACGAGCAGGGCTGCCTTGCCAATATCAGCTTGTGCCCCAACCTCCAGCCCGGCGCAGACAAGCCTGCACACCAGACTGCACACCAGCCCGCAGATCAGTCTGGCCAGCAGTACGGCCGCAGTCCTGCTGAGCAGACTGCCGGCAGGGCGTTCACCGCAGTGCGCTCCCCTGAGATCAGAGAGGCACTTGCTGACAGCACAGTGTCCGACACACAGGCCCTGCCCGAAGACATGGCTGTCTTTGCCACCGGGCCTGGCAGCCAGGCCGGGGTGCGCCAGAGTGCCGGAGGTCAGACTGGGATGGGTCAGGCGAACACTCAGGCAGACAGCCTGGCTGATGACGAGGACGTGGACGTTCCTTCTTTCCTGCGTTAGGGACCTTCCTGCGCCAGGGGGCCTTCCTGCTCAGCAAGCGGCAGGACGGGAGCCAGGGCAGACAGCATGTGCCGGCACGCATGTGGAGCCTGCTCATCAGGGCAGCAGGCTCCACAGCCGGCGTCAGCCCCCAAGCCGCGACGCGAGTCCCGTACATGGGATTCGGACGCGAGCCCCGTACATGGGACGTGGGCATGAGCCCCGTACATGAACCAGGGACAGACCGGGAGACATGACACAAAGGCCATGCAGGGCGATGACCCTGCAGCAGCACTGGCCAGCAAGGCAGGCGAAAAAATTTTTTTGCGGGCCGTATGCCCTGTGCATGGCCTCCTATTGGGGAAAATGGGCAAACCAGTCTGCAGCAGGGTGCTTGACAGGGAGCAACGGCCAGGCTAGGTAAGAGGCAAATACTTTCTTTGACTACGTCACACCCTGTGACACACACTTCTTTGAGAAGTGTCTTTGCCCGCACCCTTGCTGAATCTTTCTGCACCTTCTTTTGTGCAGCGAAAAAAGAGCAGGGAGTTGCATGGCATTGCAGGGGAACAAAGAAAAACAAGCATGGTTTGTGCGCGTTTTTTGCTCTCATTTGCAGAGGATTTACAAACGATTTGCAGAGGATTTACAGACGATATTAGACGATTCATGACGAACTAAACTGCAAAGTTTTGCAGCCTCAGTATCCTGGTTTGAACACCAAACATTGTGTTGTCAGCTTCATACCCGTAATTCCCAGGAATAGCTTATGGAAACCGTACAGAGCATTTTCCATGTTGTGCGCTGTGTGTGCAGCGCTCTTGCACAGCTGAAGTCAGGCAGTTTTTCTTTTTCCGAGACCAGTTTTTCCGAAACCATCTCTGAAACCATTTTCGCAACCTTCCTTCCCCGGTCCTTTCTCTCCGGGGCCAGCCCGCACACCTGGCAGGAGACGTTCTGTGTGTGCGGCCCGGTCTGCAATCCTGATGCCTGCAGTCCTGATGTCTGCAGTCCTGATGTCTGCAGCATCTGGACGTCTTGTCCCTCTGCCACCTTCTTCTTCCCGCATCAGGGCTGCATGCAGAGCCTTTGTATGCCACGCTCTGCTGACACCTGCCAGACCCATACCATGCAGGAGATGCAGGAGAAGAGCAGGGACAGGCGTACAGACAGATGCAGGGGCAGAGGCAGATGCAGGGATACACGTTTGCATGTTGCGAAACTGCGCGAGGTGAAGCGACGATATGGCAGTGTCCTGCCGGATTTCGGGCTTCCCTGATATCTGATCCGGTGATCATCCTGGCCACCCTGATCTGATCATTCTGGTCATTCTGATCATTTTGATCAGCGTGCTCATCCAGCTCAGCGTGGTCCCCATGATCATCCTGATCATCTGGCTGCTGGCGCCCGCTCCGGCAGGCAGAGAGCCCTGCAAAAACCATGTCCTGGGGCTCCACTTTTCAAAAAAACCGGAATATCCCGCATCAATGGCACTGACCAGCTCGTATCCTGTGCAGGACGAACAGTACGGACACAGGGCAGACGAGCGGCTTTGTGTGCACACAAAAGACTGTCAGTGTCACAGCCCGGACGCGCTGCACACCTTGTTGTCCGGCGCCCGCTACAAGACACCCGGGCACGATAGACCAGGTCTGAAGACCCGGCACACTGCGACGCACGCCGCAGCACCGAAAAGAATCATTGGTTGTCAGCCTGCAGACAGGCTGTGCTCTGCTGCACTCTTTTTCCCCGGCACAAGACAGTTTGAAAGGTCTGTCCGGCGGGAGGACTGCGCTGCACACCTTGTTCTGCGGCCTGTGCAAGGACAGGCACGCTTGTCTTTGCGACATCCAGCCTTGTGACATTTGTTCTCTCTTTGCTCTCTGTAACATTTGCCTGTGACAAACAGGAGTTTCCCATGCCTATCAGTACAAGAACACCCGCGCGCAACGCGCTTCGTCCTGTCTGGCGGAACATCAATGATCAGTTTGTTTTTCAGTCTGACCCGCTTTCTGCCCCCTTCTTCCATGTTTCCCCTGCCTGCCCGCAGGGCATGACCGTTGTGTTGCGCATCCAGGACAAGTGTCCCCAGGTCCTGCTTCCTGGCGAAGGCAACAGTGTCCGCGACAGTCTTGCCCCCTGCACAGCACACATCCGCACCAGCATACGCCGCGGTGACATATTGTACATAGCCCTGCCTGCCGGGGTGACCTGGGAAGGCATGCACAGACTGCTCTCTCCGGCCCATCGCGGCGGAGAAGTGGTGGACAGCCTGGTGCGGTGCCTGGACCAGAGCTTTGACATGGAGCGCACAGAGGATGCTACCGACATAGAGGAAGAAAGAGCCAGGCTCATGGAAGAGCTTGGCGAGGTGCTGCGTCTCTTTGTGCCCGGCACCATCTACTGCCGTGAGGTGGCAACGCTGGAAAGCCATGTCACGCCCGAGCTCGTCGGCCAGGCGCTCAGCGCACATGGCGGCAACTGTCAGCTGGCCAGAGAGGCCATCCTGCAGGAATTTCTGACCAGCGGCCTTGTCTGCGCCTTCAGACCAGGCGACCTTGACCGCTGGATTGCGAGCCTCACCAGGCCTGACGGCACTGACAGCATGACTGTGTCCCGGGACACTGCCTGCGAGTAGCCCTGCCGGGCAAGGGTTCACTTCTGTACTTCTTCGCTCGCTTCGTTGTGTCGCCTCTTTTTCCCGTTGTTCTCTGTGCAGCCTTGCTGCAGTCTCGCTGCAGCAGCGCAGTGCTGCAGTGTTGTGTTGCAGTGTTGTGTTGACCGTGCTGTGTCGTGACGGCGCTTTTTCCTGACGCTTTGTCCGACGCTTTTTCCGACATTTTTTCCGATGCTTTGTCCTGAAGCTCACGTTTTTTTTGAAGTTGTGCAGGGCAGACTGACAGACACAGCCTGTCAGTCTGCCGGCTCTGCCAGGGGAGGCAGCATGAGCAGTACCCGTTCGCGGACACAGTCCGCAGCCCCGGCCGGTCAGCGGCGCCAGCCGCCGCCGGACAGCATCTGGGGGCCGCAGGTGGCAGGCAGTGATCCCATTGTGGTGGTTTCTGCCTGTGTGCCCGGCTTTCGCTACGCAGGCCGCGTCCACGGCCACGACTTTCATCTCATCTTTGCCCATCTGGCCTCGTTCTCAGGGACCATGGACACTCAGTTCTACCGCGATTTGGGCAAGCGCCTGGTGCCGGGCTGGCAGATCTGGCGCGAGCCCTTTGTGGTCAATGGCACACGCCAGCTGCGCGACACCATCCCCTTTGCAGGGGCCAGGGACTATCTTGCGAAATGTGCCGAGGGCAGGCTTTCTTTTGCGCAGCGCACACGCCTTGAGCTGGTTGCCCAGGCCTTTGCAGGCCCCATGCCCGAAGGCAGTCTCTGGCCGCTGCCGCCAGGGCAGATCTATGACCTGGACAGTTGCCGCATCCCCATGCCCCCACTGCGGGCAGTGGTCTGCTCGTCCATGGTCTATCCTGTCTTCATGACAAAGAGGGCTCCCATGCTGGCCCTGGGCACCTTGTGCCGCTGGTATCATCTGCATGCTCCCTCCCTGGGCATCTGGGTGCGGACAGCTGCGGCCAGGGCAGGCATACGTACCTGTACCCGCGCTGTTCCAGCCATGGGCAGGGGCAGCATGCTGCTTGTGCCCCTGGACCAGGCCGCAGACTGCCTCCGGGTCCTCTCCGGCTGGTGGCATGGCAAAAACTATCCCTGCTGGAAGGAGACCGAGGCCCTTGCCACAGCCCTGGAGCAGGGGAATCCGTTCGA
>CASEWR010000204.1 GCA_949291675.1 uncultured Desulfovibrio sp. | reverse complement strand
CTGGACCAGAAGCATGACCCTGAGAGCACACTTTTGCAGCGCGTTGCCGAGGCAGCCAGGGCCGGCTCCATGCACTGCAGGCTCATCCTGGGCAATGCCTGGCTGGAAGGCAGGCTCAACCCTGATATGGAGCTGTGCGACATCATCTGCGACCTGCTCATGGATTCTGCCCTGGACCATTCCTGGGACTGTCTGCGCCTGCTCTTTGAGATCTACACAAAGGTCAGTCCCGAGAAGGTGGCACAAAACCGCCTGCCAGTCATCAGAGACATTCTTCTGCAGGCAGCAGGCAGCGGCTGCAGCGAGGCCATGTGCCTTGTGGGCAGCCTCAGCATTCAGGACACTATCACGGAAGTGACCCTGGGCAATGCCGAGCACTGGTTTGCCAGAGCCCTGGAGCTTGGCAATGCGGACGGCGGCTGCGAGCTTGCCAGGATTCTCATGCACAAGGCCATTGCCCGCAATCCCGGGCAGCCCAGAAGGGTGGAACGCGACCCAGACATGGTGCGCGCCAGAGAGATTCTGGAACAGGGCTGCGCCATCATGCACGCAAACTCCCATGTCCTGCTTGCTGACTTCTACAGCATTCTCAATGAGAAAAAATACGAAAAGGTCATTTTGCAGCTGCTGGCCACAGCAGCGCGCCTTGGCATGACCAGGCCCTATGTGGACCGCATTCTGGCACGGCTGCACCCGGGCTCTGCGGACCTCAGCGAGAAGCTGAACCTGCTGGAACAGCCCTTTGTGAAGGACGATCCCTGGAAGCGCTGCGCCCTTGCTGTCTGGTTTCTGCACTCGTACACGGACCGCAGGACCTTCACCTCCTGCACAAGGGAGCTCGAACAGCTTGCCACGGACTACTATGCTCCTGCCTGTGCAGCCCTGGCCCAGCTCTATACCTATGATGACTGCTTTCCGCAGAGCCTGGACAAGGAAACAGGCCTTGCCTGGGCCGGCTTCGGAGAGCAGCTGCACGACAACCGCTGTCATGCCGTGCACTGCGCCCTCATCCTGGACAGGATACCCCACACAACCGATGCCGAATTGGGCCCGGAGGAAACGATCGCCTGGCAGCACCTTGCCGTCTTGTGCGAGAAGAAGGACTGGCTGGCCAGATCCGTGTTTGCCTGCAAGCTGATCCTGGAGTATCTGCCTGCCCGCTGTGCCACAATTGTGCAGGAGTTCGGCAGCAACCATGCAGCACTGACGGAGAGCTTTGCTCCCATGATCACCGAGTGCGTGGAATACGGCATACAGCAGCGCGACGGTGCCGTGCTCACCTACCTCTCCCAGGCCTTTTACGCTGCCGGCGAAACACGGGACAGGCGGCAGCGCAGGGAAAAGGAGCGCGTTGCCAGGGCCTGCGGCGATCTTCTGGGCTTCGAGCGCATGGACTGCCAGGCAATGGGCCTTGCCTGCGGCTCCTGGGGCGCCATGATCTGGAACAGGCACCCGGACAGACGTGCTGCCGAACAGGCCATGTCCCAAAAACAGCGCACGCAGCATCAGCAGCCCTCGCATGAAAACGCCAGGCAGTCCGGCAGCGCGTCCCACAACAGCGCGTCCCATGACAGCAGGCCCAATGCCGGCAGAGACGCTGACAGACGCGGCCAGAACAGGCACGGCCAGGACAGGCGCACATTTGACAGACACGGTCAGGACAGGCACAACCAGCCTGGACGCCCCTGCAAAAAGCCGAGGTAAGCGGCTGCGTGGCTGAGCAGCCGGACAGCTGCGCA
>CASEWR010000203.1 GCA_949291675.1 uncultured Desulfovibrio sp. | reverse complement strand
CAAATTCGTCACTGCCCTGTTCTTCCTGGGCCTCATGCTGCAGTTCAGCGTGCTGCTCTCCTGCATGGCCATTGCCTTTACAAGCCTTGATCTGCTCTTTCTCTTCTGGCTCGGCAAGCGCAGACAGGTGCTCAATCAGTCCCTGCAGATGGAACAGACAAGACTGCTGTCTTCTGTCATGTCCGGCGTGAGCATGATGGAAAATCTGCGTGCCGCAGGCAGGGAAGACGCCATTTTCCAGCAGTGGACAGGTCAGCTTGCAGGTGTGAACCGCAAGCAGCTGGAGTTTCAGGTGTCCACCACCTGCTTTGCTGCCCTGCCCTCCTTTCTGAGCGGCCTGGGCTCCGTGCTCATTCTCTGCGTGGGCGCCTGGCAAATCATGGAGGGTGAGCTCACCTTGGGCGGTATGTTTGCCTTTCAGAGCCTCATGTCCTCCTTCACCGGCCCCTTTGCCGCCCTTGTGCTGGCTGGATCCGAGCTGCAGGTCATGAAGGCCCAGATGGAGCGCATCAGAGACATTTCCCTCAATGCCCCGGAAGAGGGCTTTGCCCAAAAGGACAGGGCCGTTGCCGACACAGCGGAAAACGTTTCCCTGGAACTTCGCAACATCACCTTCGGCTACAGCACGGCAGATGCGCCACTTTTGCAGGACTTTTCTCTGCTCGTGCGACCAGGGCAGCGCGTTGCCCTGGTCGGTGCCTCAGGCTCAGGCAAGTCCACAGTGGCAAAGCTCGCCAGCGGACTGCTGCTGCCCTGGTCAGGCGAGGTGCTGCTCAACGGGCACCCCATGCAGGAGCACTCGCGGGAGAACTGGTACTCGTGTATGGGCTGCGTGGACCAGGAAATCATGCTCTTTTCCGGCAGCATGCGTGACAATCTCACCCTCTTTGCCCGCCATGAGGAAACCGCATCCCTGCACCAGGCGCTGCGCGATGCCTGCATGGAAGACGAACTTGCCAGACGCGGCTCCAGTATGCTGGAGCTTGAGGTGGCAGAAGGGGGTGCAAACTTCTCCGGCGGCCAGCGCCAGCGTCTGGAAATTGCCAGAGTCCTTGCCAGAAACACGCCCCTGCTCATCCTGGATGAGGCAACGTCCGCCCTGGACCCTGTGACCGAGGCTGCCATTGACGAGGCCATACGCCGCAGAGGCTGCACCTGCCTCATTGTGGCCCACAGGCTCTCCACAGTGCGCGACTGTGACACCATCATCGTCCTCGACAGGGGCCGCATTGCCGAACAGGGCACGCATGAGGAACTGATGCGCCGTGACGGCCTGTACGCAGAGCTTATGCGCCTTGAAGAGGGAGATGCAGAGGAATATGCAGAGGGAGGTGCAGCATGAGTGAGCAGACCACACCCCCTGTCCCGAGGCCCGCTGACAGCACAGCTGCCGCACCCCGCAGCAGACTGCAGACCCTTACTGCCAGCAATGCGGAAGCTGCGCATGACCTGGCTGCCTGCCTGGAAGACCTCGGCAGCATCGCTGGTCTTTCCCTGGCAGAAAATCCTGTCAGCAGACAGGGGCACGGCCCGGAAGAGATTGAGCCCACCTGCCTTGTGCGCCTTGTGCGCACCCTTGCCCGGGCCTGCGGCCTGCCGCTCAGGGATGCGGTACTGCCCTGGCTTGCGGCACAAAAGGCAGCTGATGACACACGACGTTTCGGCAGAGCACAGGAACTCCTCTCGGAATTTGCCCGCAGGTCCGGCTGGCGCACCCGCACCATTGAGCTGGATGCGGACATTCACAAGCGCTCCTCCCAGATTCTGCTGGCCTTTCGCGCAGACACAGGCTGCCCGCTCATTCTCTTCCCCAAAGCCAATGGCGGCACGTACTATGACCCGTCCGGCGACTGCACCCTGCCCCTGCAGGCTGAGGTGAGCGCTGCCCTTGAACGCCGGGCCTGGTGCCTGTATGAGACCTTTCCCGAAGGTGAGCTCACCACCAGAAAGCTTGTCGCCTTCATCTTTGCCCGCGCACGCTCCGTCCTTGTCCTGCTCGGCATTGTGGGCGTCATTTCCGCCCTGCTCGGCCTCATCGGCCCGCCCATGACCAGCTACATCACCGGGCACATCATTCCCACTGCCAATTTTGACGAGCTCGGCCAGCTGGCCATGCTGCTCATCGTGGTCACAGCCTGCAGTGCCGGCTTTCAGCTTGTGCCCTCCCTGACCATGCTGGTCTTCGGCACCCGTCAGTACGAGCGCTTTCAGGCAGCCCTCTTTGATCACTACCTGCGCGTGCCTGTGGAAACCTACCGCATGTGCGCTGCAGGGGACATGACTCAGCGCCTCATGGGCGCAGCCAGCATCCAGGCAACGGTCTTTTCCGTCATCACCGGGCAGTTTCTGGGGGCCATCTTTCAGATAACCAGCCTGGCCATGATGTTCTGGTATTCGCCCGGCCTTGCCGTGCCAGGCATGTGTCTGGCCATCCTCTATGCTGCGGGCATCTACTTCCTTGCCCGCATCAATCTGCGGCCCCTGGCCGTGCATGCGGCATCCGCAGGCAGACTCACAGGTCTTTTGCGGCAGTTTCTGGAGGGCATGGGCAAGATACGCACGGCAGTGGCCGAAACCAG
>CASEWR010000202.1 GCA_949291675.1 uncultured Desulfovibrio sp. | reverse complement strand
CAGGCCATCATCCGCCAGGATCCTGCCGTGGACATGGTCTCCTCGCACTACAGCGGCGGGCGCGGCAGCTCGGGTATGTTCATTACCTTAAAGCCCCTTGAGGAGCGCAAGGTTTCAGCCCAGCAGGTCATTGACAGACTCAGGCCCCGCCTCATGACAGAACCCGGCGTCCAGGTCTTTCTGCAGGCAGCCCAGGATCTGATGATGGGCGGGCGCTCCTCGCGCAGTCAGTACCAGTACACCCTGCAGGGCGATGACATCACCGAACTGCGCACCTTAAGCCGCAAGCTCGTGCAGGCACTGACCGGCAACAAGGTTATCACGGACGTGGACTCAGACCTTGAAGAGCGTGGCCTTGAAACCATGCTCACTGCCAACAGGGATGTCATGTCCCGCCTTGGCGTGACCATGCAGGAGTTTGACACTGCCCTGGGTCTTGCCTATGGACAGAGTCAGATCAGCACCATCTATCAGGACAAGAACCAGTACAAGGTCGTGCTGGGCTTCAGCCCTGAATGGTGGCAGTCACCGGAGCAGCTGGACGTGGTGCGCCTGCCTGGCGACAACGGCCTTGTGCCCTTAAAGACCGTGGCAGAGACCGGCGCAGGCTTCAGCTCCCTGTCTGTCTCCCATCAGGGGCAGTTTGCAGCCATCACCATTTCCTTTAATCTGGCTGATGGCTACTCCCTCTCAGACGCCCAGCGCATCATTGAGGAAAAGTCCGTCCTGGTCGGCATTCCCAATACCATCATCGGCTCCTTCCAGGGAACAGCCAAGCTCTACAGCGAGACTGTGGCCAATGAGCTCATTCTCATCCTCACGGCCATTGCCGTGCTCTACATCGTGCTCGGCATTCTCTACGAGAGCCTTATCCATCCTGTCACCATTCTCTCCACCCTGCCCCCTGCGGGTGGTGGCGCGCTCATTGCCCTTCTGCTCTTTGACAAGGAGTTCAGCATCATTGCCCTCATCGGCGTGCTGCTGCTCTGCGGCCTGGTCAAGAAAAACGCCATTCTCATGATTGACTTTGCCCTCACTGCAGAACGTGAGGGCAGGATGAAGCCTGTAGAGGCCATTCTGACTGCCTGCAGACTGCGTTTTCGTCCCATTATGATGACGACGTTTGCAGCCATGCTCGGTGCTGTGCCCCTGGCTCTGGGCCAGGGCGATGGTGCAGAGCTGCGCCAGCCCCTTGGCATCGCCATTGTGGGCGGTCTTGCTGTCAGTCAGCTGCTCACCCTCTATACCACGCCAGTCATCTTCCTGACCCTGGATACCATGCGCCACAACTACCTCATGCGCAAGCTGGTGAAACGCCATGGCGAGCGCAAGGCCCGTCTGCTCATGGCTCTCAGGGCAAAGGGATAGGACGTTTGGCTTCAGCTGAAAACCGAGATATATCACAGCTTTTCAGCATATATTGTCATAATTTCAAGAGACATCACAAAACCCTCGTCAGAAGATGCCTGCATCTCGTATGTGAGCCCCTTCTGAGGCGATCACCTCTCTGCTACGCGAGTGCAGCTCTGCACTCCCCGGAAAAAAAGACATGTCACACACGCACACCCAGGAGACACAGACACATCTCTCCCTTGTCATCCCCTGCTACAACGAAGAAAACACCCTGCAGCGCTGTGTCGAGCGCTGCCTTGAGCTGCAAAAGCATGGCATTGCCCTTGAACTTGTCATTGTCGATGACTGCTCTAGCGACAACAGCCTTGCTGTTGCCCGGGGCCTTGCAGAGAGCTACCCCTGCATCACCCTTGTTGCCCATGAAATCAACAAGGGAAAGGGGGCTGCGCTGCGCACGGGCTTTCTCCATGCCCATGGCGACTACATAGGCATTCAGGATGCTGATGAGGAATACGATCCGCTCGACTACCTCACCATGCTGCAGCCGCTTCTGGAGGGCAGGGCGGATGTCGTCTACGGCTCCCGCTATCTTCGTCCTGATGCCCGCAGAGTCCTCTACTTCTGGCACACCTGGATGAATCGCACCCTGACCTTCATCTCCAACATGTTCACCAACCTTGACATCACGGATATGGAAACATGCTACAAGCTCTTTCGGCGTGACGTCATCCTTTCCATTGCCAGAGAGCTCAAGGAAGACAGATTCGGTTTTGAGCCGGAAGTCACCTCATATGTGGCCAGAAGACACTGCCGTGTCTATGAGTGCGCCATTCACTACTCCCCGCGCACCTATGAGGAAGGAAAGAAGATTGGCTGGAAGGATGGTGTGCGGGCATTGTACTGCATCTTCCACTACGGGGCCCATGATGCGCCGCTGCCCATGCAGCTTCTGCTCTACTTCTTCCTTGGTCTTGCCTGCGCCCTGACCAATATCCTGACCTTTGCATGCTTCTTCTCGTTTGTAAGCCTCCTGCCGGCTGTCATTGCCGCCTTTATCATCGCAGCTGTTCTCAACTATCTGCTCTGCGTCCAGCTGCTATTCCGCCACAGGGCACGCTGGTCATCGCCAGGGGAAGCAATCACCTACCTGCTGGTCATGGTGCTCATGTGCAGTCTTGACTATGGCGTCACAGCTCTGTGTCTCCAGCTGGGGACATCTGCTGTGGGAGGCAAGGCCATCTCCACTGCTGTGGGCTTTCTCGGCAACTTCCTGCTGCGCAAGTATCTCGTCTTCTGAGGGTGTGCAACCTGGGACGTAAGGAACGTCACGTGCCTGATATCACGACAAAACCCTTTTCGCTTCGTGCAACAGATGTCTGTGTTGCGCTTGCCTGCGTCCTTATTGCCGCAGCTGCCGTGCATGGCATGCACTACATGCTGCCCCTGGGCATTGGCATCAACACAGACCTGCAAAACTATGCCCAGATCCTGGAAGTACACAGGCATCCCGAGCTCTTTGCCGCAGACCCGGCAGGGCAGCTCTTCCCCTTTGACCCCGGCGTACCCAATCTTCTCAGCATCCTGGCAGAGCTCTTTCCCGGCGAGACGTCCGCTGTCTCGCTGCTGTCAGCCGGCGGCGTTGCCATCTTCTGCCATCTTCTCTGCTGGTATCTTGGCGGCAGAATCCTCTTTGGCTCTCCTTCGCTGGCCATTGTCCTGAGCCTTGTCAGCAGTATCACCTGGTACTGGAGCTTTGGCACCTACTGGGGCTGTGCCCATGAAGAGCCCATTCCCCGCCTCTTCTTCAATGCCCTGTGGCCCTTCCTGGTCATCCTTGCCTGCAAAGGCCTGGACAGGACCTGGCCACGCTATGTGCTCTGCCTGCTCACAGGCCTTGCTGTCTGCATACATTCCGTCAGTACCCTCATGTGCGGCGGCATGTTCCTCACTGTTTTCTTCCTGCTGCCGGCACAAGGGTGGCAGGGATGGCGACGGGGCAGCATTGTGCGCCATCTGGGCTCCACTGCTGTCTGTGTCATCCTCTATGCGCTGCCAGTCCTGACCTTTCTCTCTCTTCGCGTCCCTGTCGAAACACCTGTCCCCGGGGCTTTGTCCCTGTTCAGGGAAATCTTTGCCGTCCGTTTTGGCAAGGATTACAGCCATCCCTGGTCGGATCTGGCAGGCACACTCATCCAATACGCAACACAGGCTCCGGTGCTGACCCTGGCCTTTGTGGCCATGGTCTTCCTCTTTGTCAGGCGAAACAACTTGTCCGGCTACAGTCTGGCTCTTGCCCGGCTGCTGCCGCTCATGGTTGCCGGCATTGCTGCAGTCACGCTGGTCTGTGCGCTGGAAATGACACTGGCTGCACACTTCGGGCGCATGCACATGAGTCAGGAAATCCTGCGCGGCACGCGCTTTCTCATTCCTGTCAGTCTGCTGGCCATATGCTGTGTTCTTTCTCTTGTCTGGCGCAGACTGCCGGGCTGGACATGTACTGTTCTTCCCCTGCTTCTGGCAGGCACGCTCTTTGTTGCGAGTCCTGACAGAATGATGTGTGCGCTGCGTGTCTCTGCAGATCTTCTTTTACAGGGAGAAACAACCAGAGAGGACGTTGTCAGTCTTGTGGAACACAACAGACTGGAACTTGAAGCACTGCAGGCAGTAGAACGCCTGGTTCCCCGGAATGAACCCATCTTTTCACCGGACAACACCATGTCCGTGCGCTATGTGGCACGGTATCCTCTGCATCCTGTGCACAAGGACGGCAATATCATCTACTATTGCCGGGACTATGCCCTTGGCACACAGTGGCTGCGTGAGCAGACAGCCCTTGCAGCAAAGGAACCTCTGACAGACATCTGGCAGAGCACGGAAACCAGATGGATGCTGGTCAACACACGCACCTGGCAGGACCTGGGCAGGAATGCACGCCTTACCCCTGTCTTTGCAAATAGGGACTGGCTGCTCTTTCACAACAACAAGCCATAGCTTGTTCTGCAGCTATCTGGACAGAAACTCCCCCTTCTCAGCTGTCATGAGGCATGCTGCTCAGCCGGCATGCCTGCGCACAATGAGCCACTCCTGGTTTTCCCAGACAACTTCGCCGTACTTCTGAAGTTCTGCCTTGTCTTCAGGTCTGTCTGACACAAGCCAGCTGACTCCGGACTCCAGCCAGGCAGTGATGTAGCCTGCAGGTGAGGCTCGCAGGAGATTTTCATAGTGCAGCCAGCGCTGCGCTCTGCTGATATCCCTGTCATAGAAGGCGTTGGCACCGTCCTTGAAGCAGTGTACCAGTCCCCGCAGCGCATAGTAGCGCACGACATTGGGCTCCGGGCAGCGGCAGAACACCACGTCTCCAGGGCTCGTAAGCCTGCGCAGGGCTGTAAAGACTGTGGCTCTGCTCTGTCCCTCTGCGGCAAGTGCGCGAATCTCTGCCTGATGGGCGCTGACACCCTCCAGATGCAGGCTGTGCAGTGCTGCCAGAAGCTGCCTATCAGGGGACTGGGTAAGCAGTGCGGCAAGGACAAAGAGCACCCCTGCCCGTGAAAGCGTGCGGTACTTCGCAAGCAATGAGGCGCATGCGGCAACCAGAGCCAGCCAGGCCAGGGGGATCAGGAAACGGATACCCCGGACAATTTCATGACCAAGTGGCATGCGCCCATGGCTGAGAGCCCACTGCCCTTCTGCCCAGGAAAAGCAGACCACAAAGAGAATGGCCAGCAGAAAGGGGCCATACAGCCGACACAGTGCTTTCACTTGTGCTGTTCCGCGCAGCAGACAGAAGACAAAGGCAGCCGCAGCCAGCGGAAAGAGCGGCACAGCGATGCTGTAGGAAGTGAGGAACTCGTCAAGCTCTCCAGCGAAGGAGCCGTAATCCTTTGCATAGCGTCTGAGGAAGACCTCGCGCAGCAACCCGAAGGACATGTGCGTAAACTCATGTTCTTCGGACAGGGTCGGCCAGACAAAGAGCAGCACAGGCACAAAGAAACAGAGCAGGGAAAGCAGGCAGCGCGCAAGATGCGCCGGCCAGCGCACAGCGTCGTGTTTGCACAGTGCAAAGGCTGCAAAGGTCATGGCGCCGCCAGCCAGGGCGCTGATACTGTGCACCCAGGTGCACAGGCCACAGGCAAGCATGACCAGAGGCTGAAGGCCGGGACGCTTCAGAGCTTCCAGAGTGCCCCAGACAAGCAGAGGCCAGAGCGCAGCATACCAGACTCTGGGGACAGGTTCAGAGAGCAGCGGCCCCCAGAATGTCCCCCATCCGACCCAGCAGGTGATGCTCTGGACCAGGACCAGCAGCACTGCAAAGCAGGGGCGCTGGAAGAGATAGCGTCCCAGAAGATACCAGGACACCAGGTAGAGAAAGATTGCCAGCGCTCCTGAGCGCAGCAGTCCGGTGGCATAGCTCTCTCCTGGCGTCAGCAGTGTCGCCAGGAATGTCTGCACATTCCAGATACTGTTGTGATGCGTTATGGTCCTGAGAACAGGATCCTGTCC
>CASEWR010000201.1 GCA_949291675.1 uncultured Desulfovibrio sp. | reverse complement strand
GACGTGTGCCTGTCCTGTTCGGGCTGTTGTGTCAGGGAAGCAAGGTCAAAGCTGAAGATATCCGCATTGATGATGCGTACGCGGGCATCTGAAAGGGTTGCGCGGCACAGGTCGCAGCAGGCCTCATTGATCTCAATGCCTGTCACCTGGACAGGATTGAGCAGCAGGCAGCTTTTGAGAAAGCTCCCTGTGCCGCACGTGGGCTCTATGATATGGAAAGGGGGAGAGGGAAGGGTTGCTTTCAGAAGCTGACAGACAGCCGCAGCAAAGTGTTCCGGCGTCTGGTAGTCGCCGTATTCCCGTCTGTGCGGGATCTTGTGCAACGCTTTTCTGCCCATTCTCCTGAAAACTACTTTGAGAACTTGTCCACGTAGCCGATGATGAAGAGGAAGAAGATGATGCCAGGCAGCACCCAGCGCAGGTAGATGCGCATGGCAGGGTGCATCTTCAGGCCAAAGCCTGCATTGGTTTCCTCCTCAAAGCCCTTCCAGCCCCAGCCGCAGCGCAGCGAGCAGAAGAGAATCAGCAATGTGGCACCAAAGGGCAGGAGGTTGTTGCTCAAGACAAAGTCTTCCAGGTCAAGCACACTGGAACCTGGGCCGAAGGGCTGGAAGGAAGACCAGACATTGAAACCCAGGGCGCAGGGCAGGGAGAGGAACCACAGACAGATGCCGTTGACGAGGGAGGACTTCTTTCTGCTGAAGCCGAAGACGTCCATGCAGTAGTTGACCAGGTTCTCGAACACGCCGATGACCGTGGTCACTGCGGCAAAGCACAGGAAGATGAAGAAAAGCGTGCCCCAGAAGCTGCCGGCAGTCATGCTGGCAAAGATATTGGGCAGGGAGACAAAGACCAGACCCGGGCCTGCAGCGGGCTCCACGCCAAAGGTGAAGCAGGCAGGGAAGATCACAAGGCCTGCCAGCACAGAGACCAGGAAGTTCAGGGAGGCAATGATCAGGGCCTCACCAAAGAGGGAGCGCTCGCGCTTGAGATAGCTGCCGAACACCGTCATGGAGCCTATGCCCACGGACAGGGAGAAGAAGGCCTGGGTGAGGGCGGCAGAGACAATGGGCAGAAGGCCGATCTCACTGATCTTGTCCAGGTTGGGCATGAGGAAGAAGCTCACGCCTGCTCCTGCACCCTCCAGGGTCATGCATTTCATGACCAGGGCAATGAGGATGAGGAAGAGCCCTGCCATGAGAATTTTGACAATGCGCTCAACACCTGCCTGCAGGCCGAGCCAGCAGACAGTGAAACCTGCGCCTACAGAGAGGGTTGTGCCGAGGATCTGCTGCGAGGGCGAGGCTAAGGTAGACGCAAAGAAGTCCTGCACAGCCTGCGGGCTGAGCCCTGAGAAGGTGCCTGTGGCCATGTGCCAGCAGTAGAGCAGAAGCCAGCCGGTGATGACCGTGTAGAACATGAGCAACAGATAACAGCCCACCAGGGAGATCCAGCCGAACTTGTGCCAGTGCGTGCCCTCTGGCTCAAGCACCCGGAAGGCGCCGCCGAGGTTTCGCTGCGAGGCCCTGCCAATGGCAAACTCAGCCACCATGATGGGAATGACGGCAAGCATGCAGAGCAGAAAGATGATCACGAACCAGGCACCGCCATAGGCTCCGGTGATATAGGGAAAACGCCAGACATTCCCAAGTCCGATAGCGCATCCGGCCGCAACCAGTATAAAGCCCAAACGTGAGCCAAGACTTTCTCGAGCCACTCTCCAGCTCCCCCTCAATAGAAAAGAAAATGAGATGCCCTGAAAACAGGGCATCCCTGTATAGCTGCTTTTTGCGTCTAAGACAAGAGTGCTAATTATTTCGGCAGCTTGCGAGAGGGCGTGCCATGCCGTCCCCTGTAAGGCATACTGTTTCTGCCTGAAGGCTGTCCCTGGGGCTGTCCTGCAGCATATCGTGAGGGCTGTCTTCCAGCCCGTCTTTCCATCTGCCGTTCCGCCTGTCCTGGCCCCTGGCGTGGCCTGCCGGCATCGTGTCCCTGGCCAGGAGTGCCCTGGTGCCGGTTTTCCCGGTGCGTGCTTTCCTGGGCAAGGCTGCGGTCGCTGCCACGAGCTCTGTTGTGACCACTCTCAGGGCCATATTCGCTGCCATGCCCTGTGTCATCCCCCTGGCCATGAGGCGCATGCCGCCTGTCCGGACCTGCATGCGCACTGCGCAGGGCGGCCAGCTCAGCAGCTGTGAGCTCGCGCACCCTGCCCTTTGGCAAATTGCCGAGCTCAAGGCCTGCCTCGGCAATGCGCTTAAGGCGCAGCACCACCAGGCCGCAGTCACGGCACATGCGCCGTATCTGCCTGTTGAGGCCCTGCTGCAGGGTAATGGTGAGCAGAGTGCCCCGCTCCTGTTCCTCGGCCTGAACACCAGCCCTGGCCGTCATCTCGCCCTCGGCAAGGCGCATGCCGCCCCGCATGCGATCAAGCACAGCCTCAGTGACCCTGCCGCGCACCAGGACCTCATAGACCTTGTGCCGGGCATGGCTCGGATGCATGAGGCGCTGAGCCAGGGCACCGTCATTGGTGAGCAGGATGAGGCCCTCGGAATAGTAGTCGAGACGCCCCACCGGAAAGAGGCGCAGATGGCGATAGCGGGCAGGGAGCAGATCCAGCACTGTGGTGCGCCCCTGGGGGTCCCTGGCAGTGGAGACCACTTCCACGGGCTTGTGCAGCATGAGCGTCACCTGTTCTTCCTCAGCCTGCACAATCTTGCCGTCCACACGCACTGTATCCCCTGGCAGGACACGCTCTCCCTGGCCTGCAGGGCGGTCATTGATGGTCACTCGCCCGGCCTCGATGAGCTCGTCTGCCTTGCGGCGCGAGCACAGGCCTGTGCCTGCCAGAAACTTGTTGAGGCGCTGGCCGCCATCGTCTTCGCCAGGACTGCTGTCACTGGTTAAAGGCCGGGTGCTCAGGTGGGCAGCCTTGTCTGCAAAGGACGTATGGCCCTGGCCGGTCTGCCGGGCTGTGCGGGTGTGTACGCTGTGTTCCGAAGCCTTGCCGTGCCCTGTGGCCCGGGCAGGGCGTTTGTGCAATTGCCTGGGCACAATGCCTCCTTGCAGGGGTAGTATGGTCAAACGTGGCGTCCTTCTTTTGCTACGTTGCAGGCCTTGCGTCAACGCTTTCCCGACGTCCGGGGCTTGAGCCGGTCCTGATCACAGGCGTGCCAGGTCGGGGCATCCCATGGTGCCCTCAATCGAACGCTTCAGAAAAACGGCGCTTCGGTCATACCCCGTGTCGGCAGGAAGTCGACAAAAGTGCTGTTTCACCAGGTATGCAGACAGGCACATCCCCAAATGAAGAGGAGGCAAAAAGGGCAGGCAAACAGGAACAAATGCGCCCTGTTTGCCTGCCCGAAGAGGCATATGCTGCCCGTATGGCAGCAGCTCAACTTCCTAGAGGAGCACCTTCCTGACGCCGACCAGGGCGAGGGCTGCCTTGTCGTCGTCAACAGTATAGCTTCTGGCAGCAAACTTGTTCAGGGCATTCTCGATGCAGGGCGTGTTGCACCTGAACTCGCCGAGAGTCACCGTGTGGCCGTCATCAGAGATTTCGATTTTGCAGACTTCGGCTGTATGGATGTACTCCGGAATGCCTTCCAGGGAGAAGGTGATGACCGGGCGGGTGCGCACGAGCTTGATCTCATGCATCTCCATGATGCCGTCCAGGTAGTTGTTCAGGTAGGAACGGGCAAAGGAATCAAGGACTTTCGTTGCAGCACCGTCCACAAGGGAGCCTTTTTTCTCCTTGAGGGCATCTGTCTTTTCCTTCAGGGCTTCCTTTGTTTCGTTGAAAGCATCCTTTGTTTTCTCCTTCAGGGCTTCCTTTGTTTCCTGAAGAGCATCCTTTGTTTTTTCCTTCAGAGCTTCTGTGGTTTCCTGGAATGCGTCCTTAGTTTCCTGAAAAGCATCTCTGGTCTTTTCCTTGAGCTTATTCAAAATGGTCATACAGGCCTCAAAAATGTTGAAAAAGAGTATGGATGTTCTATGACAGAGAAAGGGAATGCATGCACAGTCTCTGCCACATCTATTCAGTTTTGGCACACAATGCGTGCCTGTCAGAAGAACATGCAGCCTGACAGCAGTCTGATGTCTACAAGAGAACCTTCCTGACACCAGCCAGGGCAAGAGCTGCCTTGTCGTCCGGAATGTCGATGGTCCTGGCGGCAAATTTGTTCAGGGCGTTTTCAATGAAGGCCGTATTGCACCTGAAATCGCCAATCATGACTTTTCGGCCGTCCGGGGAAATATCGAGCAGACCAACTTCTGCTGTGTGTATGTACTCCGGCACGCCTTCTAGGGTGAAGGTCAGCACCGGACGCTTGTTGACGATCTTGATTTCATGCAGCTCTATGATGCCATCGAGGTATTTGTTGACCAGGGAGCGGGCAAAAGTATCAAGAACGCCAGATGCTGTCGTGTCGATGAGTTTGTCCTTGAGGTTGTCGAAAAAGCTCATACTGTCCTCAAATACGGGGATAGTTACTATGTGAAAACCGTGATATGCACATACATGAAAAGTATTGTTTGCATTGCACATATCAGGCAGACACAAAAAGTTTTTCGCAAAAATATTGCAGGGAACATGCGGCAGCATTGCCTTGTAGAAAAGAAAATAGATCCAGATGACAGTCTGTCAAGACCTTTTGCAGTACATTCTCAATTTTCCCTGCACAGCAGCTGTCGGCTCCATCTCCGGCAGCTCATGCTGAGTCATGTCTTCCTCCACACAACACAGATACTCCCAGCCACAGCGCTCATAGAAGGAGCTGAGCTCAGTGACCAGGTAGAGTGTGGCAATGCCGCGTCGCTTCATGTCCTGGCAGACATGGTCCAGAAGGCGTCTGGCAAGGCCCTGACTGCGCACGTCTTCCTCGACATACAGGGCACAGACATTGGGTCTGAGATCCTTGCGTTCGTGAAAGTCATTCTCAATGACCCCGACACCGCCCAGGATAGTCGTTCGCTCAAGAGCCAGATACCACTGCGGAACAGGTTCTTTGTCCTGCAGGGCCTCACGCATGCTTTCCCGGTAGGCCTGCAAGGGAACGCCCCACTTGTTGTGAAACCAGAGTGCGGCAGCCTCAATGAGGTCCGGTCTGTCAGTGATGCTGATGATGCTGGTCTGGCTGGTCATTTGCGGTCTGTCTCCAGTCCTGATGTCGTTGCAGGCGACATAGCATATTGCACCTTTTTGTAGCAAATTTTGTGCCATATGCCAGGTACATGACCCATTGAAAGTTGACCTTTCTCTTGGTATTTTCGAGAAAATTGCATTCCCCCGCTGTCAGGAGATTTTTGAAAATGGCCGACAATAAAAAAGATCAGGAACGCGCGGAGCTTCACCGCGCCATATGGAATATTGCCAATGACCTTCGAGGAAGTGTGGATGGCTGGGATTTCAAGCAATATGTCCTGGGGATGCTGTTCTACCGCTATATTTCTGAAAATCTGACGGTCTATCTCAACAAGAGGATGGCGGAAGCAGGTTTCGATGGCTTTGACTATGTAGATATGCCCGATGAGGCAGCTGAAGCAGCCCGTAAGGAAATGGTTTCCATCAAGGGCTTTTTCATTCTGCCGAGTGAGCTCTTTGCCAATGTCTGCCGAAATGCCGCACGGGACGAGAATCTGAACGAAACACTGGAGAAGGCATTCAAGCATATAGAGGAATCCGCCTCCGGCTCGGAAAGTGAAGACAATTTTAAGGGGCTGTTTGACGATATGGACGTCAACAGCAAAAAACTTGGCGAGACTGTAGCCAGGCGCAATGAAAAGCTGGTCAAACTGCTGCACGGCGTTCAGGGTATGAATCTTGGCAGCAACTACCAGGACAATACCATTGACGCTTTCGGCGATGCCTATGAGTTCCTCATGGGCATGTATGCTTCCAATGCGGGGAAGAGCGGCGGGGAATTCTATACACCGCAGGAAGTCTCGGAGCTCCTTGCCAGGATAACAACCGTCGGCAAAACAACGGTCAACAAAGTCTACGACCCTGCCTGCGGCTCCGGCTCTCTGCTGCTGAAGTTTGCCAAGATACTTGGCACGGAAAATGTGCGAGACGGTTTCTTCGGCCAGGAAATCAACATCACGACGTACAACCTTTGCCGCATTAATATGTTCCTGCATGATGTGGGCTATGACAAGTTCGATATCGCCCTCGGTGATACCCTGACCGATCCGCAGCACTGGGACGATGAACCGTTTCAGGCGATTGTTTCCAATCCTCCGTATTCCATCAAATGGGCAGGGGACGACAACCCTGTTCTCATCAATGACCCACGTTTTGCTCCCGCCGGCGTGCTTGCTCCGAAATCCAAGGCAGATCTTGCCTTCATCCTCCATGCCCTGTCGTGGTTGTCTGCTGACGGAACGGCGGCCATTGTCTGTTTTCCCGGCGTCATGTACCGGGGTGGCAAGGAAGGAAAAATCCGCAAGTACCTCATAGACAACAACTATGTGGATTGCGTCATTCAGCTGCCGGACAACCTCTTTTTCGGGACGACCATTGCCACATGTATCATGGTGCTGAAAAAGAGCAAGAAGGATACTACAGTTCTGTTCATTGACGCTTCCGCTGAATGTGTGAAGGTGACCAATGCCAATAAACTGACAGACGCCAATACTCAGAAGATTCTTGATGCCTATACCAGCAGAAAGGATGAAACATACTTTGCCAGAGTCGTCTCCTGCGCCGACATCGAGGCGCAGGGGTACAACCTTTCCGTCAGTACCTATGTGGAGCAGGAGGACAAACGGGAGGTCATAGATATTCGCCAACTCAACAGGCAGATTGAAGAGATCGTGGCGCGAGAAGCCGTGCTTCGTGCCGAAATAGACAAAATCATTGCCGAAATAGAGGGCTGACGTCATGAGTGTTGATGAACGTAGCATTGCCAATGCGCAGCGTCTGTTTGAGAGCGGCGACATTGACCGCATGGAAGTGGGCACGACAAAAGGGCTGCAACAAATACATGCGTACCTTTTTGACGGCCTGTACGACTTTGCCGGGCAGATACGCACCGTCAATATCGCCAAGGGCAACTTTCGCTTTGCCAACTGTTTGTACTTGAAAGAGATTCTGGCTGTTATCGAAAAGATGCCGGAGACGACCTTTGAAAAAATCATCGCCAAGTACGTAGAGATGAACATTGCTCATCCCTTCCGGGAAGGAAATGGCCGTGCTACGCGCATCTGGCTGGACATGATACTGAAAAGGAACCTGGGCAGAGTGGTGGACTGGCAACACATTGACAGGGATGCCTATCTTCAGGCCATGGAGCGCAGTCCTGTCAATGATCTGGAGTTGCGCGCACTTGTCCAGCCTCATTTGACGGATAAAATCAATGACCGAGAAGTCATCTTCAAGGGGATTGAACAGTCCTATTACTACGAAGGATACAGAAAATGAGCAGGCTTAAAGAACTTATTGCGGAATTGTGCCCTAATGGGGTGGAGTATAAGGAACTTTCAGAATGCTGTAACATATTAGATAATAGACGAAAGCCTGTAACACGCTCTACAAGGGTATCTGGAAAATATCCATATTATGGAGCCAATGGTGTTCAAGATTATGTAAGTGATTATATATTTGATGGTATATTTGTACTTGTTGGAGAGGATGGTAGTGTTCTCACTAACAATGGTAATCCTGTTGTAACTTGGGCAACTGGTAAAATATGGGTAAACAATCATGCCCATATTATATCAGAAAAATATGGAGTAAAAATTCGTTATTTATATTATTATATTCAGACAGTAAACATAGAGCATCTAGTTCATGGTAATATTCCAAAATTTACAGGAAGCGATTTCAAAAAAATCAAGATTGCCGTCCCACCGCTTCCCATTCAGGAAGAGATAGTGAGAATATTAGATAATTTTACAGAACTTACAGCAGAACTTACAGCAGAACTTACAAAAAGAAAGCAGCAATATCAATATTACAGAGATTATCTTTTTGCTAATGATTATAACGGTGAATATATTTTACTAAAGGATTTAGCCGTTAATCATGATGCCAAACGGAGGCCTATTACAAAAGGGAAAAGAGAGGCCGGGATATATCCTTACTATGGGGCATCTGGGATTGTTGATTATGTCAAAGATTATATATTTGATGGTGATTATCTACTTATATCGGAGGATGGAGCAAATCTCTTGGCAAGGAATACGCCGATAGCTTTTTCTATTACTGGAAAAACATGGGTAAATAATCATGCACATATTTTAAAATTTACAAATATAATAATCCAAAAATATGTTGAATATTACATAAATAATATTGACTTAACAAAATATATTGCAGCAGCTGCCCAACCTAAGCTTACACAAGATAGTTTGAATAATATAAAGATTCCGAAATTATCTTTTGAAAAAATTAGCCACATCGTTGCCATCCTTGACCGCTTTGACGCTCTCTGCAATGACCTGACCAGCGGCCTGCCCGCAGAAATTGAAGCACGGAAAAAGCAGTACGAGTATTACCGCGACAAGCTGCTGACCTTCAAGGAAGCCCTATGACGACCAGTTTCAACATGGTGGCGCAATGCCCCGAAAGCACTGTTGTAGCCGAATATACTCCCTCAAAAGTCCGTTCCGACGCCTATCAGAGTGAGGCGGATCTGGAGAACGAATTCATCCGGCAACTTTGTTCACAGGGCTATGAGTATCTGGCTGTACACAATGAGGACGCACTTAAAGCCAATCTGCGCCGCCAGCTGGAACTGCTCAACAACTATACCTTTTCCGACCAGGAGTGGCAGCGTTTCCTTGCCCAGCATCTTGCCAATGCCAATGAAGGCATTGAGGAAAAGACGCGCCGCATTCAGGAAGACTGCGTCATCAACCTGACCAGAGATGATGGCACAACCAAGAATATCACCCTGCTTGACAAGAAGAACATCCACAACCACCGTCTTCAGGTCATCAACCAGTATGAGGGGAGCTCAGGAGCTCACGAGACACGGTATGATGTGACCATTCTGGTCAATGGCCTGCCATTGGTGCATGTGGAGTTGAAGCGCCGGGGTGTGCCCATTCGCGAAGCCTTCAATCAGATAAAGCGCTATCAGCGTGACAGCTTCTGGGCTGGGTCCGGGCTGTATGAATATGTGCAGATATTTGTCATCTCCAATGGCACGCACACCAAGTATTACTCCAATACCACCCGTGAGGCCCACATCAGGGAACAGAACAGCAGCGGCAGACGCAAGAGTAAGAAGACCAGCAACTCTTTCGAGTTCACTTCCTACTGGGCGGACGGCAACAATACCATCATTGCCGATCTGGTGGACTTTACCAGGACGTTCTTTGCCCGCCATACCCTGCTGAATATCCTTACCCGGTTCTGCGTGTTCACAACGGAAAGCATGCTGCTGGTGATGCGTCCGTACCAGATAACGGCCACCGAGCGCATTTTGCAACGACTGGAAATAGCCCATAACTACAAACATGCTGGGAGCGTGAAAGGCGGAGGCTATATCTGGCACACCACGGGTTCCGGCAAGACGCTGACATCCTTCAAGACTGCCCAGCTTGCCACGCGCCTTGACTATATCGACAAGGTGCTCTTTGTCGTTGACCGCAAGGATTTGGACTATCAGACCATCAAGGAGTACGACCGCTTTGAAAAAGGTGCGGCCAACGGCAACAATTCCGTTGCCGTCCTGAACCGGCAACTGGATGATCCAGGCTGTCGAATCATCATCACGACTATCCAGAAGCTGGGCATTTTCATCAAGCGTAACCCCAGACATTCTGTTTTCCAGCAGCGTATCGTACTCATCTTTGACGAATGCCACCGCTCGCAGTTTGGTGAGCTGCACACCGCGATTACCAGAGCTTTCAAACAGTATCATCTGTTTGGTTTTACTGGGACACCCATTTTTGCCGTCAATGCAGGAACGGGCGGCAATCCCCTGTTAAAGACCACGGAGCAGGCGTTTGGCGACAAACTGCATACCTACACCATTGTCAACGCCATCAATGACGGCAATGTGCTGCCCTTCCGCATTGATTACATCAATACCGTGAAGATGGCGGACAACGTCAGGGATTACAAGGTTCAGGCCATTGATCGGGAAAAGGCCCTTGCCGCGCCGGAGCGCATCGCGAGCGTGGTCAGATACCTTCTCGAGCACTTTGATCAGAAGACTAAGAGGAACAGCTTTTACTCTCTGAAGGGGCAGCGTGTGTCAGGATTTAATTCCATCCTGGCAGTCAGCTCCATTCCCGTGGCCATCATGTATTACAAGGAGCTGAAGAAGCAACTGGCAGAACTGCGCAGGGATATGACCATAGCGACCATCTTCAGTTTCAATCCCAACGAAGCCGATCCTGAAGATACTGGCGATATTCTTGCTGATGAAAGTTTTGACACGAGCGGTCTTGATGCAACGTCGCGCGATTTTCTGGAATCGGCCATTGCCGACTATAACGCGACTTTCAGCACCAACTACGACACCTCTGCAGACAAGTTCCAGAATTATTACAAAGACTTGTCGCAGCGCATGAAAAACCGTGAGATTGACCTCCTTGTGGTGGTCAATATGTTTCTCACCGGTTTTGACGCGACAACGCTCAATACCCTGTGGGTGGACAAAAATCTCAGATACCACAGTCTGATACAGGCATATTCCCGTACCAACCGCATTCTTAATTCGGTCAAGACCTTCGGCAATATCGTCTGTTTTCGTGACCTGCAAAAGGAAACAGATGACGCCATTGCGCTCTTTGGCAACAAGGACGCGGGCGGCATCGTGCTGTTGAAGACGTATGATGACTATTACAATGGTTTTGATGAAGAGAAACCAGATGGTACTGCGAAGCATACAAGTGGCTACAAAGAACTGATAGCAAGCCTGCTGGCACGCTTTCCCATCGAACAGTCCTGCTTTGGCGAACAGGACGAGAAAGATTTCATCACGCTCTTTGGTTCCATCCTGCGGGTGCGGAATATTCTGACGGCGTTTGACGATTTCAAGGGCAATGAAATCCTGTCCGAGCGCGAGCTGCAGGACTATCAGAGTCTCTATCTTGATCTCTATCAGAAACATCGATCTGCCGGGGTGGAAAAGGAAGACATTACCTCTGATGTAGTCTTTGAAATGGAACTGGTGCGGCAGGTGGAAATCAATATCGACTACATTCTGATGCTGGTCGAAAAATACCGCGCTTCCCACGGCAAGGACAAGACCATTCTTGCCTCTATTGATACAGCGATCAAGTCCAGTATTGAACTGCGCAGCAAAAAGGAACTCATTGAAGGATTTATTTCCGATATCAATGTCTCGGCTTCTGTGAGCGACGACTGGAAACGCTATGTCAATGAGCGGCGTGATGCAGATATCAATGACCTCATAGCACAGGAAAAACTGAAGCCTGAAGAAACAAGAAAGTTTCTTGATACTTCTTTTAAGAGTGGAGAACTGAAGACGATAGGCGAGGATATTCAGAAAATTATGCCACCGAGCAATCCATTTGACAGGAAGAGCAGTGAAAAGAAGAAAGGAATTATAGAAAAAATCAGGGAATTTTTTGAAAAATACGTTGGATTATCATAGCCTGTGCTGTCAAAAAAAATAGATATTAGTGAGGTCAATAATGGACAAGATAACTATGTTCTATATCGACAAGTTTAAGTCGCTATGTGAATTTACTATTCCATTTCCAACGTCGTCCGATATTAATTTTTTGTGCTTGATTGAAAAAAATGGGGCAGGCAAGTCCACAATCTTGCAAGCTATTGATTTCGCAGGACAAATATTCAGAGGAGATATCTCCGGCTGGTTGCGATCTCGAGGCTGGGAGCGCAGGCATCTCATCAGTCAAAAGAACATGCGTACTATTACGCTGAAAATAGAAGGATTTTTTGGAAATAAAAAAATATTATGGAAGTCTTCATTCAGCACAACGCATTTGAAATGTTCAAATGAAAAAATATATATTGATGATGAAGAAGTTTTTTCTCTGTCAAATGACAGCTATAGTATAAACAAAGGACCTGCAGAAAAGAAAATTGTAAAATACGAAGGATCTTTTTTGAGTGTAATTGAGGACTCTTTTTTGAAAAAAATTGAGTTATTTGATTTTGTTAATTTCATGAAAAAGGTGTATTCATTCGATACCTTAAATTCACGACAAATGAGAAGCAGAGCACGTCCTGCTGGTCCTGATGGAAACATCGGCCGGGGAGGAGAGCTCCTTGCAGGGCGAATTGCTTCATTGAAACAGGGTGAGATTCAAGAATTACTAAATGCTACTAAGGACTTCTATCCCTGGATAGAAGACATATACCCAGATACGCTCAGAGGTGGATGGAAAGAGCTCTATTTTGTTGAATCTGATCATGGCTGTTTTCGAAACGTTCCGTCACTCCATGAGTGTGACGGGGTCTTACGTGTCGTCGGTATTCTTTCAGAATTAATGACCAGCGATACATTTGTCGTCTTTGATGAAATTGAAAATGGCTTTAATCCTGAAATTATGGAAAAGCTTGTTCATGTACTTGTAAAAAGCAGAAAACAAATTATGGTGACTACACATAACCCTGTTATTTTGAATTACATCGACGAGAATGTTGCAAAAGAGAGTGTCCTTCTTGTATACAGGAAAAATACAGGGAATACAAATATTATCCGTTTTTTTGAGTTGCCAGAAACTTCTGAAAAATTGAGCTATCTTGGTCCAGGTGAAGTCTTTTTAGATACTGATATTGACGAAACTTTAAAGAATACTGGGTTGTTGTAGAATGGATAGTCCTATGCTCATCCTGGTAAGTGGTGAAGGGAGCACAGATATTGGAGTTGCATCTCCAGGGATGACCGGATTATGCGCGCCAGGAAGTTGGGAACCCGGTCCAATGGCATTATTTGTCGATAGATTTGTGGAAAAATTCTTTAATTTCTCCCCGTTGAATTGCTATAGCATGTGGTTCATAAACGAAACAAGTCTTAATGCTATAAGTAAGAAAATAAGGCCGATGCAAGTTTCTCGTGATATATATTTTAAAAAAAAATTATAAAGCCCTCCTGGCTGTATCATACAAATTAAGTAAGGAAACAGAATGTGATGTGCTTCCGATATTATTTAGAGATACTGATGGAAGCCAGAGCGAACAAAGGAATAAATTATGGACTAACAAAAGAAAAAGTATTGCCAATTGTATTAATTCTAATGAAATATATGTGTGTCCGATGTTGCCTAATCCCAAATCAGAGGCTTGGCTTCTTTGCCCATTAAAAAATAATTATAATTCCTGTGCCAGCCTTGAAAACTTATCTGGAAATGATACAAGTCCAAATAGTGCTAAAGCGTTGCTGCAGGCATGTCTTAATGAAGATGTATCACGTGAAGTACTAAATAATCTTATTGAAAAGGGAAATATTGATCCAAATCGCATTGATATGCCATCCATAAATGCCTGTAAGGAAGATATGAAACAAGTTGTGTATCGTCGAGAGATGATCTCCCAACTTGCCAGTAGCCTTTTAAAAGAGTTTGATAGAGTTACGACAGAAATTACTCTCTAAGAATTGCATCCCTGATACGTTGTTCCATGAAGCAACTACTGAGCCTCCGACTCCATATGGGTGGGAATGCACTCGACCGACAGCAACGGAATATGCACCACGCTGTGTTGCCATAGCGCAGGAAATGAGCAGGCTCTTGTGGCAGGATACGTCAAAGCCCCAGGCATCAGGAGTCCGTTGCCCCCAGGGTGTCGCGCACAGAGGCTGAGAGCATGTCCGGGGAAATCCAGCCAGCTTCATAGAGGGCTGCTTCCAGGGCGTTGACTGCCTCAGTCACCTGCGGCGTGACAATGCCAGTGCTGCCGGGGTCCATGTCTGCCACCACCTTTTCGGCTGTATAATGGGCCCATGCCCCGGCAATCTCCGGCCATGCCGTGCGTCTGCCCACATTGTTGAGCAGATAGTAGAGCTTGCGGTCCAGGGGGCGCAGCCAGATGAACTCGGCAGTCGGCAGCACACCCTTGCACCTGGCAAGCTCATAGAGGGCAAGCAGGGCGAGGTTGCGCCACTGACTGTGGGCCTCGATGGCCCTGCGCACGCCGGGTGAGGCAAGAGCCTTGTTGATGAGGGGCACAAGGTCTGTGTCCACACTGGTATCCAGCACACAGGGACGTGCCGCGCAGGCCTTTTTCCAGCGCGGCGGAAAGAGGCTGAAGGAGGCTTTTTTCGCCGGCACAGGGGGTCGGAAGGAGAGGGAGAGACTGTCCAGCAGGCGCTGGGCAGCGTCCTTTTCCTCGCAGGCAAAGAGAGCAAAGGCCGAGGCCAGCTTGCGCTGCCAGGCAGGCAGTGCCGCAAAGCCCTGCCAGCGGGGACCGAGCTGGGCTGCAAAGAGCTGTTCGGCGCGTGCCCTGTCCAGAGCAAGGCCATTGTGCTGACGCCCCAGCCAGCGCGAGGACAACTTGTCGAGATTGTCAGGACCAAGGAGCTCCTCCTTGGGCACAGGGACAGTGTCTGCGACTAAAAGCCCTGCATCAGCAGCAAGCTGCAGGGGCTGGCGCGCTGCCATCCAGGGACCGCTGTCCAAGGGCTCGTCAAGTAAGGAGCGCGGCCAGTTGAGCACAGGAGCCACACAGGGCGAGAGGGGCAGCTGGGCCTGCATAAGGCTTTTCATGGTGAGGGTGCGCCGATAGACATCAAGGACACTGACCCTCCAGCCTGCCTTAAGGAGCAGGAGACAGAGAGGCAGGCAGACAAAGAGTACCCAGGGCCTGCAGACCCTGCCAAGCACAGCTGTGGCAAAGGCCAGATCCTTTGTGCCCGGCTCAAGCATCTGCAGTCTGGCGAGCACTGTGGCATAGTCTGTACTCACAAGGGCCAGGGGCTCAAGGAGCAGGCGGCAGAGGGCAAGAACCATGTCCGCCAGAGGCTGGTCGTAGCGCGAGAGCAGAAAGCCCGGCACAAGGACAAGGCCCGCACTGGCAAGGAAGAAGCCCAGGCCCGCATCATGGTGTTCTCTGGGTGGCATTGTACATGCATTGCTGCTGTCTGGTTGTTTGAAAAAAAGCCGGCGCATGCCCCTGTGGCACACACCGGCTGGCATGCCTGATCTTGTGTCTGCACTGCAGCAGTACTCTGCAGCTCTGATTTGCGGTTCTGCGGCTCTGGTTTGCAGTGCTGATTTGCGGTTCTGGTCTGCAGTACTGGGTTGCTGCGCTGGTCTGTTGCGCTGCCGGTCTGAAGTGCCGGCCTGCTGTTGTGCACGCTCCAGGGCCATCACCTTGCCCGGATGAGATAGCGCACTGCCGTGTTCACGGGGCGGTTTTCCGGGGCTGTGGGCACGACCAGGGCTGCGCTGAAGGAGACGCGCACATTGTTGGCATCCGTTGTGGCAAAGCCCTGGGCATTGGCAGGGGTGAAGAAGGTGAAGGCACCGGAAATGGCTCTGTTGGACTCGGAGTTCACATTGTTGCCAATGGGCAGGTTGCCGGTGATGTTGCGGATGCTGTCGCCCTGAACTGCGCCGAGACGGCCGCTGTTGTGCCAGGTGGAGGTGACGCCGTGCAGGGTACCGTTTTGCTGGGCATAGGTCTGCGAGCCGTAGCCGCGCAGAAAGAGGCCGCTGTAGTTGGGAATGCGCACCGAGGTGGCAGAGGCAGAGCCTGAGAGCACGCGCACAAGTTCAGGATAGTCTGTTGCCTCAATGCGCCGTCCGTCACAGTCCAGCCACTTCTCCATGTCTGCCGGATTGGTGAGCACAGGCCAGGCAATGACAGTCCCTATGGGAATGTACCTGGGCACATAGGGTGTCACCAGGGCAGCACTGGGGTCATAGGTGGAATCCTGCGCCAGGGCTGCTGCGGGGCTGCAGAGCAGGAGACAGAGCCTGGCACAGAGCAGGGTGCAGACAAGTGTGCAGGCTGCACAGTGTTTTGCAGAGAGTGTCATATCAATTTTTTTTGCGACGTCGGGCTTTTGCGGGAAACCTTCAGGCGCAAACCTCCACATACTGTTGCATACTGTCTGTCAGAAGGCTGTCAGTGTTCTTTGTCAGGAGAGCTGTTCGGGAGTGAAGGGGCCGTTTTTTTGCGCAGGAGCGGGCAGGGGAGGCCCTGCCCGCAAGATCCTGGAAGTGCTTTTCGGGACGTCAGGCCTTTGGGCTAGACCAGGAAGGCAAAGGGCACCAGGGAGATGATGAGCCAGGGCGCATAGGGAATGGTTGCCGGGAGCAGGTCGTCAGACCCGGCACCCTCGCCAGACCGGGCATCAGATGCAGTCCTCAAAGCAGTTCCTGCTGCCTGACATTCTGTTCCAGCCGCGCCAGTGTCAGACTGTGCTGCCGTCTCAGCCACACTGCCTGTCCCGGCATCTGCCACAGGGGCTTTCTCGCAGCAGGCTGCAGCAAGGTTGCGTTCTGCAGCTGTGCGGCAGTACACCCAGGCTGCAGAGAAGCAGGCAAGCATGGGGGCAAGGGCGGTGAGCAGGAAGATGTTTTTTTCTGCGAGGAAGGCCAGCAGGACAATGAGCTTGATGTCACCCATGCCTATGGCAATGCGGCTGCGGCCACGCTTCCAGTACCAGCGCACACCCAAAAGGAAGATGGCTGCGCCCAGTCCGTAGAGCAGCATGGACAAAGGACTTGCGCCGAGCAGCCATTTGCAGAGGAAGACGGCTGCAGCCAGGGGCAGGAGCACCTTGTCGGGAATGATGCCGCGCTCAATGTCCGAGACTGCCAGGTAGCAGAGGGGTGTGAGCAGTATGAGAGAGCCTGCAAGCACCGGGGAAAAGCCATGGGTCAGATAGAGGCCGCAAAAGAAGAAGGCTGCACAGGCCTCAAAGACTGGCAGGATCACCGGTATGGGCGCCCTGCAGAAGGCACAGCGGCCTTTCAGAGCCAGCCAGCTGATGATGGGGAACAGATAGGCGACGTCCAGGGTTGTCTGGCAGGAGTCGCAGTGCGAGCGCCCTTTGACAAAGCTTTCCCCGCGCACAGCCCGCTGTGCTGCGGTGATGGCAAAGGAGGCCAGAATGGCACCGAGCCAGAAGATGAAGAAGGCTGCCAGGACGTGCCAGGCAGTGTTCTCGGGAAAATAGCTGAAGGAAAGCAGCATGGGCTCAGGGCCTGTGCCTGCAGCTGCCTGTGCTGCCTCGTTTGCCAGGGCTGCAGTCTGGTCCAGGGCAGTGTGTGTTGCGTCTGATGCTGTTGCTGTTGTCATGTCAGTCGTACTCCTTGTGCAGGCCGTTCTGCCGTGCGTCGTTCAAACCTTGGGTGTTTAGTCGGCTGTCTGTCGCGCCTTGTCCCGGACAGGCCCTGGCAGTGCGGGCAGCATTCCCGTTTCAGACAGGTGCTTCGTTCGCGTTGCGTCTGCTGCCTTTTTCCGGAGGGTGCCTGTGTCGGATGTGGCGCTGCGGGCTGCAAAACGTCGTTCAATTCCGGCCAGAGCCCTGGCTACCTTGCGCGCATAGCGCTTCTGCCTGACAGGGGTTGGGGAGTGATAGGCTCCCACAGCCTTCCACAGTGAGCCATGGCGCCGTTTTTCCCGGGCAAGGATATACAGGCCAAGGGTCACATTGATGTCAGGATCAAGGGCCAGGGCTGCGGAAAGCTTCCATTTGCGCAGCCAGTAGCTGTTTATCTGCATGAGACCGACGTCCACGGACTTGCCCTGAGCAAGGGCGGCATCAGCAAGACGTGCGGCTTCGGCTCTGCTCTTCGGGTAGTAGCCCCTGCCCGCGATAGTGACACACCACGGATGCCAGGAGGACTCCACCTTTGCCAGAGCCATTGCCAGCGGTGCCGGAATGCCGAAGTATCGTGCCGGAGCAGAGAAGACATCAGCATGGGCCCCTGCTGGCAGTGCCAGCAGACAGACAGGCAAAAGCATAAGGCAGAGAAGACACGAGGGCAAGAGGGAAAAACACGTTTTTGCTGGCAGTGCTGCTGCCATGCTGCTGTGCCCGGCTGTGTTCATGTCAGCGTTTCGGGCTGTCTTCACGGTCGTCTGCATGCCTGTGTTCAGTATTGTGTTTTGGGCTGTCCTCATGACTGTCTTCATGGCTGTCCTTCCTGTTCAGCCCCTGCCTGTCTGCGCACGCAGGCAGTGATGACCTGCACTGCGCCATAGGAAAGGCTTGTGTCTTCATCTGCCGGGGCATACCAGGTGTCTGTGTCCTGCTCGGTATTCTTGACCCTGATGTGCACACGCCAGGCTGTGTCGCTCTCGGAGCTTGCCCAGGTGCGCACGGCAGCAAGGGCAGGGCTCACAGGACCTGAGGAGACAATGGACGGTGCCACAAAAATCTGCGGCTCGCTGTTGCTGCCAGGGGCGCAGACAGGCTTGGTGATGCGCTCATTGTCTGCGGCAAGGGTCATGGAGCGGACTGACACGGCATTGCCGCTGTCCGAGACCAGGACCAGCTGCGGCGTGTCCGATCCTTCCACCAGCCTGCAGAGATAGAGGCCGTAGTCCTCATCCAGAAAGAGTTTGCCAAGGTCAGCACTGCTGCACACACTGCCGCCCCCGTCCAGGGGGCTGTCCCCGCCTGCAAGGCTCAGGGAGGAAAACTGCACCGAGCCTGCATTGGCAATGCCGTGTCCTGTCATATCCAGCACAGTTTCCATCTGATTGAGCTCGGGATGCCCGTCCACGGCAACGCGGTGCAGATAGTTTGTGCCATCTGCGGCTGTTGTGGCAGCAATGATGCTGCAGGCACCAAGATGTCCGGGGCCCGGGGAGGCAATGCCAAGCTCTGTCAGCTGCAGCGCATAGCTGCCCTGGCCGCTCACAAGGTGCGAGCTGTCATAGCCGTCAGGCGAGTGCTGCGGGATGTAGCCTGCTGCTGCGCCGGCTCTGGCCGCTGTTCCCGGCACAAGGACATTGAAGAAGGTGGCATTGTCCGTGTCATAGGCTGTGCCGCGCCCGTCGCGGGTGATGACCAGGCAGAGCAGGCGCTGATACACTGTGTCAGTACTGTCCTCTTCACTGCCGTCACCGTCTTCCCCTGCCGCAGGCACGGTGAGCACGCGCACCGTGAGCTCATAGCGCTGATTCCAGGCATTGGTGTGCAAAAACCCCTCTGGCAGAAAGCCTGCCTGTTCAAGGTCCTCAGTGGTGAAGACAGGGCCTGTGGTGGCAGTGGCAGCCTGGGAGAGCTCGCTTTCCCTGGCCTGCACATAGTCCTGAAAGGCCTCGTGCACCTGCTGCAAATGGGCTGCCACCCCTGCCTGGCTCAGCCATTCGCTGCCCTTTTGCCAGAGGGTGCTGAAGATGGCCAGCAGCAGGGAGGTCACCAGGATGGCACCCAGGGCTTCCACCAGGGTAAAGCCTGCCTCGCGCTGGTCTGCAGGCGGCCCATACGCCCTGCCTGTTCCCGGCAGAGAGCGTGCGGGCCTCGCTGCAGCCTGGTCAGTGGCCCCGTTCAGGGCTCCGGCCCGGGCAGTGGTCCCGGCCCGGGCAGTGGTCAGGGCAGGGGCCCGGTCAGGGGCCCTGCCTGCTGGCCAGGCTGCACCGTGCTCCGTGACACGCTGTCGTGGTCTGTGCATAGTCTGCTCCTGTGCTGGTGTGTCTGCTTTTTTTTGTCCTGCGTGTCCATTCTGTTCTCCCCAAAAACAGGGGGACGACGGAATGGACATGTCCTCTTTGCCGTCAGCGTCTGCTGCCCTGTGCCAGGCTTGCTGTGCCCGGCTTCTGTGCCAGGCTGCGGGGCTGCAAACTGCCCTCAGTGCACGATCTTCCTGTCGCTGCCTGTACTGCTGCGCACTGTACTGCTGCCTGTTGCACTGTCTGCAGCATCCTCTCCGGCCAGGCAGACCAGGGCATGGTCGGGAATCTCCCCTGGCAGGACCAGGCTGCCCAGGCGGCCGTTGCTGCACATGCCATGGCGCTGGCCCATGTTTTTGGGAAAGAGTCCGGGTGCTGCCAGCCAGACAAAGACCTGTGTGCCCTGTCTGGCAAGCTGCCAGTTTTCTGGTGCCCGAAAGCCCGGGACAAGCCAGGCTTCCAGTGTCGCACGGGTCAGCGCAGGCACAGCCTCACCCCTGTCGCGGGCCATGGCACGGGCTGTGAGCGCCCTGGAGGCAGCCTCACAGAGCACGGCAAGCTCGCTGCCGGTTGCCTGCAGACGGTTGCGGGCAGGCTCAGGTGCTGGCAAAAGCAGGGCTGTGAGGGCACAAAAGGCTGAGAGCAGGGCAGCCATGACAAGAGGGGACATCGTGTGCCTCCGCAGGGTATGACGTTGTGGCTTGACGGCAGGGACTGCCACCGGGGTATGACATTGGGGCTTGACGACAGGGACTGCCATCAGGGCATGCCGTTTGTGACGTCTGAGCCTGATCTAGCGTGGCAGTGGGGGCCAGGCTGGGCGCAGTAGGGGTTCAGCCTGGCTCAGGACGACGCAGAGAGCCTGTGCGGGTCCCCTGACACTGCTGTCTGTGTGCCAGGGGACCTGTGTTTTTCCCGGTATCCTGGAGAGCAGGACACCGGGTGCCCGCGCGTACTGTGTCAGCACAGCAGGAAAGCCCGTGTAGGGTATGCTCTGTCGTGTGGCTTGCTAATGGGCCAGGAAGGAGAGGGTGTTGACGCCCACGCCGCCTTCATCAGGCTCGCAGGTGGTGACAGGCAGTTCGGTCACATCCGAGCCGCCCACAGAGATGCTGTCCCAGCCTTCGAGCTGGCTGGAAACGATCTTGCGGCACACAGCCTCGGGGATGGCGTCAGCAGTGATGGTGAAGTTGTGCACAGTGCCTGTGACGCTCACAGAGCCGCCGAAGTTGTGCACCACACTCTCGTCAGCTGCCAGCCAGTTCTGGGGAATGGCGCCTGCGTTCACGAGGTCCTCGGTGATGTCCGTCCCGGCGTCAGAGGAAGAGCCGAAGCCGCGCGAGGAGGCATAGGTCTCGTGGATGTTGACGCGCAGCAGGGCCAGGGACTCGTTGAAGCCGCTCACTCTGGCAGACTCCAGGCCGCCGCTGATGCCGAAGGCAGCAAAGGCAAAGACCAGGGAGCCCACTACCAGGGCGCCGAGCACTTCCACCAGGGTGAAGCCGGACTCGTCCCTGACGGAGCTCTGGCCGGCCAGGGCAGATCTGGCAGCAGCCTTCAGGCCGGCAAAGCTCACCCTCTTGCGGGGCCTGCCGCGCTTCTTCGGCTGTGCGACCTCTGCGTCAGCAGTGCCAGTGCCAGCGTCGGGGCTGGTCCCGGGGCAGGCCTCGGGGCAGGGCGCAGCCATGGCAGCAGGTGCGCCGCCAGTGCCGCCCCTGTCGTCGTCATCCTCGTCATTCCCGTTGCCATTCCAACCGGCAGTTCCGGCAGTTCCGGCAGCAGTGCTGGCAGCATCAGCCGTGTGGCAGTGGCAGGCTGCGCCGCCGGCACAGTCGCCGCAGCAGTGTCCCCTGCCGTGAGCAGTGCAGTGGCAGGGTGCCGGATCAGGCATGGTCCTGGGCGTGGTCTCGGGTGTCGTTTCGGGCGTGGCCCCGCTGCCGCAGGTCGTGCCCTGTGTCGTGCAAGTGGTCATTGTGCTGTTCCAGTCCATGGTGTCGTGCATCTCGTGTTCCTCAGTGCTGTTGTCTGCTGTCGTGTCTGCCCAGGTGTCTGTTGCCCCTGTGTCAGCGGGCCTCTTGTCAGCTGCCCGGCTTGCGCTGTCGTCACTGCAGGCCTGCTTGTCCCCTGACGTCTGCCAGGCAGGCTCGCGGTCAGGGTCCTGGTCTGGCTCGGGCGACCAGGCAATGGGGGCTGTCATGCCCGTTGCCAGCTTCGTGTGCGGACGTATGCCCGGGTCTGTGTCCAGGTCTGTGTCCGTCTCCGGATCCATGTCCGGGCATGTGCCCGGGTCCTCGTCCAGGTCCGGGTCCAGGTCCGGGTCCGGGTCCGTCTTCAGATCCATGTCCGGGTTCGTGTCCGACTCCAGTGCTGTGGCCGGGTCCTCGTTCAGGTCTGTGTCCATGTCCGGTGCTGTGTCCGGGGCCGTGTCCAGGTCATCGTCCAGGTTCGTGTCCGGTGCTGTGTCCGCGTCCTTGTCCAGGTGGAAGCGCTCACTGGCTGGGTGTGCAAACGCTGCCGGCTGCGCCTTGCGCCATACTTTTCGCATACGTCCTCGTGGTGTTGGCTGTTGTCAGCCTGTTGTCAGCCTGTTGTCTGTTTCTGTCTGTTTGTTGCCTGTCTGCTGCTGTTTTTCTGCTGTCCGTTTCTGCCTGGCATGTTCCTGTCCGCTCTGTGCAGCCAGGCCTGTCCAGGCCTTGCGGCTAGAGGTTGCCCATGCGGCCCACAGAGCTGGTGATCTGTTCCTGGATGCCGAAAAGGCCTGTGACAAGCAGCAGCATGAGCACCACCACCCCGGCAATGGCCACGCCGCCAAGCAGTTTTGCAAGGCGCTGCACGCGCTCCATGGCGTCGGTCATGAGGTGTTCGGCAAGGGCTGTGAGCATGTCCGAAAAGCCGGGCAGGGCCGAGTAGATGCGTATGTCCTCTGCCATGTCCCGGTCCGGCCAGCGGTCCTTTGTGGAACAGAGGGCATCGCCGAGGCTCAGGCCCTGGCTGTCCGCCTCAAGCACTGGCAGAAGGCGCCAGCGCAGATAGGGGCTGGTTTCCCTGGCCAGGATGAGGCGGCGCACAATGACACCGAGCTGCTGCCTGGTCTGCAGAAGCAGTGCTGTGGCATAGAGCCAGGAGACCCCTGTGAGCAGCCTGTACACAGACCAGGGTGGCAGAAAGTCAGCATAGTAGCGTACCTTGCCGGTGAGCCTTGGCAGGGAGAGCCAGACAAGCACAGCCAGGGTGAGGAGGCCTGCCAGGGCTGCAAGGCCCCTGACAGAGCTCACAAAGAGCGAGATCTTGTAGAGGATGGCGCCTGCGCCCTGCCAGGTGGCAGGATTGGCCAGGATGGCCAGCCTTGGCACCAGCACTGTGGAAATGACAATGAGGCAGGCGCACATGGCGGCCATGAGTGAGGCCGGGTAGACAAGCTCGCGCACAATGGCTGTGCGCATGGTCCTGCGCTTTTGCATGCACTGGGCAGCCAGGCGAAAGCCCTCGGCAAGGCCCTTTTCCCCTGAGCGCTGGCCTGCATCAATGAGCATCACTTCTTCAGGCCCTGCATAGGGGGCTATGGCTTCGCCCACGGACAGGCCCCTGGCCAGGCGTGCGGCAATGTCAGCATAGACATGGGCAAGCAGGGACTTGTCCTTTGCAGCCCGTTCGGCAAGCTGGCGAAAGCAGTATTCCAGCGGCAGCCTGGTCAGGGCGAGCTGACGGGACAGACGTGTCCAGCAGCGCTCCCTGGTCTTTGCCGCAAAGCCGGCCCGTGCCAGCGCCATGACAAGCACATGTGTGCAGCGTCCCTGCGTCACGGTTGTTCTCCTATCATCATAAATTCAGACATGTCAAGTATTTTTTTAGCCGGCTGCCGTTTTCAGGAGCACAAGGTCTGCATCCAGGGTGGTACCAAGGCGCTCCTCGGCAAGGCGCGGGTCCACTTCCCCTGCAGCCACGCGCTCTCTGGCATGGGCAATATGGGTCATGCCGGAGAGCTCCCGGATCCAGTACAGCCAGGCATCCATCATTCTGCCGGCACGCAGGAGTTCCATGAGCTTCGGGTCACGCAGGGGGATGACTTCGGCAGCCACCTTCTGGGCAGCAAGGCCCATGCCGTCGCACACAGGACAGCCCCTGCCGCGCACGCAGATCCTTTTTTGCTGTGCAGGCCTGTAGATCTTTGCAAGGCGTGCTTTGAGGCGTGGTGGCAGTGCAGTGCCGCTGCGGGCAAGGGGCACTTTGCAGGCAGGGCAGAGCACAGGCAGAAGGCGCTGATAGCTCACGCCCGTGAGCACGCCCTCAGAGCAGACCGAGGCAAGGGGCAGACCCATTTCCTGGAAGCGGGCCAGCACATTGATGCCTGAGCTGGCATGCACTGTGGTCCAGACGCTGTGGCCTGTGAGGGCGGCATTGACAGCAGCCCTGGCAGCTTCAAGGTAGCGGATTTCGCCAAGCAGGATCACATCCGGGTCAGCGCGCATGAGGCCTGCCAGGGCTTCAAGCAGGGCGCGCTCGCGCTCATGGTCAGAGACAGCCTTTGTGCAGACATTGAGCTGGCGCACACCGAGAATGGTGTATTCCGGCGGGTCCTCCAGGCTGTAGTAATTTCTGGTGGGCACATCCTGGGCCAGGGACTCGAGAATGTGCTTGAGCACTGTGGTCTTGCCATGGCCTGTGGGCCCTGAGATCACACTCATGCCGCTGCTCTCGGCAAAGGAGGCCAGCGACTCCTGCTGTTCTGCCGTAAAGCCCAGGGCTGCCATACGCTCGCTGAGGCTGCCCTGCACACTGGTGGTGTCCAGCAGAAGGCGCATGGACAAGGTCAGCCCTGGTCCAGGAATGTAGGGGCTCTGGATGGGCTCTGTGTGCAGACGCACGGCAAAGAGGCCATGGGGCAGAAAGGCCTGGTCTGCAATGCGCCCGTCATAGCGCTCGTGCTCGGAAAAGCCCGACTCTGCCTGGGAGCGCTCACCCTGGAAGATGGCGCGGATGAGCTGCAGGCCCATGGCCCCGTCCAGACATTCCTCCTGCTGGATCAGGCCCATGCGCCGCATACTCACCTCGGCATAGGGGCCCATGTAGGTAATGTGAATGTCCGTTGCCTTCTGCGCCATGGCCCGGGTAAAGAGGCGCAGCACATAGTCATCCACCCAGGAGCTGCCGGCAGTCACAGTGTGCCTGCGTTCCAGCCCGAAGAGCTGCTCGAACTCCACAGGCTTGTGCCAGCACAAGGGAATGGCGGCAACATTGCGCCTGCGTGCCTCCCTGGCCAGAATGCTGTCCAGCTCAAGGCTGCCCTTAAGCTCTGCAGAGAGGTGGCAGACATTGTCCACAAAGCGCAGCCGCAGGCCTGTGCCGCGCATATCCGTCTGCCTGTCTGTGCCTGTCTGCTGTTGGGCCTGACCTGCCTGCGTGGGGATGGTGCCTGTCTGGCCCGGGACGGTGTTTGCCTGAGTGGGGGCTGCGCCCGCCTGGTCAGGGATGGTGCCCGACCTGGCGGGAAGGGGAGTGCGGCCTGCAGCACCCCGGGCGGCCAGGGCAGCTGTCGCTGCTGTGCCTTGCGGCTGGCTCTGCAGCCTGTGCCTGTTTGTCATCAGTCTGCTCGTTGTCTGCTGTTGTCTGCTGTGTGCGAAAAAGCACTGCGTGGGGATGCCTGACACGGGGATGTGCGAAAGCCGGGTGTGGCTGAGGGGTGTGTGCGAGAGGGGTGCGCAAACAAGATGTGCGTCTGCCCGCCTGCTGTCTGCCTATCTGAGCCAGGGCAGGGGCCTGCCATCAACAAGCACGGCAGTGCGGCTGATGGCGTCAATGCGGCTTTCCCCAAGGCGCTGGCCTGCCTGCACAAGGATGCGTCCCTGTGCGCTCACAAGCACGGCTTCCAGGGCAGCCCCCTGTCCGCGCACTGCCAGCACCCTGTAGGCAGCTGGTGCTGTGTGCTGCACCTTCGCAAGCATCTGCTGCATGGATGCGTTTAGTGATGCGTTCAGTGATGCCTGCAAACTTGCCTGCAGGGACGTGCGCAGCCTTTCCTCAAGCTGGGCTGCACTTTCGCCCTGTACAGGACCAGGTTCAGCCAGGCGGCGCTCCATGTCCTTGAGCTTCACCTGCACCTCGCGCAGGGCAAGGTCTGCCCTGGCTATCTGCGAGCCTGCCTGCAGGCGGGTGAGCTCACCCAGGGTGCCTGAGTACACTGTGCCTGGTGCAAAGTGCACAATGGAGGGCAGGAGCACTTCCTCTGCCTGGGGGGCCTGATGGGCCGGGGCTGCCGTGCCGCCTGCCTCCGTGTTCAGATCGCGTGTCTGTGCTGCTGTGTGCTGTGTCGTCCCGGCCCTGGGGGCTGTGGCGCTCTGGCCCGCCCGTGCGATGGTGCCGGGCTGTGCAGGCTTTGCTGCCTTGCTGACTGCTGTGCTGCGGGCACTGAGCGTCGTTGTGAGCTGTTCACTGGCAGTGTGCAGCCACCACCAGCCTCCTGCCACAGCAAGCAGGACACAGCCTGCACCCACTGCCAGGATGAGCCTGCCGCGGGCTGTGAGGCCTGTGTTGTGCTGCGCCATGGGCAGGTATGCATCCTGCACGACAGCAAAGGCCTGGTCCGTGCCCGGCCGGTCTGCCATGCGCATCTGCTCTGCCGGGCTCACAGGGCCGGTCTGGCCGGCACCAGGAGACTGTCCTGTGCCTGCGCTGCTGACCATGCTCATGCTGCTGTCCATGGTGTTGATCGGGCTGCCGGCCATGCTGCTGTCCGGGCTGCTGTCTGTCTGACCTGTCCTGTGCGTGTGTCCCATGTTCGTGTGTCTTGTCATGCGTGCCTCTGCTTCCTTTGGGCTGTTGTCTGTGTCCCTGCGTCCTGCCGGGTGTCAGCCTGTCCTGTTGCCTGCCTGTGTGTTGTCTGACCTGGCACCTGTCCCTGCGTCCTGCCGGGTGTCAGCCTGTGCTGGTGTCGCCCTGCTGTCTGCCCGGGCTCAGCTGCTGCCTGCTGCCCTTGCTGCCTTGCCCTTTGTCCGTTTTGCGTACGCGTCGCGCAGCACCACCATGTCGCCTGCAGCCTTCCACTGTCTGCCATCCCAGGTGATGGAGGTGAGCGCAAGGCCCGGGATGTCCAGCACGCGTGCCAGGGCAGGGGCGTCGTGCACAAGGGCATCCGGCATGGCTTCCAGGGCCACGCTGCCCTGCACCCAGGGTGCTTCCACCCGTGTTTCGCCCACCATGATGGCCTCGGGCCTGGCAAAGCGCAGGCGCAGGCGCAGGGAGAAGCGGGTGGCAAGTTCTGCCAGCAGGCGGCGCAGCTCGTGCTCTGCCAGCAGGTCCTGCATGGCCGTTTTCCGGGTACCGGCTGCCTGCCTCAGCATGCCCTTTTTTCGCGTCACGGTCTGGCGTGCGTACTCAGGGTGCTTGTCCTCATTGACAGCGCCTCCGGGAGGATAGAGGAGAATGCTTGCCGGCAGGGCCTTCCAGCGGGCCGTGAGGCTTGCAGCTGTGCCTGTCAGCTCTGTGAGCATCCAGCCATTGCCTGCCAGGGGAAAGGCCAGCATGTCAGGCACAACCTCGCGCACAAAGAGGGACGCTTCGGGCTTTGTCTGCCAGGAAATGTCAAAGTACTTGCAGGGATTGCGCACAATGTCCGCCCGCTTCTTTGCCAGTTCTCCGCGGGTCTGGGAGAGCAGTGTTGTTCTGGCCCTGGTCTCCCACCACTCCCACATGGTCTGTCCGCCAATGAGGAGGGCTGCTGCCAGCAGAATGCCCATGCCTGCCAGCACAAGTCTGGCCGGGGACACAGGCTCAAGGGGCAGAAGCTGGGCACTGCGCACAGCACTCCTGTCTGCCCTGCGCACACAATACGCCAGCAGGGCGCAGGAAGTGTGCGCATCATACGTGCGCACCCCAGGCGCTCCCAGGCTCTCGGCAATGGAGGAGGCCAGCAGTCTCGCATGGGCAAGCTGCCCGAAGACCCTGTCTGCCCTGGCAGAGAGGCAGTTGCCCCGTGCAGCCCACACCCAGTAGAGGGGCGAAGCCCCCCGCACGGGCAGGGTGAGGATGCAGACAGTGCCTGATGCAGCCTGTGTGCCCGCAGCGTCCTGAGCGTCCTGAGAGCCCTGAGCGTCATGATCATCACGGGCGTCCTGATCGCCCTGATCATCACGGACGTTCCGATCGTCCCGGGCGTTCTGAGAGCTGAGGGTCTGCGCACCCCTGGCAGTCTGGCCAGGCTGCGTGCCCGACGCAGGATCAGACACCTGGCCCGGTACCTGCTCTGGCTGCATGCCAGGCTGCTGACCGGTACGGCACTGTGCAGCTGCCAGTCCCGTGCGCAGGGCCAGGGCTGCCAGGGAAAGGGGCTTGCGCTGTCTGCGCTGCCTGCTGCCCAGGTTGTCCACGGCAAGCCGGACGGTCTGCAGGCCGGCGCTGTGCAGCATGCCGTAGCGCGAGCCTGTGAGCACCAGGCGGTCACAGCCAAGGGAGCGGGCAGTTCTGGCCATAGTCTGCCGGGAAACAGGCACACTCTCCTGCCAGGGCACGGTCAGGCGCAGGGCAGAGCCTGCCCCTGAGACCAGGGTGCCTGCCTCCCAGAGGAGGTTGCAGACCAGCTGCACTGTTCTGCCCCGCACATCCTGCAGCTGCAGGCACAGGGGCTGTGTGCCTGGCCGGGGAGCAGGCTGGACATTGGGCTGGAGAGTGGGCTGGGCAGCATCCGTGCCATGAGCCGGGCCGGAAGCAGGGTCGGAAACAGCGCAAGTACCGTGCCCGGTCCCGTGGCCAGTCTCATACCCATGGGCCTGCACGGCAGCTGCCTGTGCCGCTGCTGCCTGAGCGGCTGCCAGGCTTTCTGTCTGTGTCCCTGACTGACCTGTCATGCTGTCTGCCAGGCCGTCTGTCAGCTGCTCTGCCTGTCTTGCTGTCCTGCGTGCTGCCAGTGTTGCTGCCTGCCTTGCCGTCTGTGTTGCTGTCTTGCGTGCTGTGGTCGTGCGCACGCTCGCACCTGCAGCACGCGTGGCAGCTGTTTTGGCCACCGTGCCGGACGTTGCAGACCTGGCAGTCTTTGTGCCCGCTTTCCCGCTGCCGGCCCTGTTGCTGGTCTTGCTGCTGGTGCTGGCCCGCTGTACGGGCTGCTGCACGGGCTTTTCGGGGGCAACAGGCGCTGTGCCAGGAGTCCGGGCAGCATCTGTGGCAGTATCTGTGGCAGTATCTGTGGCAGCTTTTTGGGCAGCCTGGCTGACAGCACTGGTGTCAGGCACACTGGCCGTCTCACTGTCAGGGGCACTATCCGGAGCAGTGTCCGGGGCAGTGTCAGCGGTCTTTGCCCTGCCCGGAGCCATGGCCGTCTGCGGGGCAGCGTCCATCGCACCGGACTGAGCACTGTCAGGCGCACTGTCAGGCGCACTGGCAGGATGCAGGCCCTGTGCAGGCCTGCGTGCACATGTGTCGGGGGTCATTGTCTCAGACATTATCAGCGCCCTCCAGTTCGATGGTGATGACCAGCAGGGTCTTGCCGGCATCGTGCTCCTTTCCTGCAGAGAGCAGGCCGAACGATCTTGACGCCTGGGCAGTGTCCTGTTCAAAGCCTGCCAGCACCAGGGTCTGTCCTGCCTTGAGGCGGGTGCGCTGTGAGCAGGACCTTGTGGACACCTGGGGCAGCTGCACCAGGATGGTGTCGCGCTCCAGGGTGGTGAGCTCGTCCAGGGAGGAGAGGGTGATGTTGTACTGCAGGAGCACGTGTCTGTCCGGCAGAATGTGGGGCACAATGGTCATGGCAAAGCCTGTGGTCACCTCACCGGGGGTGATCTCCGAGGTCTGGCTGTACTCGGAGGTGCTCATGGTCATGCCTGCCAGGTAGGCGTGCCTGCGTATTGCCTGCACAGGGAAGGGCTGGTTGTGCATGACAAGGCCTGAGGCAGAGGTGAGCTGGGTGGCATTGCCCTGCTCCTTGAGGGCCCTGAAGGCTGCGGACGAGCCTTCCAGGCTGCCCTTGAGGATGGAGACCGAGGCCAGGGAGGACGAGGTGGTGGCGGCACTGCCTGCGGCAACGGCCACATCCGGCGAGGAGAAGAGGGCCTGCAGGTTGAGCCCCAGGGAGGCGGCATCACTGGCTTCCAGCACCCAGACGCGCACGCACAGGGCCACCTGGCGGGAGAGGCGCTCGTTCAGGGTGGTGATATAGTCTTCCACAGCCTTGAGGCGGGCAAAGGAGTCACGCACGGTAATGGTGCCTGCTGCAGGGTTGCAGCTCACAGTGCCTGTGCGGGAGAGCAGGCCGCGCACTGTCTTTTCCACATCCTGCCAGACATCGAGCAGGACCTTTGTGGTATTGGTCTGGGCTGTCTGGGTGGAGGTGTCGCCACTGGTGACCGTGGTGTTGATAGTGCTGCCACTGCCAATGTTTGTGGTGCGCTGCTCGCGGCTCTTGTTGGAGATCTGGCTGTCCCAGGCCACTTCGCCCACAGCTGCAGCCACTGAGAAGGTGCGCACCTGCATGGCCGAGAAGGTGATGCGGTTGAGCTTCTCGTCAAAGTCCCAGCCATAGCCGGACATGGAGGCAATGGTGTCCAGAAGGCCTGCCAGGGTGCCGCTGTAGCTGATGTCCAGCCAGCCGGAAGGCAGTGGGGAAAGCCCTGTGAGCGGCAGGGAGTCCGGGAGAATGTCGGACAGGGCAGGGGGTGCTTCCTGCGCAGGCAGCGGTACCGGCTCTGCCGGGTCAGCAGGAGCACTTTCCCCTGCCACCAGGGCCGACACAGGCGCAATGCGCGACAGGGAGGCGGCAATCTCGGCAAGTGTGCCAGTCTGCTGCAGGGTGACAGGGGTGCGCAGCACGGCTGCCTCTCTGCTGTCCCTGGCAAGGCTTACCAGACGTCCCTGCAGAAAGGGGCTTGCCGACTCTGTAAAGGTATGGGCTTTGGTGCGGGCAGCAAGGGCGTCCCTGTGTGCCTCAATGTCTTCTCTGGAAGGCGCCTGCACCATGTCCTTCGACGCGCAGCCGGCACAGAGCAGGGTCAGCATGACCAGCAGTGCGGCCAGTATGCCCTGCCTGCCGGGCAGTCTGTCTCTGTCAGGCAGGAAGCCTGTGCCTGACCTGTGTCCGGGGGAGCTTGGGTGACGGGCGCTCCCGGATGCCCGTGTGACGTCTGCCATGCTCGGCACTCCTCATATCGTTGCTGTTGCCTGCTGTGGATGCTGCCTGCCTGCTGCGGGCAGGTCTTGTCAGTCTCTGCCAGTCTCTGTCTGCTCTGGCCTGTTGGCAGGCCAGGGCAGCAGCGGGGCCATGTGGCGCATCTGGCGCATCTGGCGCAATCAGGTCAGCGGTCTTCAATGTGCAGGACCTGGTTGCCGTGGAAGAGATGGGCCGTGTAGGGATAGCCACTGCGGTGCAGACCCTCGAAAAGGGCGCGCACCACCTCGGGGAAGGTGCCTGCAAACTGTGCCCCTGCTGCCATCTCAAGGTCCGTGTCTGCCTGCCAGACCACGCTGTAGCCTGCCCTGGCTGCCCAGCCTTCCAGCTGACGCTTGAGGGGACCTGGAGCAAGCTGCCAGCTGAGGACGGGGGTCGTGTGCACTGGGGCGACCTGTGTGGCGTCCTGTCCTGCGTACCTTGCTGCAGCCTGGCCTGCGTTCCCGGGGGCAGTCTGGCCAGTCTCCTTGCTGGCAGCCTGGCCGGCATTGCGGCTGCTCTCCTGACTGGCGGCCCGGCTGGCAGTTGCTGCAGCTGTGCCGGGCTTTGTCCCGGCCTTGCTGACTGTCTCTGCCTTGGCCGTGCCGGCTGCCTGTGTCTTGTCCTTGCCGGCAGCCTGTGCCCGGGTTCTGGCAGTGTGCAGGGCCCTGGCCACACTGCTGTCGTCAGCTGCAGACGCAGCAGGCGCAGTGGAAGCTGTGGACGCCGCAGTCTGTGCAGCTGCAGCCTGCACTGTTGCTGTGCCTGCTGCCTGCCCGGTGCCCTGTCCGGTTGCCTGCCCGGCTGCCTGTGCCCTGGCCATGGCAGCCCTGGCAGCGGCATCAGGTGCACGCACATAGACCGGGGTGCCGCGCACAAGCAGCGCCCTGCTGTCAGAGAGCGCATTCCAGGCCATGAAGGCAGCGCGCGAGCTGCCCAGGACTATGGCTGCCTCTGTGACCGTCATGTCCCGTGCCAGGCGCACCAGGCCCGGCGCCTCGTACCAGGAGACCAGCAGCCGTGCTTCTGCGGCTGCCTGTTCCGCTGCCTGCCCGGAAACCTGCATGCCCTGCGTGCCAGGCACTGCCCTGCCGGCAGTGCTCTGAGCTGCCTTCCCCTCGCTGTGCGCAGTGCTCTTCCGGCTGCTGCTCTGGCTATTGCTCTGGTTGCTGGTTGGGCTGCCGGTCTGGCTGCCGCTCTGGCCGGTCTTCATGCTGTTCTTCTGCCCGGGCTCTGAGCTGCCGGCTCCCCCGCTCGCTGTTGCCGCTGGCACTGCCGTGGCTGTGCCCCTGGTGGCGCTGGCTGCACTGGCTGCAGGCTTTTGTGCCCCGGCCTGCCCTGTGTCTGATGCCGGGCCTGATGCCGGGCCTGAGTCTGCACCTGTCAGGGTCGCGGAGCTGTCCTGGCTGCAGGGCTGCACGGTGAAGGTTTTTTCCTGCCAGTCCACGATAATGATGGTCTGCGTCTCCTGGGCCAGGCGCTCCAGGGTGTCCAGCCAGGGGGTCTGCAGATCCCAGCTCACCCTGGTCATGGGGGCTGCATGGGCACCCAGGCCAAGCCAGCCCCTGGGCGTGAGCAGGGAGATGGCATGGGCAAAGGGCAAGTCACGCCCGTGCGAGAGCAGTCTGGGCAGTGTGCCGACAGGACCGTTGCGGTGCAGCAGATGGCTGCGCACAAAGGGGGCCCTGGCTGTTGCCTGGCCGGCTGTCATTGCTGCCGCATGCTGTGTGCCAGGCACAGGCTGCAGCTGTTCGGCACGCTGTTCTGCGCAGTGTTCTTCGTAGGACGCTGCGGCAGGGCCTGCCGTGCAGGACAGGGCGAGCAGGGCAAGAGCCAGGCCGCAGACATGCCGGCTGCCGCTGTGGCTGCTGCGTCTTCCGTGCCCGGCAAAGGCCTTATGTGTCGTGCGTGTGGCGGACGTGTACCTTCCGGGCGTGCACGATTCGGGTGTGTGTTCCCGGGGCATGCGTCCCAGGGGCATACGTCCTTGGGGCGTGCATCTCGTGTCCGGGCGCAGGGCAGGGCCCGGCCAGGGGCTTGTGCCAGTTCCGGTCCCGGTGCCGGGCCGGCCTTCTGTGCGTGTGCTGTCTGGGGACATGCGTTCTCCTTGCTGTGTCTGCTGCATGGTGTGGGGCTGTGGTCTTTTGCTGCGTGTCGTGCTGCGTGTTGTGCCGTGCTCCTGCTGCGGGCCTGCTGCAGGCTTGCACCTTGTCCTGGCTGTCCCCTGGGGGTGGTGAGCCTTTTTTGCTGTCGTTCTGCGCGTCTTTTGCTGGGCCTTTCTTCCTGAGCCTTGCTCCCTGGTCTTTGCTCCCTGGTCTTTGCATCCTGGCCTTTGCTCCCCGGGCCTTTGCCTCAGGGCCGTGCTCTGCAGCGCAAGACATACATGCTCTCGTGGCAGCGCCTGCTGGAAAACAGGGCTGTGCGCAGCAGACGCAGGGCTGCAGGCAGGGTCAGGCCCCAGCGCTCCAGGGCCAGGAAGATGGCTGTGATGGCCAGGGATATCCAGAAGGTGGGCCAGCACATGTGCAGCATCCACACAAAGAAGCCGGACAGGGCCCTGGCATCGAGAAAGGCAATGCGCACAGTGCGGGCTGTGTCACGCCAGCAGGTCTGAATCATGGCATGGGAAAACTGTTGTCTGGAAATGGTGTCAGCATGCCGGGAGGAGCGTGCCTGCCGTCTTCAGTCCTGTGAGGTATCACACACGCTCTCCAGGGTCTCGCGGCTGATGATGCCTCTGGCAAACCTGGCCTGTGCGTCCGCTGCCAGGCTCTGGCCGTGCTCGCGCACCATGCGGGCAAGCTCAGGCAAAAGCTCTGCGTAGCGCAGCGTGCTGATGCGGCTGCGCATGGCGTCGTCCAGAACCAGGATTTCCCGCAGGGCCACGCGGCCGGGGATGTCTGCCTGTGCTGCCTGCCGGCGGGACACAAGGCGCGGGACAAGGCGCTGATGAATGAGCACACGCACATTGGCAGCCAGCACTGCTGCCACGGAAAGGCGCTCTTCTTCGGGAAAGGCATTGACCATGCGGGTAATGGTCTGGGGCACATCCTGGGCATGTACGGTGGTATAGGCAGTGACCCCCTGTTCCACAGTGGTGAGTAATGCCCTGATGGTCTCCCTGTCCCGGCACTCGCCCACCATGACAATTTCGCCCTTTCTGCGCGTGAGGGTGCGCACCCCGGAGAGCCAGTCCTCCACGTCAATGTGCACTGCAGACTGAGTGACAGGGGCTCTGCGCTCTGCCAGGGGCAGGGATGAGAAGTCAAATTCCACAGGGTCCTCCAGGGTGAGAATCTGTCTGCCTGCACTGCGGGCTGCCTCATGCAGGATGGCTGCAAGCAGGGTGGACTTGCCGGAGCCCATGACCCCTGACACCACCACAAGGCCTGCCTCGGGGAAAAGGGCCTGTTTCTGGGCAGCAGTCAGTCCCTCCATGTCGGAAAGCCTGGGCAGAGAGCGCGGCAGCACGCGCATGACAACGTACAAGCCCTTGTTGGAGCTGGTGGCATTGACGCGAAAGCGCTGGCGCAGCACGCGCTGCCCGGGAATGCGTATGGCCCAGGCATAGTCCAGGCTGCGTCCTGTCTTCACCATGCCTGCCCTGTTGGACTGGCCCGAGCTCTCATTGACAATGATCTGGGTCTCTGCATCGGTGAGGGCAGTGTCTGTCACAGGCAGCCACACCCCGTCCCGCTGCAGCCAGACAGGGTCTCCGGGGCAGAAGACAATGTCCGAGGCACGCTTTGCAACGCACCACAGGAGCAGGCGCTCCAGCTGTGCTGCACAAATCTCATGCTGTATGGGCTCAGGAAAGCGCAGCTCTTGCTGCAGCCAGCCTGGCTGCATGTCAGGCTGAAGATCCGGCTGAAGACCGAGCTGCAGGCCGGGCTGCTGACAGGGCTGTCTGCCTGGCTGCTGCTGGCAGTGGCAGGAAGTGTGCGCGATCTCGCCAGCCTGTACGTCGCGCGCCTGTTCTGCCTGCACGTCGCTCACGTGACCTGCCCGCTGGCCTGCACCCTGTCCGGCATGCTGTTCTGCAAAGGGGCCGGAAAGCTGTCCTGAGAACTGGCCGGGAAAGGACTCGGGGAACTGCCAGCTGTCTGCCACAAGGCTGCTTCCTCCTGTTCGTGCCGGCACCAGGGCCATGGAACCTCCCGTACGTTTCTTCGTGTCTGTTTTTGCGTTTGGTTTAGCACCTGTTTTTCGCGTCTGCCGTTCGCTGTGCTCACGGTCTTCTGTTCTCCTGCCAGGCTTCCCTGGGCAGGAAGGCTGCAGGCTGGGTGATGCGAAAGACTGTCTCATTGACGTGCAGCGTGCGGGCACCAACGCGCAGGCCCAGATGTCCCTCGGCAAGGCCGGGCATGCTCACCATGCCCTGACGGGCCAGCATGCGAAAGTGCAGCATGCCCCGGTAGTCCGTCACCAGGCGGGCCATGTTGAGCTCAAAGAGCTCCTTTGCCTGCTCGCGGCCCTCGTCCCAGCCCAGGGCAACGCCCTCCTGCCAGATGGCCTGCTCGTGGCTGTTTTCCGGGACACTGCCCGGTGCTGCCTCAAAGGCCGCAAAGTCTGTCAGCAGATAGTCGCGCCAGTCAGGGGCACGGCTCACAATGCGGGCAGGTGCCTCAATGCGCCAGGCAGCCTCCACGCTGGTGGCAGCGTCCGCACTCTCAAGGCGCATGGCAGGGCCAATCCAGCTGATGACAGGGGGCAGCACTCTGCCCTCCAGCATAAGCTGACGAAAGTTGAAGATGCGGTCAAAGTCATGGGCGCGCTGTTCGCACAGGGCGCCAAGGCGGGCATAGTGATGACGCACTGCCTGCTGAAAGGCTATGGTGCCTGCTGCCTGTCTGAGGCTCTCGTCACGAATGTGCTGCGCCCGCTCCCTGGCCTGCTCCTTTGCGCTTTTTTCCTGCATGTGCATGAGGCGTTCCCGCAGTGCTGCGCCCTCTCTGTCCTCCTCCATGCTGCCGGCAGCAGCTGTGCCGCCAGCAGAAAGTGTGAACGTCCCCGGCAGGGTGGGCGCATTGGGCATGGTCCCGAAGCCTGTATAGGTCTGGTCCGTGCCGTAGAGCGGATAGCCTGGTGCCACAAAGTCCTGCACACTGTCCCCGACTGCCTGTCCGGCCGCCTGGGCAGCCTGTACTGGCCGGGCGGCCAGCAGCAGGACGGCAAGCAGGGTGGCAAGCAGGACAAGCACAGCAGGGAATGCAGGCAGCACAGGCAGCAGTGCGTCCCCTGGGGAGCGTTTGGGGGAGCGTTTTGGGGAGCGTTTGGGGCGGGCCAGCGTGACGCAGGTCAGGCCCGGCCTGCCTGCATCACCCGGCCTGTCCGGCCTGTCAGGGCAGGCAGTTGCCTGCACAGCTTGTCCCGGGTGCAGTGTCGCCACAAGCGTCTGCAGTGTTTGCATCATGCACCTCCTCAGCGCGGCAGCGTCCTTTGTTCCTCACGGCTGAGCCAGACAAGCTCAATGATTTTCTCCTGTTCCAGCACCCGTATCTGCTCGCCGGCAGAGGTCTGCAAGCCGATGAGGCGCAGGATCTGCAGGGCCTCGGTCTGTCTGGCGCGCACATGGACAATGAGGGGGACAGAGCGCTGCCTGCCCTTTGTCACCAGGCGAAAGCCTGTGTGGGCACAGATCTTTTCCAGGGCATGCTGCACAGGCCCCTCAAAGACAAGGTCCATGCGCATGCGCAAAGGGCTTGCTGCCCGGGGCTGACCGTAGCTCTGCCAGGAGCCGTTGAGCCTGGCAAGATCCGCCATGATGGCATTGGCAGACTCATTGAGGGAGCGGTCCACCAGGGTCTGGCCATGCACACTTGTGTCCGCATTCTTCCGGGTGGCACAGCCACTCAGGCACAGGATGGCCGCAAGGAGGCAGAGTATGGTGAGACGCATGCCAAGCCTGACGGGCAGGGTTGCAGAAGGCAGCACAAGCGTCTCTGCTGCCCTTTGTGCGGACTGTACAGGGGCCTGCATCGGGGGCTTTGGTGATGACTGTTCGGATGGCTCTTCGGATGGCTCTTCCAATGGCAGTCTGGGGAAATGTTTCAGGGGGATGGTAGACTGATGTGCTTTGTGCCTGCTGCACGCATCTTTTTTGTGCTGCGTACAGACCTTTGTGTGTCTTGTCAGGCTCTTCATGGGGGGTCTCCACACGATAACTGCTGCCGTATATGGTGTTTCTGGTCTTCTCGCCGGGAACATGCAGGCCCGGGCAGTCTGACCTTCAGCTTCAGGTGCGTTTCTCTTGTCAGGCCTGCCTGTGCAGGGCGTGTGCGTGGCATGTCTATGGACTGCATGCGGGGCACAACGTGTTTGCAGGTCCTCTTTTAGAAACAAAAAGAAGACATGTCAACAATTTTTTTAAAAATTTTTGCAGCAGCCATGGAGAGAGGATCTGGCCCGGATGCGGGCACAGGGAACAAGCCTTGCAGACGCACGCTGCGAGCGGGAGTCGGGACTTGTGCCAGGCATTGTCCGGGCAAAAAAATCCCCGGCCGTATGGTCGGGGAAAGTGGCATGCGCTGCCCGTGCGGGCAGCAAAAATGTGCAGGCTGTCTGAAGAGGACCCGGCTGTCCGGCTTCCCGGGCTGAGTCAGCCAAGCAGGGAGTCTACGGCAGCTTCGGCCTTTTCCAGATCTTCTTTGCGAGTGTACATTGCCGTGGTGGCGATGGCTCCTGCCAGCACAGCAAGGTCATCAGCGAAACCTGCTGCGGGGATGATGTCCGGCACAGCGTCAATGGGCAGGATGAAATAGCCTGCAGCGCCGATGATGGCAGTCCGTGCCCATGCCGGCAGGGCAGGGTTGTCCAGCGTGTAGTAGAGTTGAAATGCCTTGACGAGGACCTCTCTGCCTGCGCTTTTGGCGCAGTCCTTCACTTTGGCAAAGAAGGATTCCCTGGAGTACTGTGTCTGATATTTGCTGTAGTCTTCGGCCATACCTGGCTCCGAGTAAATGAAAATACGTGGGACGATGTGCTTTTTGTTGAGGATTTTCCTGTAGGACAGGGGCTGTGGTCACTCTGCCAGTCCCTGTGTCTTTTGCCTGGCAGAACAGCTGCCACGTGCAGGCAAAAACAAGACCTTCTTCAGAAGAAATAGAGCACAAGAGTTGCCTGTCAAGGCTGCCAGGCCCGCAGATATGAAAAGCTTGTGGGACAGTTCGGAGTTGCAGGGTATTGTTTCTCAGGGAAACCGAGAAGTGCCCCGATGTGCTTTCTCAACGATGAAAAGGGGGCCGGCTGGCACACAGCACTTGAGAGGATGGGCAGGGAGAGTGCACGATACAGGTTTTGTCTGAGCTGCTGCTATCCGCCTGCCCTCATCGAGAGACAGGGAGACTACTTCTTCCGTCTGGCCCTGTTCCTTCTGGCACGTCTGCTTCTGCCAGTTTGGGCTGGTGCGGACTCGTCCTCGTCCTCAACCAGGAACTCTTTCTGCAAGTCGGCCACCTCACGGCTCAGGCGCTGGCGCTCCATCTCGGCTCCGGCCAGCTGGTACAGCAGTGTTCCGCCTGCCTGTCCTGCCTTCTGCTGCCGGGCAAGATCTGCAAGCTGTCTGGCCAGGGTGTCCCTGTTCCTCCGGGCCTCTGCCACTCTGTTCCTGGCCTCCAGTGTCTGGCGCAGCTGCTCTGTGACGTCCCTGAGTACAGTGACAAGCTCATTTTTCGTCTCGCACAGCTGCTGTGTGAAGGCGATTAGCTCATTTTCAGCCTGTGTCAGTCGTGCCAGTGCCTGCTCAGCGGGCAGATCTGCCGCCACTAGTTCCCTGAGAGTGTTGAGAACTGCCGGCTGAAGCTGTTCCCGGGACAGATTGCTGCGCACAGCATCCAGAGCGCCCTGGAGCAGGCTTTTCGTCAATTCTGCCTGGCGCTCCTTACTCATGAGTTCCTTCAGCTCAGTCTCAAGACTGCTTTTGATTTGTGTCAGTTGCTGTGCTGTCTCCTCAAAGTTCTGCAGGGCAGTTGTCAGTTCGCTCTGCATCTCAGACAGTGTTGCACTGGTCCGGGCTCCTGTCTGAGTACTGGTCTGTTGTCCGGGTGCACTCTCTGGAATCCGAGTGGACATGATAGGTCTCCTGTTTTCTGCCGTGGGATTGCCACCATCAAGTGTCCCAGGTGTCTGCAATTGACGAATGGCATAGCCAATTCCCGAGTCAGCGTATTAATCTGTTTTTTTAATAATATCAAGAAATATATTGTTTCTTGATTCTGCATCTGCAAGCAATGCATCTAAGGAAACATAATAACAATGAGCATTTATTTCACGAAAATATCTGTAAAAAATTTCATTTCTTTCTCCATTTGTAAATAATTCTACAAAATCTTGAGCTTTTATATTCTTCTTAAAAGTTTCATCAAAACTTGTAATTGTATAACACCATATTCTGTTTATCAAAGACGCCGTAAAACCTCTCCCTTCAGGGAGAAGATATAAGGCGTACCCTACCGGGGAGTCCTCTGTTATTCAATATATTTTCGTACGGCAGAGAGAGGCGCTCCTCCACAGCTTCCGGCAAAATAGCTTGGAGACCATAGGGAACCACCCCAGAGTTTGTTGCGAATTGAAGGGTAGTCTTTCTTCCGAATCAATCTGCTCGAGACAC
>CASEWR010000200.1 GCA_949291675.1 uncultured Desulfovibrio sp. | reverse complement strand
AGGGGTTCCAGCTCACTGGCAGGACAGAGGACAAAGATTCGTGCTGCACATGCAGATCCCGCACAGCTTTCAGGAAGGCGGAGAGCCTGTGCCGTGCTGCCCAGTATGAGTATACGAGAGTGTGATCCCTGTCCCACAGCTCGAAGTTGAAGTTCTGCTGCAGCAGGGATGGAGTGTTTCACGTGAAACAGCGCCTGGCACACGCTCAGTTCAGCCAGGGACAGAATGCGTGTGCCCTGGCAGTAACAACACGCGTTCCCGTGCCATCCCATTCATAGAGCACTATTTCCGGGAGCAGCACACTCTCTGCTGCAGCGCCCTTGTATGCTTCACACACACGCGTGTTGCCGGGCGTGCGGCAAAGGGGCGCACCAGGCACACTGTGCGCAACCCAAAGCTAGTGGCTGCCAGAGCACAGACAAGGGTTTACAGGTCACTGGCAGACCAGAGGACAAAGAGTGTGCTGCACACGCAGGTCACTGCAGCCTTCCGGCAGCTTTCTGGCAGCTCTCAGAAAGACGGGGAGCCCTGTGCTGTGCTGTGCTGTCTTGTCTGTATGGCCGAGAGTATGCTTCCTGTCCCACAGCTCAAAGCTGAAGTCCTGCTGCGGCAGGGGGTGGAGTGTTTCACGTGAAACAGCGCCGGTGGATACAGGCCTGTTCAGCCAGGGTCAGCATGCGTACACTCAGTGAGGACGTGCGTTCCTGTTCCCTCCCCTTCACAGATCCTTGGAACAGCGCGCTCAGGGCGGCAGCGCCTGTGCCTGCCTCACGCAGGACGACTTGCCGGGCATGCGACACAGAGGCACATCAGACACACAGCGCGCACCTCAAAGCCAGTGGCTGCCAGAGTACAGACAAAGTTTTCCAGGTCACTGGCAGGACAGAGGACAAAGATTGTGCTGCACAAACAGGCCTCGTGCGGCTTTCAGGAAGCTTTCAGAAAGTCGGGGAGCCCTGTGCTGTGCTCCCTGCCCCACAGTTCAAAGCTGAAATTCTGCTGCGGCAGGGGATGGCGTGTTTCACGTGAAACAGCGCCTGTGCACACTCTCAGTTCAGCCAGGGACAGAATGCGTGTGCCCCGGCAGTGACAACACGCGTTCCCGTGCCATCTTCTTCATAGAGCACTATGTCCGGGAGCTGCCACACGCTCTGCTGCAGCGCCCTTGTATGCCTCACACAGCACGCGTGTTGCCGGGCACGCGACACAGAGATGCATCAGACACACAGTGCGCACCACAAGCCAGTGGCTGCCGGGTACAGACAAAGATTTTCAGGTCAATGGCAGGACAGAGGACAAAGATTGTGCTGCACATGCAGGCCGCGTGCAGCCTTCAGGCATCTTTCGGGCAGCTTTCAGGAAGACGAGGAGTCCTGTGCCGTACTGCCCTGCCTGAATATACGAGAGTGTGATCCCTGTCCCACAGCTCGAAGTTGAAGTTCTGCTGCAGCAGGGATGGAGTGTTTCACGTGAAACAGCGCCTGGCACACGCTCAGTTCAGTCAGAGACAGAATGCGTGTGCCCTGGCAGTGACAACACGCGTTCCCGTTCTCTCACCTTCACAGAACACTGGAGCAGCACACTCCTGGGGCGGCAGCGCCTGTGCCTGCCTCACGCAGGACATACTGCCGGGCGTGCGACACAGAGGCGCAGCAGACATACAGCGCGCACCTCAAAGCCAGTGGCTGCCAGGGTACAGACAAAGGTTTCCAGGTCACAGGCAGGCCAGAGGACAAAGAGTGTGCTGCACATGCAGGCCACTGCAGCCTTCAGGCAGCTTTCAGGAAGCTTTCAGGAAGACGAGGAGTCCTGTGCTATGCTATGCTGCCCTGTCTGTATGGCCGAGAGCGTGCTTCCTGTCCCACTGTCCAAAGCTGAAATTCTGCTAAGGCAGGGGATGGAGTGTTTCACGTGAAACAGCGTCTGTGCACACAGACTCAGTTCAGCCAGGGACAGAAAGCGTGTGCCCTGGCAGTGACAACACGCGTTCCCGTGCCATCCCCTTCATAGAGCACTATGTCCGGAAGCAGCACACTCTCTGCTGCAGCGCCCTTGTATGCCTCACACAGCACGCGTGTTGCCGGACGTGCGGCAAAGGGGCGCACCAGGCACACTGTGCGCAACCCAAAACCAGTGGCTGCCAGGGCACAGACAAGGGCTGACAGGTCACTGGCAGGCCAGATGACAAAGAGGCGGCCATGATGCACAAGCAGGCTGCGTGCAGCCTTCAGGAAGACGGGGAGCACCTTGCTGCCGCGCCTGGCTGTTTCATTGAGGCTTTTGGCAGAGACGCGTCCCCTGCCCTCTTCCCAGTAGGGAGGGTTCATCTGCACCATGTCGCAAAACGGCCTTGGGCTGCCAAAAGCGGCTTCAAGGCCCTGGGCCGTTGCCAGGTCCTTCAGGTCCAGGCAGGTAAAGACAGTGCGTGTGGCAAGCTGCAGGGACTGGGCATTTTCTCTGGCACAGGCAATATGCTCAGGCTCCTTATCCACTCCCAGCACCTTCAGCATGGGCAGACGCAAACCCAGGGCCAGCGACGAGGCACCGCAGCCGCAGCCAAGATCTGCTGCAGCTAAAAATCCCCTGCAGCCGGGCACAATGGCCTGGTCACGCAGGGGATTTGCTGGTTTTGCTGGATGCAGACTCAGGCATTCCCTCACGAAACAGGGCAGCAGCAGGGCATCTGCAGCAAAGCGCATGGAGCCTTCTGGCTGTCTGAGACCTGAGGGAAAGCCGGGCATGGTGCAAAGCGTCTTGAGTGCTGTTGAGTTCTGCTGCTGTTCCGGGATTCGTATTCCTGGCTACAGCAGCGGGTTTTCCCAGTTGAAAAGGCCGGGTCTTGTCTGCTGAGGCAGGCTCAGCGGCAGCTTTTCCTGCAGGGTCACTGAGAAGGCATAGCCTGCCTTTTCCAGTTCCTGGCGCTTGTCCGTCAGATCCATCTGCCAGCCGGGATAGAGCCAGACATTCTGGCCGTACTGCCTGGCCCAGAAGAGCTCACCCTTGGGCGAGGCAAAGGGCTCGTTGAGGCGCACGCCCAGGGCGCCGAAGCGGCTGATACCCACAGGCCAGCAGCCCTTGAGCACATAGCCAAGCGGCAGGGCACTGGCTTTGGGCAGGCTCAACAGCAGTTCCCTGTTGAGCTCGGGGGAGACAATGGCTGCGGCAAAGCCCAGCTCTTTATAGAGCTGCAGCACGCGATCATTGGCAATATTGCAGAACGGTCCTGCCACCAGGAAGGCGTCCTCAGCTGCGCGCATCTTCTCGTCAAAGAGGCCGAGCTGCCAGGGAGCATTGAGCACGAAGCTTCTGGCGCCCTCACGCCACAGGCGCAGTACCAGGCGCTGATAGTCCTTTTCCTCCTCTGCCCAGAGCACAGGGGGCAGCCACCAGCCAAAGCGGCGCACAGCTGTCCTGGAGAGCTCTGCAGAGCGCGGCGTCAGCCACAGACAGGAGAGGAAGCTTCTGGCACCCCTGGTTTCCTTGCCCTGGGGCAGCGAGGCATGCACGGTCATGGAGGGCATATGCACCCTTGTACAGGGCACAAGCTCTGGCAGCTTCACGTCCACGCTGGCAGTCCTGCGTTCAGGCAGGCTCTCAAGGCGTGCATTCCACTCGGCAAGGATGCGCTCGAGCTCCACTTCCCTGCGGTCAATGAGGTAGACAGGCACGCCAGCCCTGGGTGTCTTGTGCTTTGGCACACGCAGGAAGAAGGTGCCTGCCTTGGGTGTTTTGCGGGTGACAGGCAGGGTGGAATGCCAGCGCTCGTCTTCCACGCCAATGCGCAGATAGTCATGCACCTGCAGGTCCTGGAAGGGCTTGATACAGGGCATGCCGTTGGGAGCAATGGCAACCTTGCCTATCAGCAGACCAGAGCTGGTCTGCCCTGCGGGATTCACAGGCACAATCTGTCTGCCGGGCAGGAAGCGGGCATGGGTGGTGGGACGGCCAAGGGCCATTTCCAGGATGCCAACTGCCATCTTTCTGGCCTTGCTGTCCGTGGGATTGTCCCTGAGAATGCGGTAGGCAGTCACAGTATGGTAGACGTAGTGCGGGCCCTTCTTGCGGCCTTCGATCTTCCAGGAGATCAGATGGGGAACACCGATGAGGGTCTTGGTGAGCACGTCAACCGAAAGGTCCTCACAGGAGAAGTAGCGGCCGGACTGATTCTTGCCCACCCTGGGCCCCTGCCGCCTTCCGCCCTGCTGACGGTCAGTGCGGTCATGACGATCGTGACGGTCAGAGCGATCAGAACGGTCAGGGCGTTTGCCGCCATTCTCTTCAGGACGCCGTTCCATGAGCTTTGCCTGGGCAGCCAGCATTTCCGGCCCCTGGGCATAGACTCTGCGACAGGGCTGCACACAGCGGCCGCGCAGACCGCTCTTGCCGCCCATGTAGCTGGACCAGTAGCAGCGCCCGGAAACACAGTAACAGAGCGCGCCGTGCACAAAGCATTCGAGTTCGAGATCTTCGGGGCAGTTCTCGCCCATGAAGCGGATCTCGTCGATATTGAGCTCGCGGGGCAGCACCACCCTGTCAGCACCAAGGTGTGCGGCAAGCTCAAGGCCTGCTGGATGGGTGATATTGGCAAGAGTGGACAGGGTGATGGAGCCGGTGAAGCCTGCATCCCTGGCCACTTTAAGCATGGCAAGATCCTGCACAATGATGGCATCGCAGCCCACCTGGGTCTCAAGACGACGCAAAAGGCGGGCAGCAGCATCCACTTCATTGTCCTTGATCAGCGTATTCATGGCCACAGTGACCCTGGTGCCGTTTTCATGGGCCAGGTCCGTGAGCCTGGAAAGCTCGGTCAGGCTGAAGTTCTCTGCCTGCATGCGGGCCGAAAACTGCTTGAGGCCAAGGTAGATATTGTCTGCTCCGGCAGCCAGGGCAGCCAGAAAGCAGGCAGTGTCCCCTGCAGGGGCAAGGATTTCCGGTTTGTCCGGGGTGGGGATGGGCAAATCAGGTCGTATCAAGATTCTTCCTCAAATGTTGCTGTTTCGCAGCTGTGCGTTTCTGCGCTGTCATTCCTGCAGCTGTCTTTCCTGCAGCAGCGCGCATACGCTGCCCTAGCGGCTCAGTTCAATGTCAATGGCCCTGCGGAACATGGTGATGGGCACTGCACCGCGGATGACCAGATTGTTGACCAGGAAGCAGGGTGTGCCCTCGATGCCGAGCTTGTCCGCATCATCCAGGTCTTCCTTGAGGAGTGTGGCCACCAGCTTCTGCCTGCGGGCGCTGTCCATCTTCTTCATGTCCACGCCGATCTCCATGGCTGCCTCGCGCAGATATTCCTCGCCCCTGCCAATAAGATTGTCATAATTATCAAAGAGCAGACGGTAGAACTTCCAGGCCTTGTCCTCGCTCTGCTGAGAGATGGCGACAAAGTACTGGGAAGCCAGGCCGGCAATCCCCTCGGGATCCAGGGGCATGTTCTTGAAGACAAAGGAGACCTTGCCGGCATACTCCTGGAGAATCTGCTCCACTGTCTTCTCTGCCCTGCGGCAGTAGGTGCAGGTAAAGTCAGAGAAGGCCACAATCTGCACCCTGGCATCCTTTCTGCCCACTCTGGGACGGTTTGCCGTGCGCACTTCCTTGTGCACTTTGGCATCCTGCTCCCACTGCCTCTCCAGGTTGGCCAGCCTCTTGCTGTCCGAGCCCATCTGGGCAATGTCCAGCACTGTCTCGCAGTGCTCACGTAAAAAATCCAGCAGCACTTCAGGATGCTCACGCAGCAGCTCTTCGAGGGCCGGGCGCAGCTCCCTGGCACTGATGTCTGCTGCTGCAGCCCTGGCTGGCAGGGCACAAGGCAGGGCACAAGACAGGGCAAGGGCAAAGGAAAGGAAGGAACTGCCTTTCATGGGGACTCTCCATATGGTCAACCGGCAAGCTGATCACCTGGCAGGCAGGATGAGGCAGGATGAGACAGGACGCCTGGCAAGCCGGGATGGGGGCACGTGTGTACGTCTGCCGTGTGCACAGAGGAAGGGGCGCAGACCCGGGGGCAGCCATCTGGCGCAAGAAAGCACTGCGGGCTCATGGCAGGCAGCCTGGCTGCAACGGCAGTCCAAGGCAGCGTATGGCAGCTCATGACGGCCCATGGCAGCGTATGGCAGCAAAACGGCCTCGTCCCTGCACAGCGGATGCGGGAGCATACGTGCTGGCGCATGGGCTGTCAACGAAAGAAGCTGCTGTAAGCGCTTCCAAGCATCCGGGATAAAAGGATTTTTACACCCTGCCCCGCCTGCAGGGCGCTGTCTTGCACCCTGCCAAAAAAAGGCAGGGCGCCCCCGGACAAACCGGAAGCGCCTGCAGGTTGTGAGGAGTTCGCTCTGGCTCACCTTTGCGGGGAAGCCTGGTCGTTGTGCACTCTTACTTGTGCATGGACAGGCCAACACCCTCAAAGAGCTGGAAAATGCCGAAACCGTACCACAGGGTGTAGAGGATATAGAAGACCAGCATGCCCACCACGAGGGGGATGTGTTCCTTCACCTTGGTGATTTCGATCATGTAGAAGTTATTGCCGGGCTCAAGTGCCTTCTTCAGGGTCACGTCCACAATCTTGGCATAGCCGACCTGGCCCTGTCGCTGCAGTTCCTGAACGGCAGGATGCAGTACAGACCACCAGCACTTGGCCACCTGCAATGCAGGCATTCTGTACTTTTCTTCAATGGGCTTGTGCTCGTTGAAATAGAGGGTATTGCCCACATCGGTTGCGGCATTGAGGATGGCGCCGAGGTCGCCCTTGAAGTGCAGGCGGCCCTCTTTGTCATAGCTTGCTTCGGCACCCACTGTTTCCATGACGCGGATGACGCCGTAGCTGTACCTGGTTTCCAGAGGAACACTGACTTCCACGATCTTGCCGTTGACGGCTTCAATGTCCTTGCGCACTTCAGGCACGAAGTAGGACGAGCCCTTGGCCAGGGAGTTGAAGACGGAGTCAGCAAACTGCAGACCTGTCAGTCTGTTCCCGTAGTTGTCATGCAGCATGGGGAAGAGCAGATAGATACAGACTGCGAAGAAGGAGCCGACCATGACAATGCCGGCCACAAAGTGCTTTCTGCTGCGGATCAACATTTAACTGCCCTCCTCTCTGAGCTTTCTGATGTTCAGAATGAATTTGCTGATGACCCAGAAGCCGAAGAAGGCAACAACAGCCCAGAAAACGATATTGCCCACGAACTCGATGCCGTTGACCAGGTAGGCAGGCAGGGAAATCACTTCCATTTCGACCAGCTTCTTGGGCAGGGTGGCAACGCGGTTCACAAAGCCAGCCAGGATGGACATGGCGTAGAAGCCGCGGATCTGAGCGCCCTTGACCACCTTGGTGGTGAGTGCGCCGATCTGGATGCCGAGCAGGGAGCCGAGCAGCATGCCCACAGCCAGGGTGTAGAACACGTAGCCGTAGATGGCGTACTGACCCACAGCAGCAAAGCCGGCTGTGAAGATGATCTGGAAGATATCCGTGCCCACGGTGGTCATGGCGGACACACCGAAGACATAGACGAACATGGGGAAGGTCACGAAGCCGCCGCCCACGCCCATGATGGCAGCGAGCATGCCCACGAAGACACCGCCAAGGGCGATGATCCAGGCAGAGATGTGACGGCCGCCGGGAACAGCCTGTTCGTCAAAGGTAATGGTGGGGGGAATATGCAGAGACTGCAGCTTGAGAGAAATGGCAGTTCTGTTGGCAGTGGCGGGATTCTGGGATTCGCTGCTTTCGACCTTTTTTTTGCCTACGATTCTGTTGGTCAGACGCAGGTAGTCATAGAGAGCGTAGAAGCCCAGGAAGCCGAGCAGAAGGGCATAAATGACGGTGATGAAGACGTCGGAGAGGATGGGGCTGAAGTTGTAGAGCCCCTTGTTGATGGCACCGCCGACAAAGGTGCCGAAAATGGAGCCTGCCAGGAAGGCCATGGCCAGTTTGACGGACACATTTCCCAGTTTCTTGTGGATGGTCGTGCCCATGATGGCCTTGGCAAAGATGTGGAACAAATCCGTGCCCACGGCAAGGATGCCCTTGACGCCCACAGCCATGAGGGCCGGGGTGATAATGAAGCCGCCGCCGGCGCCTATACAGCCTGTGATAAGACCAGCAGCCACACCCACGGCAATGGAGGTGAGGAAAATCGTGGTCGTGTAGAAGGACGGCGCATAGGCTGTCTTGCCGCCCAGCATCTCGTGTTCATAGTAGGCTTCTGCACAGCACACAGCCAGAATCGGCACTGCCAGAGCCAGACAGAACAACAGTTTTTTTCGGTTTTTCAGAATGGAAGTTGACGCTTCAAGGTCCCAGCGGGCGTACGCCTGGGAACCAGCCAGCAGAAACTCGTACAACTGTCTGCCTATGCTCATGAAAACCCCCTTGCAATTGATGCGCAGCCGAAGGGCATCAGATGCGCACCTGGTGCGCATCTCCACATGCACACCAAATGGTTTCTTGTATGGTGAACGCATCTCCACATGCGATCAGTGCCTTGCCCTGTCTGTGAAAAACTGCGCAACGTGCATCTCCACATGCATGCCCGCAGCATGTCCACAGCGTCACATCCCGCGCATCTCCACATGCGCGAAAATTCACAGGAACGATAAGAAACACCTTTCCCTACCATGTGAACTTTTTTCTGTGAAGCCCCTTGTGAGCCAAAAGGCCGCTTCCCAGGCTGTCTTCAGGCTGTTTCCACTTCAGAGTGCCCCTGCAAAAAGAGAATAATTTCAAGATGTAACCCTTACACGTGCTGTCGTCTGCTCTCTGGAAAAAACTTTTTGCAAATTTGTATCTTTTTTGACCACTATCTGTGACACAGCCTTTTCGCGCTGGCACAGCCCTTCCCGGCCATGGCAAAGCATAGTATGGAATATCAAGCAAGTATGCTTTTTCTCAGCGAAACTTGTGAATGTTTTCACACCTATCATAGAGAAACATTTCACAATAGGCATGAAATATGATTACCTTACTCATCTATTGCCTGCCGTACACGCCCATGCAGGGCCGGCTCAAGGCTCTTGTGTCACTTGTGCACCTGCAGCTCTTCCCAGCTCTTCTCATCACTGCCCAGGGCTTGAGAAGAGGCTCTTTTCCGGCTAGCTTTCCGGGTAGTTTGACATTCTGCGTGTTTTGGCAGCGCCTGTTTCCTGTCATATTGCGTATTTTTGCGGCAAAAGTACTGCATTTGTGCAGCACGTTTGCCAGCCCGCCAGGGCAATATTGCCGGACAGCACTCCAGGGGCTGTACGCCCCTGTCCCCCGCTGTGCGCGCCTTTGTCTGGCAAGAGGGGCTGCGCATCATGATGCGAGCGCATGACCAGGGCACACGACGCGCACAGGAACGCTGTCGCACACACTGCACATTCGCGGAGGGACACTCCATGCAGACACAGACCACTCCTGCTCTTCTCCCCGGCATGGCCATCTTCCTGGGCGTGGGTCTGGTGATCCTGGATTCCACCATTGTCAATGTGGCCCTGCCCGTCATGGCCCAGGATCTTGCAGTCAGTGATGCTGCAGCCACCTGGTTTGTGCTCTGCTATCAGATAGCTGTGCTCACCCTGCTCTTCCCGGCCATTGCCCTCTCCTCCCTGCTGGGCAGCAAGCGGCTCTTTCTCTGGGGCACAGCCATCTTTGTGCTGGCTTCCGCAGGCTGTGCTGTCTCGCCCACAGCAATGTGGTTGTGTGTTTTCAGGGTGCTGCAGGCCATCGGCGGTGCCGGGATCTTAAGCGTCAACATTGCCCTGATTGAGCGCGTCTTCAAAGGCTCCGCGCTTGCCACAGGCATAGGCTACAATACGGCCACCATCTCCCTGGCCATCATTGCAGGTCCTGCCCTGGCAGGCTTCATTCTCCTGCACGCCTCCTGGCCCTGGCTCTTTGTTGTCAATCTTCCTCTGGGCCTTGCGGCCTTTGCTGTTGCGGCACGCTGTGTTCCCGGAGAAACAGTCCCTGCCATCACCGGCCGTGATGTGCGCTCGACCCTCTCGCTGCTCGGCATCTCCATCCTGCTCTTTGCAGGCTTTTTCGGTGCCCTGGGTGTCTTTTCCTGGGGCCTTCCCCTGGAAAGCCTCAATAATTTCCTCTTCCTGGGCCTGCTCTCCTTCTGGCTGCTCGTTCGCCAGCAGCGAACAGGCAGGCTGCGCCTTTTGCCTGCTCACGTGCTCGGCAACCGGCCCTTCCTGCTTTCCCTGGCCTGCACCCTCTTCTGCTTCATTGCCCAGTCAGCCACTGTGCTTGCCATGCCCTTTCTCTTTATGGAGGGCCTGGGCTTTGGCATAGCCGAGACAAGCCTTTTGCTCATTGCCTGGCCTGCCCTGCACAGCATTGCCTCCTTGGGCTCAGGCAGACTGAGCCGTGTGCTCAGCCGGCGCATTCTCGTGCCCCTGGGTATTGCTCTGTGCAGCCTGGGCATCATGCTGCTGGCCCTTGTGCCAGCCCCGTCCCTTGTGCGCATGGCCCTCATTGTCGCGCTCTGCGGCCTTGGCTACGGCCTTTTCCAGGCCCCCAATGAGACAGCCACCCTCATGTATGCCCATGAACACGACAGAGCCAGAACCAGCTCCCTGGTCTCCTTTACCAGGACCTTCGGACAGACCCTTGGCTCCATGCTCACGGCAGGCTGCCTGCTGTGGAATCCCGGCAGCTATGACCTTCCCTTTGTCTGTGCAGCTGCAGCAGGCGGCATTGGCATAGCTCTCACCCTGTTGCGCAGCATCATGGTGCGTGACTGACAGCGTCGGCCATTCTCGTCATTTTAGCACATTTTTTGGAGCCAACTCTGAAAAATGTGCTTTTTTTGCGTCAAAAACTTGAAAATCGCAGGGAAAAATGTACAAACCAAAGTGGCTGAAGCAGAAAAGGAACCTGCCTTTCTCAACCGCCCGGGAAGCATGTACTGTCTTCTGCGAGAAAGGGGGGCGCTGTATGTTTCACGTGAAACATACACGGACAAGGGGCTTCAGTCTTTTCCCAGGTCCCTGCCTTGCGCCGGGACAACGTCAGAAAAACGGAGCATAAGTTTGCACGATATTCAGAAACCAGCAGGGGAGAGAGCATGACCAGAGTCATCTGTGTTGCCAATCAGAAAGGCGGTGTGGGCAAGACCACAACTGCCATCAACCTTGCTGCCTCGCTTTCCGTCCTTGAGCGCAAGACACTGCTCATTGACTGCGACCCGCAGGCCAATGCCACCAGCGGCTTCGGCATTCCCACATCAGGACTGCCCGGAGACCTGTATTCCGTCTTTTACACGCCCACGCCAGAGGCTGTGCGCTCCGCCATTGTCAGCGTGCGCTCGCCTTATCTGAGTGTGCTGCCCGGCTCCATCAACCTGGTGGCCGTGGAAGTGGAGCTGGTCGGCGAGATTGCCAGAGAGTTCTATCTGCAGAATGTGATTGCCCAGGTTGCCGATGACTATGAATACATCATCATCGACTGCCCGCCTTCCTTAGGCCTGCTCACCCTGAACGGCCTGTGCGCTGCAACCGAGCTGCTCATTCCCCTGCAGTGCGAATACTTTGCCCTGGAAGGCATTGCCAAGCTCATGGCAACCTATTCCAAGGTACGCAAGATCAATCCCAAACTCGGCATCCTCGGTGTGCTGCTCACCATGTTCGACACGCGTAACAGACTGTCCCGCGACGTCATGGAGGAAATCACCAGCAAGATGCCGCGCTATGTGCTGCGCACCAACATCCCCCGTAACGTGCGCCTGTCCGAGGCCCCGAGCCACGGCAAGTCCATCATCCACTATGACATCAAGTCCAAGGGCGCCATTGCCTACATAGGCCTTGCCCAGGAAATCATGCATCGCAAGGCCATTGCCTGATGCGCTTCTTCATTAAGGAAGGTGGGGAAGGTGCTGCAGCCTGCCACAGTGCCTGGTGCAGCGCACTCCGAGCTTCCCTGCCCTAAGCCAGCCCTATCTGTGCGGCATGGTGTGCTCGCAGACCACCTCATCCTTAAAGTGCTTGAGACGTATGGTTGCACCGCACTGTGCGCACTGAAAGACCAGCAGCCCGCCTGTATTGGCGTTGCTTAAGGAAAAGGGATGGGCCGGGTCCGTACGCCAGTCCTCTGTGGACGTGCTGCAGTTGGGGCAGTGCACCTGTCCGCTGTACTCATAGTCATTGTCCCAGTGCATGAGGAATTTTTTGAAGTCCTCCAGATCCTCTGACACAACGCCGCCGTGCTTGTAGAAGAGCTCGCGCTCGGCAGAGCGCAGATCGTACTTCACTGCATTCCACAGCTCGCGACTGAGGACATAGGCAAAAGCCCTGCCATCAGGTCCGTGACAGGGGCAGATATGTGCCGGCAGTTCGCTTGCCGGACCAAGCAGCGGCAGACAGCCCTGCAGCGCATCGGCACAACGCTGACCCAGTTCGGCAGAGATGAAGAAGCATTCCTTCGGATTCCTGACGTCCTTCATGTGGACGATATGCGTTTCCAGATCAAACATAGTAACCTCCATTTCTCTTACGTCAGCTTGCTTGTCGCGAAAGCCCTGCACAGGACAAGAGGGAAGTGAGAACAAGGAGCAGACAGTGTCAAAAGGACTTGGTCGCGGGCTCGACGCCCTGTTCCCGGCAGATCTGCAGTCTGCCGGCATTGACTCCGACATACGCACAAATCAGATACTCAACGTTGCCATTGACGCTCTGGTTCCCAATGCCGATCAGCCACGCAAGAGCATGACAGACCAGGGCCTTGAGGAGCTCGCCAAATCCATTGAGCTTCAGGGTGTCATCCAGCCCCTGCTTGTGCGCCGAAGCAGGGAAAAAGGCAAGTATCAGATCATTGCCGGCGAGCGCCGCTGGCGCGCTGCCCAGATGGCCCATCTCAGCGAGATCCCTGTCTACCTCAAGGATCTCAGCGACGAAGACGTGATGCTCGTTGCCCTGATCGAGAATCTGCAGCGCGAAGACCTCAATCCCGCAGAAGAGGCCTCTGCCCTGCAGGACCTGAAAGACAGGCTCGGCATCACCCAGGAGGAGCTTGCCAGGCGCCTCGGCAAGAGCAGACCTTCCATTGCCAACTCCCTGCGCCTGCTGCAGCTGCCCGCCCCTGCCATGCAGGCCCTGCAGGAAGGACGCATCAGCGCAGGCCACGCCCGCTGCCTGCTGTCCTTCACCGCACAGGAAGACACCCTGCTGGCCTTTCTGGACTACATCCTGGCAGGCAATCTCTCTGTGCGTGACTGCGAGGACCTCATTGCCGCTGCAAAGGCAGGCCAGCCCTTCCCCTGGCAGGATGAAAACGCTGTGCCCATCCCCCTGGCAAAGCCCAGAACACGCATGCCCAAGAGCCCTGTCTTCAAGCAGCTGGAGAAGGATCTGGCCAGCGCCCTGCACTGCAAGGCAAAGATCAGCGGCAGCAATGAAAAGGGCAAGGTCACACTCCATTACAAAAATGAAGAAGAATTGCAGGCACTTCTTTCTGCCCTTGGTATGACGGAAGCTCTGGAGGCAGCCATTGAGGCAAACGCTGTCCAGGCAGAAAGTACAGATTCCCCGGAAAAAGAGCTTGCATAGCCTGGCTGATTGGACTATGGTGTAAACACAGAAAGTGAGCAGGAGTTTTTTCCTGCTGTTTTGAGAGTCGGGTACAAGGTGCGGTGGTACCCGGCTCTTTTTTTGTGCCCTGCATCTGCCGGATAGAGGACGTCTCCGTACCAAAAGCCGTGTACCTTTCCTGGCTAACGTCCTGTCATTCCTGACAGGACTTGGTTTTTCAAAGAAAAAGGCCGCCATTTTGTTGCCCGGCTTCTGGCCCTGACAGCCTGAAGCTGTCAGGCTTGCGTACACACACAGACCGGGAGGCACGCTCCCGTCGTACCGAAGACCTGCAGCCCAGGGACAACATGGAGGACAACGTTCATGCGCATCATGCAAATCCGCAATGCCACCGTCAAAATTACATATGCAGGCACAACCTTTCTCATAGACCCCTGGCTTGCCGGCAAGGGCGAGACAGGCTGCTTTGCCGATATGCCGCTCTTCACCGTCTGCCACCCTGAGCAGCGCCTGCTGCGCATGCCGCTGTGCGACCTGCCCTGCTCTCCTGCAGACGTGCTGGCAGGCGCAGACGCCTGCATCTGCACCCATGTGCATCCAGACCACATCGACATGACCCCGGACGGCCTTGTGGGCGGCCCTCTGCCGCGCACCATGCCCATCTTTGCCCAGAGCAGAGAAGATGGCGAAACCTTGCAAGCGTCCGGCTTTAAGGACGTCCGTGTACTCGGTGAGAGCACCTCCTTTGGCGGCGTGACGCTGGAAAAGACTGCCGGCTGCCACGGCACAAAAATTCCCTGCGGCCCCTCCTGCGGAGTCCTCTTCCGCCACCCTGAAGAAAAGAGCCTCTATGTGGCAGGCGATACCATCTGGTATGAGGACGTGGAGCGCGTCCTGAAAACCCTAAAGCCCGAGGTCATTCTCCTCAATGCCTGTGCTGCAGAGCTTGCGGAAAACGGCCGCCTGATCATGGACGACAAGGATGTGGCAAAGGTCCGTGCTGCGGCACCCGAGAGTGTTGTCATCATCAGCCACATGGATACGGTTGCCCATGCCTCGCTGACCCGGACAAGCATGCGCGAGAAACTTGCTGCTCTGGGCATCCTGGACAGCGTGCTCATCCCCGCAGACGGTGAGAGCCTGACCTTCTGAACCGGCCTTCCCGGCTCTCCTTCCCGTTCAGCACCGCCAGACACCAGCTGCCCGCCTGTGTGCCGGCTGGCTCAGATCCTGCGCGACGCAGCTCCTGGGGCTCAGACTTTCTGCTCGTACCCACCCTGGGCAGGGAGGTCAGGGTGTTCGTCTAACACCATGTCCACCTGCACCTGGATGTGCCGTTCTCTCAGACGCTCCAGCATGTCGCGCAAAACTTCCTGGTTTAGGACATAGAGGTCAAAGAGCGTGCTCTGCTCCCCGGTCAGGGTATAGCAGTGCAGGATGCGGCAGCGCTGTATGGGACACAGGCCCAGGAAGAAGGTGATGTCGTTTGGGGAGAACCTGCCCCGGATGAGGGCATGGACGCTGTAGCCGAAGACAGGACAGTTGACATTGACGGTATAGCGCTGCAGGACACCGAGATCTTCAAGACGCTCAATCCTGTTGCGTACAGCCTGGCCTGAGAGAAAGACTCTGCTGCCTATCTCCTTCAGGCTCATGCGCGCATTTCCATGCAGACATTCAACGATCTGGCGATCTGTCTCGTTAATCTTTCTGTCCTGCACCATACTCTTCTCCCCTGCGGCAGGTACGGGCTCAGGCCTTTTTGCGCAGGACAGCCACGTACATGCCTTCCCAGGGGCTGTCCAGAGGGGGCTTCCACTCGCCTTCCAGCTCTGCCCCGTTACCTTTGGCACACGCACGCACAAGGTTCTCATTCTCCTGCCGTGTCACAGTGCAGGTCATGTAGATGACCTTTCTGCCCACCGGAATGAGGGCAAGGGCCTGTTGCAGAAGCTGTGTCTGGATCTGGGTGTGGCCGGCCACATCCACAGGGCGCAGCTTGATGTCCGGGCGTCTGGCAAGCACACCAAGGCCTGTGCAGGGCACATCCAGCACTATGTCTCCCTGCCAGGCAGACAGGGGCGGACGTGTGCCGTCAGCCTGCACAATGAGCGGCGCTGTCAGGCCAAGGCGCGTGCATTCCCCGGGCAGGCCGTGCAGACGCCGAAAACTCGTGTCAGAGGCCATGCTGACCTCATATCCTGCTTCCAGCAGAGCACAGGTCTTGCCACCAAAGCCGGCACACATGTCCCAGAGCGGGATGTCCGCCTCAAAGTCCGGGAAGGCCAGCGCCAGCTGTGAGCCTGCAGACTGCAGGCTTGCCCTGCCTGCACGCACAAGCGCGTGCACATCAGTCTGCTGTGCTGTCTGCGCACCCGAAGCCCCCTGGTGCTCACGGACACCATGGGAAGCAGGGGCAAAGAGGCCGTGTTTGCCTGCCCTGCCAGGCAGAGGCTCCCAGCCCTGTGTGATAAGTTCGCTGTACAGCCCGGCACAGTCAGGCTGCAACGCATTGAGACGCAGACTTGCCAGGGGTCTGGCAAAGCTTTTGGCAAGCACAGCCCTGGCTTCCTCTTCGCCAAGGTCCCCTGCCAGCAGCCTGCCTGTGGCTTCCGGGACACTGACCATGCGCAAAAAGGCGGCATAGTCGTCCTTATCCTGCTTCTGCCTGTAGAAGGCTTCTTCATGGGGGGCTGTGCCAAGGCGCAGGAGAGAGCGCAGGCCCCAGTTAACGGCAGCGCCTGTGCCCTTGCCGCCCAGTCGGGTGGCATCTGAGACCGTCTCGCTGACAATGGCATAGGCAGGCGCCTTGTCCTGAAACAGCAGGGCTGCACAGGCAGCTGTCAGAAGGCGCTGCACGGGCTTTGAGAAGTGCCCGAACTTCGGATACAGGGTGCGCAGGACAAAAAGACAGCGCTCCTCGCTGCGCACAGCTGTATAGACCAGGTCCGTGGCCTGTCTGCGCACATCAGGCGGCAGCGCCATGCCTGCCAGCACCTCGGAGAGGGCTGCCTGCAGCGGCACAGCCCGATCCAGGGCATCACGCACCATAAGGTAGACCTTGCGGGCGGAATTCGTCAGCTTCAGTGCAGCTGCCAAGCCGGCAGATCTGGCAGATCTGGCAACCTTTGATGGTGTGTGCGCTGCGCTTGTCCCGTCAGTCCTGCCAGGCCGGGCAGTGCGAGCAGCGCAGCTGGCCTTTTGTCCGCCTTGTTTCCTGCCTGCCTGTCCGCCTGTTCTGGCAGCCTTGTCCCTTCTGCCGGCGTTGCCCAGGGCTGTCATGCCTGGTCTCCGGCACGCACCCTGCCCACTTCCACAAGGTCCTTTGCAGCCAGGCGCTGGCCGTTCACAAAGGACGCAGCATCCATGCTCTTCTTGCCCACGGGCTTGACGCGCAGCACGTCCAGCAGGGCATCCTGGCAGGAAATGCACAGTCTGCCCTTCTTTGCCAGCACAATGCCTGGTGCACCGGACCAGGCTTCGGCAACGCGCACCTCTTCAAGGACAATGCCTGTCACGGTCTCACCAAGCTGCAGCTCGGCATGGGCACCAGGGTCCGGGGTGACACCGCGTATCCAGGCATCCACAAGGCGGGCAGGACGGGCAAAGTCAATGATGCCGTCACTTTTGAGAATCTTGGCTGCATAGGTGGGCTCGCCTTCCTGCGGCCTGGCCTCGCATGTCCCCTGCTCTATGCCCTGCATGACATGAAGCAGCAGGGGCACGGACATGGGCGCCATCTTTGCAAGCAGGCTTCCGGCAGTCTCGCCTTCCGTGGCAAGCTCTCTTGTGCAGTACACAGGCCCTGCATCGAGCTCCAGCTCAATGCGCATGATGGAAAAGCCTGTCTTTTCCTCACCATTCATGAGGGCGCGCTGCACAGGCGCACTGCCCCTGTAGGCAGGCAGCAGCGAGGTATGCACATTGATGGGCGCGCGGGAAGGGATGTCCAGCACCCGCTGGGGCAGAATCATGCCGTAGGCAGCCACAATGAGAAAGTCAGGCGCAAGGGAGGCAAGATAGTCCTGCTCAGCCTCGTCACGGCGCAGGGAGAGGGGCTGACGCACCTCAAGGCCGAGTGTCAGGGCAAGCTCCTTCACCGGTGAGGGCACAAGCTTTTTGCCCCTGCCGGCAGGCCTGTCAGGCTGGGTGTAGACGGCAGCTATCTCAATGTCGCCACTGTCGGCAAGCCCTGCCAGAATGTCCCTGGCAAAGGCCGGTGTTCCCATGAAGACTATGCGTCTTCCTTTTTTCTCTTCAGCCACTTCTTCACCTTGGTATCATAGAGAGAACGACGCAGATGTCCGATCTTGTCAATGAAGAGCACCCCTTTGAGGTGATCTGTCTCGTGCTGCACAATGATGGCCTCGAAGTCATCAATGTCACGCTCGTGCACAACGCCGTCGAGGTCCATGTACCTGAGGTGAATGGCGCTTGAGCGCTTCACATCCGCCCTGTAGTTGAGGGGCACGGACAGGCAGCCTTCCTGCTCGCTCACCACCGTCTCGCCGGTGAGGGTGACTTCCGGGTTGATGAGCACCACGGGATGACGCTCGTCTTCCTTGCCGGAGGGATCATAGACAACAATCTGTTTGAGCACACCCACCTGCGGTGCAGCCAGGCCCACGCCGGGAGCAGCGTACATGGTCTCAAGCATGTCGCTGCACAGCTCGCGTATCTCGTCTGTGATGACCTCTACCGGCTCACTGACCCTGGCAAGCAGGGGATCCGGGTAGAGAACAATCTTGCGTACAGCCATATGTGCCTCCATACACGGGGAAAACAAAACCGGAAAAGACTGATGCCTTTCCGGTTCTGTCACAAGTTTCCAAATATTGTCCAGTCTCTAGGCCTGGGGCTTGTCAGCCCTGGCTTCAGCCTTCTTTTCGGGGGCTTCGCGCAGACGGATGCCCAGTTCACGCAGCTGTGCCTGAGAGACCTGAGAAGGTGCACTGGTCAAAAGGCAGGTGGCCTTCTGGGTCTTGGGGAAGGCAATGACGTCGCGGATGCTCTGGCAGCCTGCAAGCAGCATGATGAGGCGGTCGAGACCAAAGGCAATGCCGCCGTGCGGCGGAGCACCGAACTCCAGGGCATGGAAGAGGAAGCCGAACTGCTCCTCTGCGCGCTCGTCGCTGAAGCCCAGGGCTTCAAACATGCGCATCTGGGTGGCTGCAGAATGGATACGGATAGAGCCGCCGCCCACTTCGTTGCCATTGAGCACCATGTCGTAGGCACGGGCCTTGGCATGAGCAGGATCGCTGGTCATGAGCTCCATGTGCCCTTCCATGGGCGAGGTGAAGGGGTGATGGCAGGCCACATAGCGGTGCTCTTCCTTGTCGTATTCAAAGAGCGGGAACTCTGTGACCCAGAGGAAGTTGAAGCTGTCGGCAGGAATGAGGTTGAGCTTCTGGGCAATATGCACGCGCAGATTGCCGAGGGCTGCATTGACCATTTCCGGATCGCCGGCCTGGAAGAAGAGGATGTCGCCGGTCTTTGCTTCCAGACGGGTGCGGATGGTCTCGCGCTCTTCCTCGGAGAGGAACTTGGCAATGGGAGACTGCCATTCCGTGTCGGACTTGATCTTGATCCAGGCAAGGCCCTGGGCGCCGTAGATGCGCACAAACTCGGTATAGGCGTCAATTTCCTTGCGGGTCAGGCTCTCGCCGCCTTCCACCTTGATGGCCTTGACCATGGGGGCCTGGGCAAAGAGCTTGAAGCCGGAGTTGCGCACAGCGTCAGTGAGCTCCACCAGCTTCATGCCGAAGCGGGTGTCAGGCTTGTCCACGCCGTAGTCACGCATGGCCTCGTCCCAGGTCATGCGCGGGAAGGGCAGCTGCAGCTCCCTGCCCAACACGTCCTTGAAGACGCGCTGCATGAGGCGCTCAGCCATGCTCATGACGTCTTCCTCGTTCACGAAGCTCAGCTCCATATCCACCTGGGTGAACTCGGGCTGACGGTCGGCACGAAGGTCTTCGTCACGGAAACAGCGCACAATCTGGAAGTACTTCTCAAAGCCGGAGCACATGAGCAGCTGCTTGAAGAGCTGGGGAGACTGGGGCAGCGCGTAGAAGGAGCCCTGGTTGAGGCGGCTGGGCACCAGGAAGTCGCGGGCGCCTTCGGGCGTGGACTTGGTGAGGAAAGGCGTCTCCACTTCCAGGAAGCCGTCTTCGTCCAGGAAGCGGCGAATGGCCTGCATGGCCCTGTGGCGCAGAATGAGATTCTTCTGCATGCAGGGTCTGCGCAGGTCCAGGAAACGCCAGGCAAGACGCAGGTTCTCGCCGGCATCGCATCTGTCCTCAATGGCAAAGGGCGGAGTCTTGGAGGTGTTCAGAAGCTTCCAGTCGTGGACCACCACTTCGATTTCGCCAGTCTTCAGGTTGGGATTGGCCATGCCTTCGGGACGGGTGCGCACCCTGCCCTTGATGGCAATGACGTACTCAAGGCGCAGAATACCGGCCTGTTCGTGGGCTTCGGGAGCCACGTCAGGGGAGAAGACAACCTGGGTCAGGCCTTCGCGATCGCGCAGATCAACAAAGATCAGGCCGCCGTGGTCACGACGGAACTGCACCCAGCCCATGAGGCAGACGTCACGGCCCACATCTTCGGCAGTGAGGTGGCTGCAGCTGCATGTTCTGGTCCAGTCACCAAGATCGGTGATGTATTTGGAATGCTCCAGCTGGAGATCCTGAATCTGTTCGCTCATGTCGTTTGTTCCTTACTGAGATATTACCTGGACAAGCTGGTCAAGGGACACTTCCTTCTGTTCGCCCTTGTCCATGTCCTTGACTGCCACTGTCTGTCTGGCCATCTCGTCGCTGCCGAGAATGAGAGTGTAGCGGGCACCGGACTTGCCGGCCTGGCGCATGGAGCTCTTCATGCCCGCAGCTGTGTAGCCCATCTCGCCGCTCAGGCCTGCAAGGCGCAGGTCGCGCACGATCTTGAAGCCGGTGTGCAGGGCAGTATCGTCCAGGCAGACCATGTAGAAGTCCTTGCGCTGTGCCTCACGCTCGCCGAGCAGCAGGGCCAGGCGCTCCATGCCGCAGGCAAAGCCTATACCGGGGATGTCGGGGCCGCCCAGGTTGCGGATGAGGCCGTCGTAGCGGCCGCCGCCGGCAACAGCTGTCTGGGCACCGATGGCACTGGACTGCAGCTCGAAGGTGGTGCGGCAGTAATAGTCCAGGCCGCGCACAAGGCAGTGGTCCTGGACAAAGGCAATGTTGTTTTCCTGCAGCAGTGCGGTCACAGTCTCGTAGTGCTGTTTGCAGTCGTCACAGACATAGTCGAGGAAGACGGGCACTTCCTGCATGAAGGCCAGGTCATGGTCCTTCTTGCAGTCCAGGACGCGCAGAGGATTGGTGTGCAGACGACGCTTGCAGTCATCACACAGATGTTCCTCGTGGCGGGTCAGGTATTCCACAAGAGCCTGTCTGTATTTGGGACGGCAGGTGGGACAGCCGAGATTGTTCATATGCAGGGAAAGGTCCGTCAGACCAAGCTCTGTCACGTAGTGAAGCAGCAGAGAAATGATTTCTGCATCTGCAGCAGGGGCATGGGTGCCGAGAAGCTCGCAGTCCACCTGATGGAACTGGCGCATGCGGCCCTTTTGCGGGCGCTCGCAGCGGAACATGGGGCCATAGGTGAAGAGCTTGGAGACGCTTTCCTTGGCATGCAGGCTGGCATTGATGTAAGCACGCATGATGCCGGCAGTGGCCTCGGGGCGCAGAGACTGGTTCACGCCGTGGGCATCAGGAAAGGTGTACATTTCCTTCTGGACCACATCTGTCTCGGTGCCGATGGAGCGGGCGAAAAGCTGGGTGTACTCCATGACGGGCACACGCACTTCCTGGAAGCCGTAGGCGGAAAAGACCCGTCTGCAGGTGCTCTCCATGAATTCGAACACGCGGCTGTCCCTGGCGAACATGTCCGCGAAACCATTGATTCTCTTGATGCTCATGACTCAGGCTCGGGCTCAGGGGGCCCGCAGATGCGCTTCAAAAGCGTTTGGGCTTTCCCCTGCAAGGTGCAGAAAAAACAGGAAGATAGTCTGATTGAATGGGATCCGGATCCGCAGGCATCTGCTTCGGATCTGCGTGAATTGAACCCGAAAGGCCCTGCAGCAGTGCAGGGCCTCGCGGGCGTGGTATGATGCTAGGGCGCTGTCTTTTTGTCAAACAAAAGCTTGTCGGCTGCAGGGCACACTGGTGCCCCTGATGCTGCCAGCTGACGCCCTGCCGTCTTAACTTTCAAGGCCGAACTTGCCGGCCAGGGAACAGGGCGGCACAGGGTAGTCGCCGTCAAAACAGGCCGTGCAGTAGTGGTCCTCATGCATGACCGAGCGCAGCAGGCCTTCCTTGCTCAAATAGTGCAGGCTGTCCACATCGAGCTTCTGCCTGATCTGCTCAATGGTTTTGCCACAGGCCACCAGTTCCTTTGGTTCGGCAAAGTCAATGCCGTAGTAACAGGGGAACTTCACGGGCGGACAGGAGATGCGGATGTGCACTTCCTTCGCGCCGAGTTCACGCAGCTTCCTGACGCGGGTGATCATGGTGGTGCCGCGGACAATGCTGTCATCCACAATACAGATGCGCTTGCCGTCGATCATGGCCCTGACCGGATTAATCTTCACCCGCACACCAAAGCTGCGCATGCTCTGGGAGGGCTGAATGAAGGTCCTGCCCACGTAGTGGTTACGGATCATGGCGTGCTCATAGGGGATTTCCGCACTCTGGGCAAAGCCCACCGCAGGGTACACGCCGGAATCCGGGAAGGGCATGATGAAGTCCACATCAGGGGTGGACTCATGTGCCAGCTGCCAGCCCATCTGCTTGCGACACTGATAGACCTGCTCGCCGAAGACATAGGAGTCTGGCCTGGCAAAGTAGACCAGCTCAAAGATGCACTGCCTGGGCTTTTCGGGCAGATGATCGCTGAGCATGCAGCTCATCTCGCCTTCAGGGGAGATGACATAGACCTCACCGGGCTTGAAGCAGTGCTCGTACTCGGCGTCCATGAGGTCAAAGGCACAGGTTTCCGAGGCAATGACCGGGGCACCGTCCAGACGCCCCAGGGACAGGGGATGGAAGCCGAAGGGATCGCGCACGGCAATGAGGGTGTCGTCAATTAAAAAGAGCAGACAGTAGGCCCCCTTGAGGCGCTGACAGGTGGCCTTGACGGCCTCAACAAGGTCAGGCTGCTTTGCCAGCTCGCGCACAAAGACATGCATGATGACTTCGGTGTCGCTGGTTGCCATGAAGATGGCGCCATCGTTTTCAAGTTCGCGGCGCAGCTCCAGGGCATTGACCAGGTTGCCGTTGTGGGCAATGGCAATGTTCTTGTCCTTGTAATGGATCAGCAGAGGCTGGGCATTGGCAACAGACGGGCGACCGGTGGTTGAATAGCGCACGTGGCCAAGGGCAATGGGACCTGCAAGCTTCTGCAGATGTTCCTCTGAAAAGACGTCAGGCACAAGGCCCAGAGCCTTGTGCAGATGGCAGTGCCCCTTTTCATCAAGACTGACAATGCCTGCGCTTTCCTGGCCTCTGTGCTGCTGGGCATAGAGGCCGAAGTAGGTCAGACGCGAAGCGTCAGGATGGCCGTAGACGGCAAAAAGACCACAGCTGTGATGAATCATAAGCTCCCCGAAAAATCTGCAGAATGGAGCAGCCTCAGACGGCGCCCTACTCCCAGGATTCCGTTTTCTCCGTGACTGCAGCGCCATCGTCAATGCGATCGCATGCAACCACATGGGCACCGGGATCAAGATTGACGATCTTGACGCCCATGGTAGCCCTGCTTCTCGACACAACATCGCCAACGCTGATGCGGATGATCTTGTTGGTCGATGTCAGCACCACAAGACCGTCCTTGTCCGTAACGGGCATGGCCGCAACCACGTTGCCTGTCTTGTTGGTCAGTTTGAAATTGATGATGCCGCTGCCGCCGCGGGACTGCAGGCGGTAGAGGTCAGCGGAGGAACGCTTGCCATAGCCCCATTCCGAGAGGGACATAATCGTTGTGGTCATGTCCGAACCCTTGAGAATGACAGCAGCCACGACCTCGTCGTTCTTCTTCAGGCTGATGCCCTTGACGCCCACGGCATTGCGGCCCATGGCGCGCACATCGGAGCAGGCAAAGCGGATGGCATAGCCGAGTTTGGTGATGAGCACGGTGTGATCGTCCTGGCGCAGGGGACGCACCAGCACGAGGCTGTCGCCATCACGCAGGGACAGGGCAATGATGCCGTTTCTGTTGTGACGGGCATAGAGCGAGGCCTGAGAGCGCTTCACCATGCCTGTCCTGGTCACAAAGAAGAAGAACTTGTCCTCCGGGAAGTGGCGTGTGGCAAGCACATTGGTGACATTCTCCCCTTCTCCGAGCGGGATGAGGTTGTTGATGTGCATGCCCTTGGCAGTCCGGCTGCCCTCGGGAACGCGAAGCGCCTTGAGCTGGTACATGCGCCCCTTGTTGGTGAACAGGCACAGGTACTGATGATTGGTGGTCGTGAGGAAGTCCTGCACAAAGTCATCTTCGCTGGTGTATGCACCGGAGATCCCCTTGCCGCCGCGATGCTGCTGCTGATAGTTCTCCAGGCTGGTGCGCTTGATATAGCCCCTGTGCGAGAGGGTGATCACCACATCATCGTCTGCAATGAGGTCTTCAAGATCAATGTCAGCAGCCTCGTCGGCCACAATGACGCTGCGTCTCGGGGTGGCATAGGCCTCCTTTATGGCTGTCACTTCGTCACGAATGACGCCGCGCAGGACTTCCGCGTCTGCAAGAATGGACTTGAAGTACTCAATGTTCTTGAGCAGGAGATTGTATTCGCTCTCGATTTCCTCGCGCTGCAAACCTGTGAGGCGCTGCAGACGCATGTCAAGAATGGCCTTTGCCTGCACTTCATCAAGGCCGAAGCGGGTCATGAGGCCGTTTCTGGCTTCCTCGGGGCTTTGCGAGGCACGAATGAGGCGCACGACTTCGTCAATATTGTCGATGGCAATGCGCAGGCCGCGCAGAATGTGGGCCCTGGCCTCGGACTTCTCGAGATCAAAGCGGGTTCTGCGGATGACAACTTCCTTGCGGAAATCAAGGAAGCAGGCAAGGGCTGTCTTCAAGTTGAGCAGCACAGGCCTGTTGTCCACCACAGCCAGCATGTTGATGCCGAAGCTGGTCTCAAGTGCTGTGTATTTGTAGAGATAATTGGTGATGATGTCCGGAATGACGCCCCTGCGCAGGTCCAGAACAATGCGTATGCCCTTGCGGTCGGACTCGTCGCGCAGACCCACCACGCCGTCGATCTTCCTCTCGTTGACCAGGGAGGAGATCTTCTTCACCAGCATGGACTTGTTGACCCCGTAGGGGATCTCGCGGATGACAATGGAGTGTGCGTTCTTGCCGCGCTCCTCCACTTCCACCTTGCCGCGAATCTTCACTGTGCCGCGGCCGGTGCGGTAGGCATCGGCAAGGCCCTTGCCTGTGTAGACAAAGCCCTTTGTGGGGAAGTCAGGCCCCTTGACGTAGTCCATAAGCTCGTCCACGCCGGCATCGGGGTTGTCGAGCAGGACAATCAGTGCGTCGCACAGCTCGCCCAGGTTGTGGGTGGGAATATTGGTCGCCATGCCCACGGCAATGCCCGAGGAGCCGTTGAGCAGCAGGTTGGGTACCCTGGTGGGCAAAATGGCCGGCTCATCCAGCGACCCGTCGTAGTTGGGACGGAAATCAACGGTATTCTTGTCGATATCGCCAAGAAATTCCCCTGCCAGGCGGGACATGCGCACTTCCGTGTATCGCATGGCTGCAGGGGAGTCACCGTCAATGGAGCCGAAGTTACCCTGACCATCGACCAGGGGATCGCGCATGCTGAAGTCCTGGGCAAGACGCACCAGGGCATCGTACACGGCGCTGTCACCATGGGGGTGATACTTACCGATGACGTCACCGACAACGCGGGCGGACTTCTTGTGCGCCCTGTTGTAGACGTTGCCGAGCTCGGACATGGCGTACAAAATGCGCCTGTGCACCGGTTTGAGGCCGTCCCTGGCATCAGGAATGGCGCGGCCTATGATGACAGAAAGGGAGTATTCCAGATACGATCTGCGAAGTTCCTTTTCAATATCAATCTGATTCTCTGCAAGTGTACTATTCACTGTATCCTCTTTGGGAGACTCTGCATATCGACTGTAACAACAGCGGGCTAGATATCAAGATCCTGTACCTTCAGCGCATTGCGCTCAATAAAGGCACGTCTCGGCTCCACTCTGTCACCCATCAGTTCCTGGAAGGCATCATTGGCCTCTTCTGCATCCTCAACCTGCACCTGCAACAGCACGCGGTTTTCCGGATTCATGGTCGTGACCCAGAGCTGTTCGGGGTTCATTTCACCAAGACCCTTATAGCGCTGGATGGAATAGCCCTTGCGGGCTTCATCAAGCACTGCCTGCAGCAGGGCAAAGCAGTCGCCGACAGGCACATCACTGCCGCCCTCGCGCTTCAGGACAAAGTTTGTTCCGCCGAACTTCTCGCGCAGGTCATGGAAGAAGGACCAGCCGTTTTTGTAGGTGCGCGAGACAAAGAACTCCATGGCCCTGCGGGTCTGATGGCTCTGCTCGTTGCGGAAGACGGCAAAGACGCGCTCATCGCCTTCCTCAGTGCCCACGTTCATGAGCGAGCAGGTATAGCCGTGCTCCTTCATCCAGGTGCAGACGCCCCCTTCCCTGTCCTCAAGCTGGGCCTCGGTGCTGATCTGCTCGGGACAGGTCACTAATGCCAGATAGAGGGGCCTCGGGATACCGGTGAGCTCGGCATTGTCCACTGCCAGCTGCATCTGCTCGGTCTCGCGCAGGAAGGTGATGAGCTCCCCGCCCTTGAGCAGGGTGCCGTTTTCTGTGCCGACCACAATGTTTTCGCCCACCTTGTTGAGCAAAAAGGCATTGAGTTCCGCGTCGTCCTTGATGAACTTCTCGAACCTGGCATTGTGCACGCGGTAGAGCGGAGGCTGGGCAATGTAGACATGGCCCTGTTCCACCATCTCGGGATACTGGCGGTAGAAGAAGGTTAAGAGCAGGGTTCTGATGTGTGCGCCGTCCACGTCAGCATCGGTCATGATGATGATCTTGTCGTAGCGCAGCTTGGAGAGGTCCGTGTCGTCCTTGCCGATGCCCACACCCATGGCCGTGATGAGGGATTTGACCTCATTGTTGGCCAGCATCTTGTCGAGGCGGCAGCGCTCGGTGTTGAGGATCTTGCCGCGCAGCGGCAGAATGGCCTGATGCTTGGGATCACGGCCCTGCTTGGCGGAACCGCCTGCCGAATCACCCTCGACCAGGAAGAGTTCGCTGTCCTCGGGGTTCTTGCTCTGGCAGTCAGCAAGCTTGCCCGGCAGGGCATTGTCCGTCAGCGCGCCCTTGCGGCGCACGATTTCCTTGGCGCGCCTGGCTGCCTCTCTGGCCCTGGCAGCGTCCACAGCCTTGCTGATGATCTGGCGGATGTCCTTGGGATTTTCTTCAAAATACCTGGACAGACTGTCATAGACAGCACCGCCCACAATACCGGCAATGTCGGAGTTGCCGAGCTTGGTCTTGGTCTGGCCCTCGAACTGCGGATTGGGCAGCTTGACGGCCACCACAGCCACAAGACCTTCACGGGTGTCTTCGCCGGAGAGCTGCACGTTCTTCAGCTTCTTCACCAGGTCCTGCTGGCCCTTGATGTAGTTGTTGATGGCCCTGGTCAGACCGATGCGGAAGCCCGACAGATGGGTGCCGCCTTCGCCTGTCCTGATGTTGTTTGCGTAGGAATAGACAGTTTCCTTGTAGCTGGTGGTGTACTGCAGGGCAAAGTCAATGGTGACATTGTCCACCACGTTCTCGATGAAGAGCACAGGATGCAGGGTCTCGTCACCTTCGGCAAGAGCCTCCACAAACTGCTTGAGACCGCCCTCGGCATGGAAGACATGGCGTTCCTGCGTCCTTTCGTCCTCGCACTCGATGGTCAGGCCCTTGTTGAGATAGGCCAGTTCCTCGAAGCGGCGGCGCAGGACGTCATAGGAGTACTCTGTGGTCTCGAAGATGGTCTCGTCGGGCTTGAAGTGCACCTTGGTGCCGTGCCCGCGGGCGTGCTCGTCCACAACCTGCAGCTCATCCACAGGCACGCCGCGCTCATAGTGCTGCCTGTAGGCCTTGCCATCCCTGCGGATGGTCACTTCCAGCCATTCGGAGAGTGCGTTGACGCAGGACACGCCCACGCCGTGCAGACCGCCGGACACCTTGTAGGTATTGTTATCGAACTTGCCGCCGGCATGCAGCTTGGTCATGACCACCTGCACTGCGGGCACATGTTCCTTGGGATGCTCGTCAACGGGAATGCCGCGACCATTGTCGCGCACAGTCACACTGTTATCTGCATGCAGGGTGACCTTGATTTCCGTGCAGAAGCCGGCCATGGCTTCGTCGATACTGTTATCGACAACTTCATACACCAGGTGATGCAGACCATGAGAGTCCACAGAACCGATGTACATGGCCGGTCTTTTGCGGACTGCGGCCAGACCCTCAAGAACGGTAATGGAGGATGCGGTATAATTCGTAGCCTTCTCTGCCATTACGCGTCTTCCTCCTGGTAGTAACTGTCGCTGACAACCTGCATGGGCATGGCAATAATATAGTACTCCTTGTCATTTTCCGAGGTGAAGCAGCAGGGACCTTCGGAACCGGCCATCTTGATGGTGATCTCATCACCGGGAATGTGAGAGAGCATGTCAAGAAGCGTCCTGGTTACAAAGGCAACCTTGTCCACTGTTGTATCGCATGTCGCGGGAATGACTTCTGTGGCAGAGCCTGTCGTCTTGTCCTTGGACGTCAGGGTAATGCTGTCCTGCTCAATGAAGAGATAGACGCAGACCTGCTCCTTGGTGTTGAAGATCATGCTGCGCGAAAGTGCATTCACAAGATCTTCCTTTCTGGCCTTCAGGACTGCTGCGCCTTCCTGATTGGCCTTGCTGACGAAGACAGAGTAGTCAATGAACTTCAGATTCGTCAGCGGCACACTGAACATGTCGTGATCGTTCTTGTCGCGAATAAAGAAGCGTTTCTCGCCGATCATGATTTCAATTTCCTCGGAAGAGAGCAGCTTCTTGATGTCGTTAATGTATTTTTTCTGGATGTTGATGCCGTCTGCAGGCAGTTTATCCAGCAGTGCATCATTTTTCAGGGTGGTGATGGCAAACTTGTTACCGTCAAGACCGCAGAAATCAATGCCGCCTTCGTTATTGGGCTTGATGCACAGGCAGCCGAAGCTGCTGTCTTCATCATCGCTGATGCAGAAGGCAATCCTGTCGATGATGTCGGCAAAGCTCTCGCCGTTCCAGACAAGGCTCTCGCCCTCGGGATAGGCAGAAAATTCCTGGAACCAGGTTGCAGAGGAAGCAGGCAGTTTGTAGGTGCGTCTGCCCTGGGTGATGATCACTGTTCCCTTCTCTTCGTCGGTCCTGATGTTGATCAGGCCTGCAGGCAGGGAGCGGATGAGTTCGCTCATGGCGCGGGACTGCACGCCCACCAGCCCCTCTTCCACGACCTCGGCGGGATAGGTGCCGATATACTCCGTGCTGGCATCCGTGGTCATAATGGTCACGGTGCCTGTTTCCTTGCTTGCGCGCAGCCACATGGTGCGCAGATAGGCATTACCAGCCTTGGACGGAGTAATGTTGCTGGCCTTCTGTATTCCCGGGGCGCAATGTTCTGAATTTATCGTAAGTATCATAAAATTCAGCGCAGACACCCCCGCTGGTCCAGGGGAGGGAGCGCTGCCTCCATAGCAAAAAAATGAACATTCAGGCCCGAAGGCCACATCCCGCACAGCCTAAAAAAAAGAACACGTCCCGTTCTTCAAAGACACAGGGAGCCGTACTCAGAGAGCCAGAGCCATGCATCAGCCAGGGTCCCCGAAAAAAAAAAGACGTGACAAGCCCTCTGTCCATGGCCTCCCCCTGAGAGAATCAGGGGAGTCGCAGGACAAAAGGGAAGTGTGCGGAGCGAAAGCCCGGAAAACTGCAGTGCCAGGCCAGGTTTCTGCACTGTGAAGTCAGGAAGCCAGGCGGCCTGGGAGAAAATTTCCCGGACATGAAAAAGTAGCAGAAGAAAGGCTGAAAATCAAGCGTTTGGGGCATCATAAACGCTTGTAAAAACAGTGTGTTACTAAGGGCAACACGGGTGTGTTCCGGCATGTCTGCACAAGCTGCCGCTTCTCTCAAAAGCCGGACTTTTCCGTCTGCTGCCAGTCTGTCCTGCAGACAACACACACTGCAGGCACAACACCATACGAGCCCCGGGGGCCATACTGCCATGTGGCCTGAAGAACGCACACCCTCCTCTCTGTCTCAGGGCCGTGTGTCTCCATGCCATGACATCCCCGGAAAGGCAAGGTGTGCTGCATCAGTGAGCAGGGCCTCTGGAGCTCCATGTCCGGCCCGTCCAGCTCAGCCCTTCCAGCTCTGGCATCCCTGGCAGTCTGTGTTCTCCCCCACGTCAGGCAGACGCCAGGGCACGCATTCCTTTCCCTGGCCAGTCGCACGCTCCAGCCTTTGCCAGACCCGTCTCCCTTGCTGTCCTGCTCAGTGCTTTCAGGGCTCTCTGTCTGTCTCTCTGTGCCCTGCCTCATGCCGGCGCTGACAGCGTTGTGTGCTGCACCTGCACAGTCTGTTCTCCCCACCTGTCCTGTCCTTCTCTGCCGAGCTCTCTCCTCCCTGTGCTGCCAGCCTGTGCTGCCAGCCTGTGCTTGTCGCCTTCTCTGCCTTCTGGCCTCGCAGTCCCAAAGCAGCTCCTGACAGTCCTGCCTGAGCGTCTGTCTGTCCACACACACTCCCCTTCCCGGGAAAAGCCGTCAGGCGGCGTGTGCACATGCCATAGGCTTTCTGCAACGCCCTGTGGTGCTCCTCCCCCTTTCTTTTCTTTTAAACATAGAAAAAGGGATGAAGATGATCAGGTCTCTGTTCCTATGTGATTTTTGCACATAAGTCCTGAAAATCACGTGAAATTCGCTGTTCGTCTTTTGGAACAGTTTTTCGAGTTAGGAACAAGTTACGAACATTGTTTGTTTTCAGGGGCCTCAAAAATGTTCGTAAAATGTTCTTAATGTTCGCTGAATGTTCGTAACTCAGGAAAATGTTCCTAACGTGTTCCTTTCCCACCTAACACTCTGAGATATATTGAGAAAATAGCCTCAAAAATGCCCAAAACGCGCTGGATTTGATGCAAATCTGCAACATTTCTGTCCCGGGCAGGCCCGGGGTTCAGAACATCCCCCGGGGCGGGCTGGCAAACCGTGGCTGGGTCCTTGGCTGCGAATTTGTGCAAAAACAGACTAAGTTTTTGAAAATACATGCAAAGTATACCTGTGTTGTCTCTGGTTTGTTCGTAAGTCATGTAAGTCTTTGGGAATATTGATGGTTATAGCATTTTCTGTTTTGTGCACAAATTTATTCAAAACACGTGTAACTTCTTGGCATTATAGAGATTTATGCCATGAACACACCCTGAATATCTGGCAAAATATCACTAACGTGTGTAACATCTTTGAATTGTTGATATTTATACCATCATCGTTTGGGAACACTTTGCATAAGTTTGTGGAAATACATACTTTTTTTGACACTGACAGCCCTGAAACCCTTGGTAGACGCCATGAATTTTCCTTGAAAATCAAAAACTTACCCTTGAAATGTGCATGTCGTTTGCCGGGGTGGTGAGCCAGGTGTGTGCGGCACAGTGTTCGTTTCGCATATAAGATTTTGTAATTCTTGCTTTTTATAGCATGAAAGTGCCCGATTCCGTCCCCGGGAAGGGTCGAAATCGGGCACATCTGGCTGGTGCCTGCCTGGCACTATTGTCACTAAAGCCTTTAAGTTAGTGAAATTGTTTTGTTTTTATGCATCACTTTTGGGGATGTGTCATGTAATGTATTGGTATTATTAAGCTTTTTGCTATTCCTGGCTGCTGCATCCCCGAGGTGCTCATGGTGTTCCGTACAGCGCCCTGGTGATCTGCAGTATCCTGGCAGCTGTCCCCCGGTTGCTGGTTCTTGAAGTTCAGGCCCAAGACAGCTATAAAAAGCCCTCTTTGCCAATACGTCATTTCAAGGGACTCCAATGCTTGATATCATCCGTTCCAATTCCCAGTCTTTCTGGGTCAAAATCGCCTTCGGCGTTATCATTCTTGTCTTTGTGTTCTGGGGCGTCGGCAGCTTTACAGACACAGGCAATGTGAACATTGTCGGTACCGTCAATGATGAGCCCATCACCTATCAGCAGTTCGAGACCTCCTACCGCAGGGCCGAAGAGGCCATAAACCAGCAGAACCAGCGCAAGAGCTGGACTGCAGAAGAGAAGACCCAGCTTGGCAGACAGGTCTTTCAGCAGCTGGTGGTTGAGCGCCTTATTGTTCAGGAAGCCAGACGGAACAATATTGACGTCTCTCCCTATGAGCTGCGTCTCTATGTCGGAGAGATTAAGGATTTCCAGGATGCCCAGGGGAAGTTCGATCCCGAGCGCTACAAGAATGTGCTGGCTGCATCCCGTCAGACACCTGGCCAGTTTGAAGAGGATGTGACACGACGTCTGCTCATTGAGAAGATGGTTGCCTTTGTCTCCCAGGGCAGCTGGAGTGACACCCTTGAGGCCAGAGCCCGCTTCAACTTCCTGCGTCAGAAGCGCGTCATCGAGTACATCTATCTTCCTGCCACAGCAAAGGACAGTGATGCTGTCAGCGACGAGCAGGTCTCTGCCTATTACGACGAACACAAGCTGGACTATGCCATTCCCCAGAAGGCGGATGTGCAGTATGTCGAAGTGAATCCTCTGTCCCTGGTAGCTCCTGAAACCATCACGGACGAAGCAGCAAAGGCCTGGTATGAAAAGAACCAGAGCCGCTTTCTGGAACCTGAAAGTGTGGAAGCGTCTCACATCCTCGTGCGCCTCGACAAGGACGCTCCTGCAGAGGATGTGAAGAAGGCCGAGGAACAGATTGCCGCCATCCAGAAGGAGCTGGCATCAGGCAAGCCCTTTGCTGAGGTGGCTGACGCCCACAATCCCCCCAATGCCGCTGACAAGGGCGGTCGTGTTGGCTGGATCACCCGCGGCATGACAGTGCCTGCCTTTGACCAGGCTGCCTTCTCCGCTGAGAAGAACGTTGTGACTGCTCCTGTGCGCAGTGAATTCGGCTATCACCTCATCCTGGTGACAGACCGCAAGGCCGAGTCCGTCAAGAGCTACGAGAGCGTGAAGGCTGACATCCAGAAGACCCTTGCTGCTGAAGCCAGCAAGGACAAGCTCAGCGACGTGCTTGACGCCATTGCCGAAGCCAACATCCTGGGTCAGGACCTGAAGCAGACTGCAGAGGCCAACAAGCTGCCCGTCAAGACCAGCGGCCTCATGAGTAAGGAAGAGCTGCAGCACAACCTTGGTATCACTGCCGAGGACGCTGGCGCCATCATGGCCCGCGGTGCCAATCAGCCTGTGGACATTCCGCTTGCTGCCGGTGACAAGTACCTCATCGTGCGCGTGCTTGAGGCTGCTCCTGCGTCCTTCAAACCTCTTGATGAGGTGAAGGCCGACGTTGTGAACAAGATTCGCTCCGCCAATGCCCTGAGCGTTGCCATGAAGGAGCTGGAAGCTGTGCTCAAGACTGCTGACAAGGGCCTTGATGCAGCCTGGAAGAACAAGGTTGTCATCTCTGCTGCTGTGGACAGGGGCAGCGCTCTTGCGCCCTTCTCCGCTCAGCCTGAGCTTGATGAGGCCATGTTCAACACTACTCCCGGTTCCTGGCTGCCCGGCGTCTATGCTGTCCAGCGCGACGAGGAACGCGGTGCACTCATCGCAAAGGTGGCAAAGATTGAAGACCCCTCTGCCCAGGAATGGCAGCAGTTCGAGCCCATTATGCTGAACCTGACGCAGCGTGAGCGCCAGGACGGCATTTACCAGGCCTTCATGGAAGACCTGGCTAACAAGAGCAAGATTGAAGTCCGCAACCAGGACATTATTGACCGCAAAAACATGTAGTTGCCAAAGATACTGACAGCCTTCCGGGATGCTTTGGCTGTCCCGGAGGGCATGTCAGAAGACTCTGTCTGGGTAGCAGAGACAAGTACAAGTATCATAAGTAGTATCAAAGATTTGCAGAACATTGGAACAAGGAGCCGGCACACGGGCAGGGGCAGGCTCTTTTCCTGCTCTCTGCAGTCGTACCCATGAAAGTGCAGAAGAGAAGAACTGCGTGTCCTGTCGGGCGAGATACGTAAAGTATTCTGCTGACTTGGAAATGATGTGCACATGCTTTTGCCTGTCAGAATCATGGTACTGGCAGGCAGGGCAGAACGTCCGCTCTTCCCCTGTGAGTGGATGTTCGTCCTCTTTGTGCAGGATGTGCATGCTGCGCAATATGTCGATGCCGGGTTTTCAGTGGTACGTCCTCTGGAAATTCAAGGAGACTTAGAAATGTGTGGAATAGTTGGCTATGCGGGACACAGACCGGCAGTGCCATTGGTTGTCGAAGAACTGCACAGACTGGAATACAGAGGCTATGATTCTGCAGGCGTTGCCTGCGTCCAGCAGGGTGCATTCCGTGTCGTGAAGGCCGAGGGCAAGCTCAATGCTCTGGAAATGAAGCTGAGTACCGAGCCGCCGGCAACGGCAACCACAGGTATGGGCCATACCCGCTGGGCAACCCATGGAGCCCCCTGCGAGCGCAATGCCCACCCGCACCTCAGTAATTCCGCAAAACTTGCTCTGGTGCACAACGGCATCATTGAAAACTACCTTGAAATCAAGAATGAGCTCACCGCAAAGGGCTATGTCTTTCATTCCGAGACGGACACCGAAGTTCTGGTGAACCTTATCGAAGACTGCCACAAGAGCGAGCCCGACCTCATGAAGGCCTTTTCCATGGCCCTGTGCAAGGCCCATGGTGCCTATGCCATCTGCCTGATGAGCATTGAGGAGCCCGATGTCTTCTATGCAGCCCGCATGTCTGCGCCGCTCATCCTGGGCGTGGGCACAGGTGAAAACTTTGTCGCCTCTGACATCCCGGCCTTCCTGCCCTATACCCGCAGGGTCGTCTTCCTGGAAAACGGTGAGATGGCACGCGTGGACAAGAGCTCCTTTCGTGTCTGCAGGATTGCGGATCTGAGCCCTGTCGAGCACAGCATCGAGACCATTGAGTGGGACGTGCAGTCTGCCCAGAAGGGCGGCTACAGGCACTTCATGCTCAAGGAAATCTTCGAGCAGCCTGACATTCTCAGGGACAGCATGACCGGCCGTGTTTCGGCAAGCAGGGACAGCGTCCGGCTGCACGAGCTTGATGACTTCCCTGTGCCTGCCAGACTGACCATTGTGGCCTGCGGCACCAGCTCTCATGCAGGTATGTGGGGCAGACACATCCTTGAGTCCATGGCCCGGGTGCCTGTGCAGGTGGAAATCGCCTCAGAGTACCGCTACAAGGAGCGTCTTCTCTTCAGCAAGGATGAGATGGTGCTTGTCATCAGCCAGAGCGGCGAGACCGCAGACACCCTGGCAGCCCTGCGCAGAGCCAGAGAGTGCGGAGCTGCGGTGATTGGCCTGTGCAACGTTGTCGGCTCCTCCATTGCCCGTGAGGCAGACAGGGTGCTCTACACCCAGGCAGGTCCCGAAATCAGTGTGGCCTCCACCAAGGCCATGTGCAGCCAGATGCTGGTGCTCACCCTCATGGCCCTGTACTGGGGCGCCAGAAAGGGCACTGTGAGCGGCGGAGAAATCGCTGCCGTTGTGCAGGACATCCTCTCCCTGCCCGAGATGCTGCACAAAGAGCTGCCCGGCATGCATGAAAAGGCCAAAATGCTCTCCAGAAAGTACTCCCAGGCAAAGAACTTCTTCTATCTCGGCCGCGGGCACTGCTATCCCCTGGCCCTGGAAGGCGCTCTCAAGCTGAAGGAGCTCTCCTACATCCATGCCGAGGGCTATGCTGCCGGCGAAATGAAGCACGGCCCCATTGCCCTTGTGGACAGTGTCTTCCCGGCCTTTGCCATCTGCCCTGATGACGCCCTGCTGCCCAAGGTGAAGTCAAATATTGTCGAAGTGCAGGCCCGCCAGGGCAAGGTCATTGCCCTTACCAACCCCGGTGTTGACCTTCCTGCAGAGGATGTGTGGGTTGTGCCGAAGGTAAACTCTCTGATGGCAGGCTTTGTCATTCTGCCTGCCCTGCAGCTGTTCAGCTATGAAATGGCCGACTATCTGGGCAAGGACGTGGATCAGCCGCGTAATCTTGCCAAGAGCGTGACTGTGGAATAGCAAACAGACGTACCTGAAAAAAACGGACTGGCGGTGTGGTGCAAACCATGCCGCCTTTTTACTTGTGTACAGATAAAAAACGTCTGAGTACAGGTACATAGCATGGATATGAACGTTGTGCCCATCTGAGATCCTGTACGCACAGCTTGCCATGCTGGCCCATGCTTTTGCGAAAAACGTGACAAAACACGCTTGCCTCCCTTTGCAAAACGTTGCACAACCAGCGTAGCGAAGTTTGAAAAACGCGACAAAACCAGCGTTTCAAGGTTTGAAAAACGTTGCACAACCAGCATATCGAAGCTTGAAAAACGTGACACAGCATGGAGACACAGATGCTCACACGTCGTTTGTACACCACGCTTCTGAAGTGGAAGGAGCAGGCACACAAGAAGGCAATGCTTGTCACTGGTGCCCGCCAGGTCGGCAAAACTACGCTGATTCGGCGCTTTGGCACTGAGCAGTACGAGCACTTTGTTGAGCTGAACTTCCTTGAGAACCCGAAGGCAAGGGAAATTTTCCAGGCAGGCCGTGATGTCAAAACCTTCATCATGGGTATGACGGCGCTTCTCGGGACCTCGCCTGTGCCTGGAAAAACACTGATCTTCTTTGACGAGATTCAGGCATGCCCGGATGCCAGGACAGCCATCAAGTTCCTGGTGGAGGATGGTCGCTTTGACTACATCGAAGCCGACTCCCTGCCGGGCGTGAACAGCGCAGAGGCCCACTCCTGCCCTGTGGGATTCGAAGAGATCCACAGGATGTACCCCATGGATCTTGAGGAATTTGCCTGGGCCCATGGAATAAGCGACGAGGTCCTTGCCTGCATCCGCACATGCTTTGCAAAGAGGGAGCCGGTTCCTTTGGCAGTCCATGATGCCATGCTCCGTCTGTTCAGGCTCTATGTGCTCACCGGGGGCATGCCTGCTGTTGTCCGGGAACTTGTGTCCAGTCGCGACATACACAAGGTTGTCAGGCTGCAGAGGGACATCCTTGCCCTGTACCGTCTCGACATTGCCAGCTGCGCAGGGCGCAGGAAAAAACAGGTGCAGGAAATTTTCGACCGCATTCCTGCACAACTGTGCGGCACAAACCGCCGTTTCATGCTTGCCTCCCTCAGTACGTCCGCGCGCTATGCCCGCTATGAGGACAGCTTCGTCTGGCTTCGCGACGCAGGCGCAGCTCTCCCCTGTTACAATGTTGCAGCCCCTGTGCCTCCCCTGCTCCTGCAGGAGCAGCGGGCGCTGTTCAAGCTGTTCATGGCGGATACAGGCCTGCTCTGTGCTGCAGGAGCGACTGCAGAGGAAAACGTGCAGTTTGCCATCCTGCAGGGCGATCTTGCCATCAACAAGGGGAGTTTCCTTGAAAACGTCTTTGCCCAGATCTTCGCAGCCAATGGTTTCAAGCTCTGGTATTTCAACAGCCACAGGTACGGCGACATCGACTTTGTCCTGCAGCTCGGCGCGACATGCCTTCCCATCGTGGTCAAAGCAGGCAAAAGATACAGACAGCACGCGGCGCTGACCAATATCCTGAAGGTGCAAGACTGGCATCTGCACGAGGCCCTCGTCTTCTGCGGGGACAATGTGTCCACAAACGGAAAGTTAACGTACCTTCCGTGGTATATGGCCATGTTCCTGCAGGCCCCGCAGCCTGAGTCGTGCATCGTTGATACCGATTTCTCCGGACTGTCGGCGTTCCTGCCCAAGGGCTGATGCGGGTGGTCGCAGAGCCGTGTGGCAGACATAGGAAAATCTGGTATTTCAATAGGTTATCATGTTTTTGCACATAAGGTGTTTGGCTTGTGTGTCATCCAGCGTGCAAAGTGTCCGTCGTCGCCTGTCGCCAGTCGTCTGCTTGAGGGGCTGCAGGCCCTGTGGTAGAGAAGAAAGGGGGCATGTTCCGGGTGGGACAGAAACTCTTCGGGCGCAGGGCCTTGCCCCAAGCCTGATTCGGAAGCGACCTGCAGCGCCGGATCCGACACAGCAGACAGGTGGAATACTATGGAGACAGTGCTGCTGGGAGCCATCTCCCTCATTGTGGGCTTCTTCTGCGGATGCACCAGTATTGGCGGTATCCTGCTCATCCCGGGCATTGTAGTCTTCTCTACCCTTGGCATTCACGAAGCCATGGCAACGGCACTCTTTTCCTTTGCCATCATGGCCGTACTCGGGACCTTCATGCACTCCCGCAAGAAGACCATACGCTGGCGTGAGGCCTGCATGCTCTGCGCAGGTGCCCTGCTCTGCGGCTTCATCGGCGCCAGGGTCAATGCCCTCTTTTCCGCAGACATGCTGAACATGGTGCTGGCTGTGCTGGTGCTCTTTGCCGGCCTCAGCACCCTGCGTCCCGGTGCAAAGCCCCTGTATGATGTCACTGCCGCACGGCCTGCAGTGCAGTACGGCTCCCTGCTTGCCCTGGGCATGCTGGTAGGCTTCATGGCAGGCCTGACAGGCATTGGCGGGCCTGTCATTTCCGTGCCCTTCATGATTGCCATGGGCTATGCACCCATTGTGTCCATTGCGGTGGCCCAGCCCATGCAGCTCGTGGCCGGTGTCTCAGGGAGCATCATCTTCATGCTCAATGACAGCATAGACTATGTCATGGCTGCCTGGATCACCATTCTGGAGCTCATCGGCCTGTA
>CASEWR010000199.1 GCA_949291675.1 uncultured Desulfovibrio sp. | reverse complement strand
ACCACCTATGTGCAGGCCACCTGGGAGACTGCACTGAGCACAGCCGGCTTCACCTCCGGCATCATGGTCATAGGCTGCCTTGTCGGGCGCTTTGTCAGCGGCAATCTCATGTCTGCCACAGGCTGCAGACTGCTGCTTTTGATCGGTCTTGTCTTCTATGCGCTCTCTCTGGCCTGTTTCTTCCTCATTGACTCCCTGACCATGCTCTTTGTGGACAGGTTCTGTACAGGCATTGCCGTAGGCCTCACCGGCACTGCCACGGCCACCATTGCCGCCTACGCCATCCCCGGCCACAACAAGGGCTTTGGCATCAGTCTCTTCAGTCTGAGCACCATGCTGGCCCTGGCTCTGGGGCCCTTCCTGGGCATCGTGCTCATGCAGCACATTGCCCACAGCACCATCATGGTCCTCATGCTGTGCATTGCCGTGGCTGCCATTGTCGTTGCCCTGCTCATCACAAATCCTCCCCAGGTGGCCCGCAGACTGCATCCCATCTTCGAAATCAACAGCTACATTGACCCCAGAGTGGTGCGTTTTGCCCTGGTGCCGCTCATTGTTTTCCTGGGCTATGGCTGTATTCAGGCCTATATGGCCTCCTATGCTGCAGAGCGCGGCCTTGAGGCTGCAGCCAGCGTCTTCTTCCTTGTCTATGCCGTAGCCGCCTTTGTGAGTCGTCCCTTTAGCGGGAACTACCTGGATACGCAGGGTGAAAACATCGTCATCTATCCCCTCATCGTGCTTTCAGGCATCGGCCTGCTCCTGCTTGCCTGGGCAGATTCCGGTCTGATGCTGCTTGCCGGCGCTGTCTTTGTGGGCCTGGGCTATGGCAACTTCCAACCCGTCGGTCAGGCAGTTTCTCTTTCTCTTGTCACGCCTTCACGCTTTGCCCAGGCAACTTCGACCTTCTTCATCTTCATGGACTTTGGTATCGGCCTCGGCCCCTGGCTCTTCGGCTTTCTGGTGCCGTCCATCGGCTATACAGGCATGTTCCTGGTCCTGACCTGTACCCTTGGGGTGGCCATGGTGCTCTACTATTTTCTGCATGGCAGAAACGTGCACTACGAGTAGCAGGCAGCCGGCTCAGTTCAGGCAGGCCACACATGCGGAGAGGGCCCATGCCCAGAGGCACATTGTGACCGTCTGCACCACTGCCTGGCCGCTGCAGGCTGACTGATATCTGCCCCGGGAAAACATGCAGGCGCGCAGGAGGGCAGCCTCGAAACGGAGCAGGACAAGTATGGCTGGCTACATCGCAAAGCTCTTCGACTGAAGCGCTGATCCGCTTTTCTGCCAGAAATACCGGCGATACTTCTGATTCCATAGCGCACACAGATCAGGATGCGCTGTCACTCATGTCGCCCGGCGGTGACGGACAGGGGCCTTGCTCGCTGGCTGAAGCACAGGAAGATTTCGAAAACAGAGCGTGCATCAATTCGTTCCTGGCAAAGTCCGGGCTGTCTGCGAACAGCACAATGAGTATCACTGGCGTCAGCAGAGGGTTCTCCCTCAACGACAGCTACTGTGTCGTGCGCGCAGGGGACATGAGCACCTTTGCCCTGTACGAGAACAGGTTCAGTCGGGTGCTGGTCAGCATAGCCCTTACCGGCTCTGGCAGCGCTGTTCGTTCGTATCCGCTCAGGAGGTAGCTCTGAAGCAGGCAGAATTCCCGTTCGTGTGCCAGTTTCACAAAGGACTAAGCAAGCAGGTGTGCGCTGTGCTACCACAAGCCATGAAGGGGTAAGGTTGAGTCCATACTTGCCAGGCTCCCTCCTAGGGAACAGCTGGCTGGGCTGTCTCCAGAGATGACTCTCATGGAGGCCCTGGGTCTTCTGTTGCCTTGCTTCTGGTAACGATGATCGAGCTGATACTGGAACTCGTCCAGAAGGTGTATGACTTAGAACAGAGTGCCCTTCCAGCCCCCTTGTATTTTACGGGCAAAAGATCGTGGTAGGGGGCTATGGAGTGGACACTATTCCATGTTCATTTCAAGTCTGTAATAAATATCTATATCTCTAATAATTTTGTCTATGTAATCTTCGTCTAATTCTTCTATCCATGATTTTAATTCATTAATAGTAATAATTTCTTCTATAGCATTGCGGTATCGTTTCTCAAGAACTGCCATTCCACTTGATCGTTTAGAAATATATTGTTCCAAATCATTTATGACTTGTTCTTTTGATAAATTTGTTTTTATGACAAAACTAATTGGAAAGTGCATAATTTTGTCAATGTCAAGTAAATATTTGTCATAATCATTGACTTCAGTTACTTGGAAAAATCTCCCAACAGGTCTCATAACGAAATCTATTCCACCGTCATTTGCGTTTGTCCTACCTGTTTTGTATAACTCAAGTGCAATTTCATTAATTGAATCTTTTGAATATCCAAAAAAAATACAGTTATGTTGCTATAATGGCTTTTAAGAATTGCATAACTAATAATTTCAAAAATTCTTGCTTCGGTATCTTCTGTAAGTAACGTAATGAGCTTTGACTTCTTTTCACTGTAATTGAATGTCATTTTTAATTTTTCTAAAATATGCAAAAGTTCAGCATCTTTTTCTGAAATAATATCTATATATTTTGTTATGATTTTGCATGTTGCTTTACTAATATCATGGCCTTCAACATATAAGTAACAGATATGTATTAGGTATTTTCCGTTATTTATAATAATAAGATCGTTGTTAGTATCCTTTGTTTTATTGTGGAACTCTCCATTCACACGAGAATTCAATGCATGATTTTGTATTTTGTATCCTCCATAAAGACTACGGCAAAATTTCAAGAGTTTCGTGTATTCATACCCTTCAAACTCCCGATAACGGTCTTGCGCCTCGTAAAATTCTTCCTGATAAAAGTGCAGTATAGAATAGATGGCATATATATTAGCTAAGTTCCTGCGAGTTTTAGAGTTGCCATGAACTGCTTTCATCTTTTGATCGAGATATTGAAGCAGTGGACTTCCATCATAAATTTTTTGGAAATCATTTGGAAATTCAGATCTCAAGATTTCAGCTATGAACGATTCTCTTATTTTCATGCTAAATCCTCACGTATTTTGATTTTGCCTTTGTTTTTCTTACTTTGATTTTTTCGAGACTTTTTCCATTCCTTTCAGTCGTGATACCGGTACGTCTTAATCCGATTTCATAGTACTCTTCATTCAGGTCTATACCTATGCTCACTCTACCTAATCTGACTGCTACGGCAGATGTTGTATAGGAACCTGAAAAAGGATCCAATACTATATCTCCCGGATTAGAAGAAGCCTTAATAATCCGTTCGAGCAAAGCTTCGGGTTTTTGTGTCGGGTGATTTTCGTATTCATCCATTTTAAATCTTACACGGTTAAAATCCCAAACATTTCCGGGGACTTTTTCTGAACTATATGGCTGAGGAGGATCTTTTCTGTAGTCAATAAGTTTTCTCTCTGCACCTGTCTTTGCTTCTACACGAATATCTTCATAGTTAAAGGTATAAGATGATTTCTTATCCTTATTGATCATCAAAATAGGTTCATAAAGAGAACCATAAATTTTTTTAGATTGAACTCCAGAACTGTCATATTTCCAAATTATTCTACATAATACATTATACTTTTCAGATACAAAGACATCTAAGTATGGCATATGCTGCGTTGATGTCATAAAATACATTGTACCTGTATTAGACAGAACACGCATGCATTCATCAATCCATGTTTTGCACCAGTCGATATATTCGTTAGAGCTTGGCCATTTGTCGATGTTATTTCCAAAGTTCTTTCCAATATTATATGGGGCATCAGCAAAGATAAGCTGAACGGAATTGCTTTTTATTTTTTTTAACACAGAAATGCTGTCGCCAAGAATTACCATTGAATTACGATATTGTTTGTTTTCTTCCGAAAGTTCTTCAACGAATAATTCTCTAAAGTTAAAATCATGATCCACAAGACTTTTGTCTTTTGTTTTTAAGGTTTCGACAACAACTTGGTCAAGAAAGGGAAAGGTTGGTTGACTAGTAGTATTTATCCTCATGCTCTGGTCCTTTTAATCGTTTTCATATTTTAACATACAGGACATTTTGGGAGCATTCTCATCACCGAGCGAGGAAATCTCTGCGGTAGAAGGGCCTTTGCAGCCTGTGCCACAGGAGGCCTGCTCGTAGCGAACGCTTACTTCTTTCTGCCTCGGATTCAGGAAGGTAGCGCTGACCCAGACACTGGCATAAGTTGGCAGGAGCGGGAATGCTTACCAAATATGCTGTCAAACCTCTCCCTCCAGGCAGAGGATATGCTGCGTACCCTACCTGTAAGTTCTTTGAGATTCAATATGTTTTTGCAAGACTGCAGAGTCGGCGCGTCTAGATTGTTGAGTTTGACATCATTCCCTCATTCCCTGTCTAACCCTGTCTAATGACAAGTGATTCATGGATTTAGGCAGTAGATAATGTTCCAGCTGCGAAGAGATCGAAAGACATGAGTCGCTCTAAGTCGCTAAGATTTGCGTTTCCTCTTCTCTCTCTCTTTGCTTCCGGTACAATGCTTTAAAGTCAGCCTTCCGGCAGTCCTCTGGCAGAGAAAGCAGAAGAAGACCCCGCTTCCAGAGGAAGCGGGGTCGAGAGATCTTCAGGCAGTCAGCCTGCAGTCAGGGTGCATCTGTCTTTGCTTTTGAGATCAGGCTTTATGCCGGCCTGGCAGCAAATGCTTCAGCTGCGGTCCCACAGCAATGAGGCAGGCGCCGGTCATGGTGACCAGGGCACCAAAGAAGCCCAGCAGATTGAGGCCCTCGCTGAAGAAGGTCTCAGGGGCAATGCAGTGCAAAAGCCAGGCAAAGAAGAGGGTTGCTGAGGGCGTCAGGGTGAGCACAGCCCCGATCTTGGGTGTCTCCCAGCAGGTCATGGCCTTTGTGAAGGCACCATAGGCAAACATGGTGTTCATGCAGCAGTAGGCCAGGCACAGCGCCTGGAAAAGAGAGCTGATATTGAGCAGGTTGGAGGGTGTCGCCAGGGGAAGAAGGCCCAGGGCAATGATGGTGTAGATGAGGCGCATGAGGCGGCCGGGAGCCATCTCGCGCAGGACAATCTTCTGGGCAATGCCGAAGATGGCCCAGACCAGGGCGGCAATCAGGCCCACCAGCACACCTGTGCCAGTGCCTGCGGAAGGCGTGATGAGGTCGCCGAGGTTCTGGTTAAAGAAGAGGGTGATGCCTGTGAGCAGCACGGGGATGCCAATGACCTGGATGCGGTGCATGGGCTCATGCAGGACAAGCACAGAGCCCAGCATGAGCAGCATGGGGCCTGCCTGGGAGACAATCTGGCAGGCAGAGGCCGTCAGGTAGAGAACCGAAGTATTGTAGAGCACAAAGTTGCCGCCAAGGCCTGTGGCTGCCACCAGGATGAGCAGCAGGGTGCGCTTTCTGTTGTAGGGACCTGAGGCAATGTGGCGGTGCAGCTCAGGGTTGTGATGGAAGACGTGCGCCAGGGGCAGAAAGAGCCTGCCCTCGGCCCTGTGGGGCAGGACAATCCACATGTACAGGGCAATGGTTGTGAAGCGCAGCCAGACAATGGTGAAGACATCCACACTGGCTATGACCTGCTTTAAGGCAATGGGGAGTGTTCCCCAGAAGAAGACTGTGGTCAGGGCAAGGCAGGGGCCCTGGAATTTTGCTGGAAGCATGGTACAACTCAAAAAACATGCAAGGACCTGCCGCTACTCAGGGGCAGGCATGAGGGATGAAACGATTGAAGAGAAGCCTGCTTATACTTCTCTAAGACAAAAGAAAAGAGAGCAGGGCAGAACTGTCATGAAACAGTCATGGGATTGCCACAGGACGGGATGTGGCATGTTTCAGGTGCTGAGCAGGACTTTGGGGAGTACAACTGTGGGGCAGACATGCAAAAGCAAGTGGTTTGCTATGGAAAAGCCTTGTACTGGCAGGCAAATTTGCTCAAAATGCAGGAAAGGACTTGTCAGAAAGGGGCTAAGGTGCAAGGCTTGTGCCTGTTCTGATCACCTCATATGCGCGCACAGGCTCATCCTGGCAGCACACTGCAGACACTTTCCTGCAGCAGGAATTTTTTCAAAACTTCTTCACGACATCATCTCTTTTTCACGCTGTTACCACGAGGTTTGGTTCCATGTCGCTCACTCCTCCTGTCCGTGTCTCTCTTATCGGCCTGGGTGCCCTGGGCATTCTGCATGCCAATGACTTTCTGCAGCACCCCGAACTGTGCACACTGACCTGTATTGCCGACAAGCAACGACAGAAACGCTATGCAGAGGAAGGCATCTTCTGCAATGGCAAGCGCCTTGAGCCTGCCATGCTTGCCCCTGAGGATGTGCCGCCTGCCCCTGCTGACCTCATCCTGGTCTGCGTCAAGGCCACTGGCCTGGAGCAGGCCATCAAAGACATTGCCAATCATGTGGGCGGGGACACTGTCATCATCTCCCTGCTCAACGGTGTCACCAGCGAGCAGGATCTGCGCGCTGCCTGGCCCATGGCAAAGGTCATTCACTGCGCCTCCCATGTGGACGCCATGCGCGTGAACCACAGGATGGCCTGTGCAAAGCACGGCACCCTGGTGCTGGGCACGGACAAACCCGAGCTTGAACCCACCCTGCACGAGCTTCTTGCCTTCTTTGAGCAGGTGGGCATTCCCTGCAAGGAGGACAAGGACGTCCTGCACGGCATGTTTGGCAAGTGGATGCTTAACTGCGGCATCAACCAGACAGTCACGGCCTTCAAGGGCACCTATGCCATCCTGCAGCGCGAGGGTAAGCCCAGGGAAGTCTGCATAGCCGCCATGCGTGAGGCCATGGCTGTGGCCAGGGCAGAGGGCGTGCACCTCACAGAGGAAGATTTCGACTATTACCTGCGGGCCATCTCGGACTTTTTGAACCCGCAGAGCATGCCCTCCATGCGCCAGGATGCCCTGGCCGGTCGCCCCACGGAAGTAAGCCTCTTCTCGGGCACATTGCTCAGGCTTGCTGCCCGCCACGGCATTGAAGCTCCGGTCAATGCCTGGCTGTATGAAGAAATCACCCGCATGGACGAGGCAAGGAAGAAGAAAAGTTAAAGGCCTGCTGTCAGTTCATGCGTCCTGTCTGCCTCTGGAAAATGGCCACTCTGGCCATTTCCAGAAGCCGGAACAGGCAATGCAGACAGAGGAAAGGAATCCGGAAAAACCATGGGCAAAAAGCAGAAAAAGTTGAAAGGTTTGCCTGAAGTTTTTCGCCAAAAGCTGTCCCTGGCAGGCCCCGGGCAGCTGGCTGGTGCACGTCTGCCCGGGCGCAGTTCCGGGAAGACAGTCTCCTGCGCAAATCGGGCAGAAAACTGCCTCTGAGCCCTGCAGCCGGGCCCAGTGGCCCCGGACTGCCGGGAGGCATCAACACCTGTCAGAAGGGCAGTCAGGCCCTGTCTCGAGGGCTTCAGACAGACAGCCCCTGACAGACAGCCTCTGACAGACAGCCTCCTGCAGCCTCCTGATTGTTGCGCTCGCCCTGAGGCCATACGGCAGCCCCTGAACGACTGGTGCGGCACCTTCCCGGCTGCTCCTGGGACAGGCCCTTTGTCTGCACGACGCAGCCCTTGCAGCAGGCATGAGGCAAGGCTTGCGTACCAGGGCAGGCGGCCGTATAGTGCCGCCCGGAAAGGGCAGTCAGCTGCTCCTTTCAGGACCTGTACGGGCAAAGGCCTGGTCAGGCCCTGTGGACAACAGAAGGCGTCTGCACAAGACAGCCTTCGTTTTGCTGTCTCTTCCTCATTTTGTCGTCTCCCCCCATCCCCCTTTTTTGCAAGGACTCACACATGGCTTCGGAAGTTCGTGAAAGTCTGGCTTCACGGCTGGGCTTTTTACTTGTCTCTGCAGGCTGCGCCATTGGTCTTGGCAATGTCTGGCGTTTCCCATACATCACCGGTCAGTACGGTGGTGCCTGGTTTGTTATCCTCTTCATCGTCTGCACCTTTCTGGTGATGCCTGTCATGATCGTGGAATTTTCCATAGGCAGAGCATCAAGGCGCAATCTGGGACTGGCCTACCACGTCCTGGAGCCCAAAGGGACAAAGTGGCACCGTCTCGGCTGGTGGGCCATTGTGGGCTCCTACTGCCTGCTCATGTTCTACGTGGTGGTGACAGGCTGGCTGCTGCTCTACTGCTGGTACATGCTCACAGGCTCCTTCACAGGCCTTGATCCTGCGGCAGTGGGACAGTTCTTCGGCGATATCTTAGGCTCTCCCGCACAGCAGATTCTCGGCATGACCCTGACAGTGCTCATTGCCTTTTGTGTGTGCATTGCCGGCCTGCAGAATGGTGTGGAGCGCGTGGTCAAGATTCTCATGGCAGGCCTGTTCGTGACCCTGATTGCCCTGGTCTGCAAGTCCCTGACCCTGGATGGCGCCGGCAAGGGCCTTGAGTTCTACCTCATGCCCAACTTCGAGAACATGCAGAAGACGGGCTTTCTGAACATCTTTTCTGCAGCCCTGAACCAGTCCTTCTTTGCCCTGTCCGTGGGTATCGGCGCCATGACCGTGTTCGGCAGCTACCTGAAGAAGGAAAAGAGCCTGCCCGGTGAAGTGCTCATCATCACCGGTCTGGACTTCATGGTGGCCATTCTCTCCGGCCTCATCATCTTCCCTGTCTGCTTCACCTATGGTGTGGAGCCCGGTGCAGGCCCGGGCCTTGTCTTCGTGACCCTGCCCAACATCTTTGCCAACATGAGCGCAGGCCGTCTGTGGGGCTTCCTCTTCTTCCTCTTCATGAGCTGCGCAGCCCTGACCACAGTCATTGCCGTGTTCGAGAACATGGTCAACTACTTCATCGACGTGTTCAAGACGAGCAGACGCACTGCCAACATCATCAACGGCATTTTGCTGTGGATCCTGGCTCTGCCCTGCGCCCTGGGCTTCAACCTCTGGTCCTCCTTCCAGCCCTTCGGACCAGGCTCCAGTGTGCTTGACCTGGAAGACTTCATTGTCAGCAACCACCTTCTGCCCCTGGGCTCCTTCATCCTGGTGCTCTTCTGCACCCTGCGCAGCGGCTGGGGCTGGGACAACTTCGAGAGGGAAGCCAATACCGGTGTGGGCCTGAAGCTGCACAAGTGCATGCGCTTCTATCTGCGCTGGATCCTGCCTCCGCTCATCATCTTCCTCTTCGTCATCGGCTATATCGACAAGTTCAGCAAGTAGTCAGGACGCAGACTGCACAGCACAAAGGCATCCTCTTTGGGAACTCCCCGGGTGGATGCCTTTTTCTGTCTGGCCCGTCGTGCTCCTCAGCCTGCAGCTGAATTGCCGGCAGGGCCCCGGGACAGTCCCTCATGATGGAGTTTCCCATGGCATTTCACAGGGCTCTTCCACGTCTTCTCATGCGAAGGCCGCAGGCTTGTTCGCCGGCAATCAGGCCACTCTGCCACACCCTGGCCTGTCTGCTGCTGTAGCGCTCCCGCAGATGCTTTGTGCAGGTATGCATTGGAGCAGCCACCGGAGTAGCTGTACAGGGCTGAGCCTCCCTCGGGGGTGGTGAAAAGAAAGTTCAGCATCTTTCCGGAGGTAAGCATGACGAGAAAGGTTGCCGGATTTGTGCAGCGAAGGGCAAAGGCGTTCTGCTTCTCCACCACTGTGCCCACCAGCAGTGCCGGCAGGGCACGGCTGAAGCTGCCAGGCGGCAGACTTTGTTTCAGTATGGCACAGATTGTTTTCTGCCGATTCCTTAGGCAACTCCCCTTGATTTTACTCTGTTGTGGTCTGCTCCAGAGGCTCAAGCAGATCTCTGACATCACAATACAGAGCCATACTCAACGGGAGCAGGGTGTCTATTTGAGCCTTGTTGATATTCCTCTTCCGCTGTTCAAACTGCTGAATGGTACGCAGGGAGATTCCCGATCTTTCGGCAAGCTCTCTCTGGCTCAGACCAACCAGTTGACGAAGCTGTTTCAGACGTGTTTTTGTTCTTCGATGCAGACAAAGTTCGTTCATCTTGTCTGCAAAATGCCGGATATCCATCTCGTGGTACGGCGAATAGAGCGCACAAACCTCCCTGATGGGAACGGCTCTGATGATATCTGAAAACTTTATGGCTGTGAGCCATTGGTAATAGGCAAGTGCCCACCCCGTCCAATACTCTTCACTACGTCCCGCTGTGAAACGGGGTGGCAGGCGTTTATAGTCGGCTCCCGTTTCATCAAGAACCATATAGGCCAGCTCTATCCCTGATTTGCCTGCCAGAATGGTGAAATCTCCATATTCAAAACGATTTGCAACACTGGAAGCGATAAACAGCTCGAAGAATGTTGACAGATCGTACTTCAGATTATGTACGGCAAAGTCCAGCATACGCCCCAGCGCGGTACGAGCCTTTTCAAGATACAGTTTGTCGTAGGCGTGTATTATCACTTTTAAATTCTCCATCAAGAATATGCATGATATAGATGTCACCGCGTTTTCTGCGATTGCGCTCAACATCAAAGTACTCGCGGCGGGCGGCACGATCGCGAGCCATCTTTCTGGCGTACCACAATTCGCTTTCTGCGACTTCGTAACCGAGGAAGCGGATACAGTCAAACGCCAGCGGACTTTGCAGAACAAATTGCTGCCCGGCTTGCCAGGGTGCATGGCATTGGTGAGCTGTCGATATGAAACAGTACCCAACCAGCCAGTGGAAGGATTCTACTGACCAGTGTCTCCTGATGACCATGGCGTTTCTGGCGGCGTTGTCTTCACGCTCGAAGGGGATGCGGGATATGAACAAGCGCCTGTCCGAGGTCTTCTTGTTGACGCCTCCCTTTTTCCCGGAGTCACTGCTATTCAGGGCTACGCTTCCACCCTTAAGTCTCAGCCATACTTCAAGAAATTTTTCAGGCAAAAAGATTTTCTGGCAGCGTCTTCGTGATCCTTTTCGTGATCCTTTTCGTGATCCCTGGGGTGGCCCGCCGCCGATTCAGGCCTGTTTTGAAATGCGGGGGGAAGGGCAGCGGGTCAAAACAGGACTGGGTCACCTGCGTCGTTGCCCTTTCAGATGACATTGGGGGGTGCAAAGCCCCGTTTGGTGCGCACAGCCCTGCACGGGCCGTTTCCGGGCTCTTCCGTGATGGGCTCCCAGAGGAAGTCGAAGTCAGGGCTTTTGTGGGCCTGCAGGGTGCGCCAGGGGGCCTCCTTGTTGCAGCCCTCGGCAGCAAGGCGCAACCTGGCATCTCCCGGAGCAAGTCTGGCATTGATAGCGTCCATGACAGCCATGAGCCGCGATCTGCGCTGGTCTGCTGCGACATTGTCCATGTCGAGCAGGCTCTGCTGCACCTGGTCCGGGCGCTTGATGTCCGAGAGCAGCACCCCGGCCTTGGCATAGGGATGCCCCGGCTCGTAGATGCGCTCCAGGCAGCGCATGGCAGCCGCGGTGCAGGCTATGGTGTCAGAGGTATAGCGCTCAAGGTATTCCGCTGTACTGCGCACAAAAAGCTCATCCCTGCTGTAATAGGAGGTGCGTATGCGCACCTCAATACAGCGAGCCACCAGGCCCTCTGCACGCAGGCGCTTCAAGGCAGAGGCTGTGAAGGTGGCCACTGCCTCGCGCAAATCCTCAATGCGCGTGACCTTGTTGCCAAAGGAGCGCGAGGCGGCAAGGGACTTGCGCTGGCCTGCTGCGCCCACGTCAATCATGGGCGTGTTGCGCAGCTCAAGGATGGTGTTGAAGAGGTTGACGCTGTAGCTTTGCTGCATGCGCCAGGGATTGGCGGCCCGAAGCTGGGCAGCCGTCTCTATGCCCTGCTGGGAGAGGCGCCTGGCAAGACGGCGTCCTATGCCCCAGATCTCTTCCGCTGGGATGTTTGAGAGCAGGCGCACAAGCTCGTCTTCAGGTACAGCCAGGGAGAAGCTGCCGCACTTGCGCTGCTTGGCAATATGGCTTGCCAGCTTGGCAAGGGTGCGGGTGCGGGCAAGGCCTATGGAGACAGGCACGCCGGCATAGTGCTGCACCCTGTCAATGAGGTAGGGGGCAAAGTCACTGCTGCAGGTCTCAAGGACGCCGTCCAGATAGAGAAAGGCCTCGTCAATGCTGTATTGCTCGACCCTGGGACAGAAGTGGGCAAGCACTTCCATGACCCTGCGCGAGACCTCGGTATAGAGGCGGAAGTTCGAGGAGAAGACTTCCACCTTGCAGGCCTTGAAGATCTGCTGCACCTGAAAGGCCGGGACACCCATCTTGATACCCAGGGCCTTGGCCTGGGCAGAGCGGGCAATGACACAGCCGTCATTGCTGGAAAGCACCACCAGCGGCCTGTCCTTCAAGTCCGGGCGGAAAATGGTCTCGCAGGACGCAAAGAAGTTATTGCAGTCCACGATGGCCCACAGGCCCTGAGTTGAGGGAGGTGGCAGCTTCTTGTCCATGGTTTGCCTGCGCGTGCATATGGTTTTGCTCTGCAAGGGATGGTAGCGGAAAGCTCTGTCTATGACCAGAGTGTGTGCACAGGGGCGACCGGCAGACTTTGGAGATGCTGTGGCAGGCCTGGCAACAGGCTCAAGCCTGGCCATAGAGCAGAAACTGCGGCTGTCAGCCAGGACTGTCACTGCCTTGTGCCGGCACAAGGGCTGTTTTGTGTGCTCTGCGCCTGCTCCCCCTGTTCCCATGGCCCTGTTCCCGCAGGCCTGCTTCATGCAGATGTTTCTGTCACAAGATCTGCAAAGTCCTTCAGCATCTTTTCATTGACAAGAGAGGGCAGGCCAGGGGCTTTTTCTGTCTGCACAAGGTCTGCATAACGCAGCCTGGCAAGGACCTTTTGCAGGTCAAGGCGGTCAAGGAAGCTTCCTGGTATAGGGCCTTTTGGCATCAGCAAAGGCAAGAGCAATGAGAAAATGCTGCACAGGGAGCCAGTTCAACAGCAGCATGCAGACCCAGGCAGGTTCACGTTTGGCAAAGGCCAGGAAGTAGATGGTGTCATCTGTCATGATGGGTCTGCCGTCTCTGCCGGCAAGCAGGCAGGCGCTGGCGCGAATGCCAAAGATGGCGTGCGCATCTACAGTGTAGATGTCGCAGGACTGGCAGGGGATGCTGCTGCGGCAAATCTCGGTATAGACGCTTCTGGCCACAGAGGTCTTGCAGAGCATGCCAGGGTGCAGTCCAGGGTATGGAAGTGTCGGACAAGCCTGAGCACTATGGTCTCGCAGATGTCAAAGTTGCCGGCACCTGTTATGGCCTCAATGCCCGCAGCCCCTTGTAGTTCTCTCTGAGCGGAGTATTGTCCGAGTTCAGGCTTGTCAGCGTGTCCTGTGTCACCCAGGGCGGATTGCCCAGAATGAGGATGTGCCTGTTCTCAGGCTGGCGCTGTTCCTTTCCGTTCGACGTGTGCCTGTCCTGTTCGGGCTGTTGTGTCAGGGAAGCAAGGTCAAAGCTGAAGATATCCGCATTGATGATGCGTACGCGGGCATCTGAAAGGGTTGCGCGGCACAGGTCGCAGCAGGCCTCATTGATCTCAATGCCT
>CASEWR010000198.1 GCA_949291675.1 uncultured Desulfovibrio sp. | reverse complement strand
CCATCGTGGAGAAGGCATTCGGCAAGGCCCCCGAGGGCACCCATGTGTGGCTCGACGGCGTCATGAGCCGCAAGAAGCAGGTTGTGCCCAACTTTGAAAAGGCCTTCAAGTAAGCACAGACCCGCTTCGTAACGAAGATTTCCAGCCGCCCTGAGTCTTTCCCGGGGCGGCTTTGTTTTGCCGCACGGACACTGCCGGATCCCGCCCGGTACTGGTGCGCGAACGGATTATGTCAGTGCCGGCGCCGGACAAAAAAGAGTGTTCACGCGCACTCTCAGAGGCGTCTGTCGACACGGGTCCTGATTTGTCGCGGCTCCTGACTCTGGCCTTTACCCTGATCCAGGCCCATGTATCCAGTCGCAGGGCCTGCTCTGAGTCTGTGCAGGCTGACTCTCGGATTCAGCACGCCTGGCAGGAACGCGACTCAATTGCCGGGAATTGTCATGTATTGTCTTCCCTTTCGGAAAGCTGAGGCTAGTCAACTCAGGCTTTGTTCAAGCCTCGCCCTTCAGGGCGGGGTAGTTGACGAAAGACGCTGACGATATCAAGCTGTGGACAGTCGTTTTCAGCCGCAAGGCTGAAAAGCAAAAAGCCAAGTTAGGAACTGCCGTTAAACAAATGTCTATTTTGTCGCCATGAAACTAGTCATTGCAACATGTTTGGCGAGAAAAAAGTCGATAGTTATTTTTCGGCAGTTCCTAAGTGGAGAAATTCTATGTTGGCAGAAATAATGCTTCGTTCCGATGAGGAAGGGCGCGGTGTGATCCAGCTTACCGTCCCTTCGGCAAACATCCAAAAGGTTGCCGAGGCCATTCGCGGAGTCCTTTCTCTGGCCGGGCACAAGGTGCGCCGGGTTAATTCAGAGGGAGAAGAGATCGTCAGTGCTGAAGAAGTTTTTCCTGACGGTTGCCCGGCGATGGCCTTGCGCGGTTTGCGCGGCAGGGAAGACCTCACGCAGGCGGAGCTAGCTGCTCGCCTCGGCGTCAGCCAAAACGCCATCTCTGAAATGGAAAGCGGGAAGCGCCCGATTTCCACAAAAATGGCCAAGCGCCTGGGGGAAGAATTCAATCTTCCGTACAAAGTATTTCTTTGACATCCTCCCCGCCTAAAGTCGGGGGATTCCTATCGGTAGCGGCTCTAACGAGCCGCGCCATAGGCGGGTTCCTGCTTCAACGCGGGCGCTTAAACCCTTCCCGCTCCACAGGCTGACACGGCATGCCCTGCCGCCAGAATGTTCAACGCCGCATTGTAGTCAGCATTGCATTCAAATCCACAGGCTGTACACTTACATCTTGCCTGTGATGGTCTATTTTTCTTGTCCACACAGCCGCAACGACTGCATTTCTGACTGGTGTATTGGGGAGGAATGGCAAGCAATGTGCCGCCAAGCCATGCCAGCTTGTAGGCAAGTTGCCGCCTAAACTCGTACCAGCCCTGATCCAGAATGGACTTATTCAAACTGGACTTGGCACGCACGCATTTTCCCGGAGCTTCCACCGTACCTGACGCCGAACGCGACATATTCCGCACTTTCAAATCTTCAATCACGACAAGAGCGTGGTTTTTGCTTTCCCCACGAAGTTTGCATGGGCCATTTTTCAAGACAGAATCGTGGACAGCCAGGGTAACCAGGGCTGTGATTTTAGCAACTTTCGTTGCGCGATCTACTGTCAAGACGCGAACAGGATACTGTAAGGCCCAGGGATTGCCTGTGATCCTTTGATGGGATGGATGGTAAGCCATCCATCCCTGCTGCAGCAAAGAGCGCTGACGGGGCAGGGCGGTCCGGTGTACCCCCTGGTTTGCACGGATGTCTGTTCAGGCGGCCCTTGTCCCGGCATGCGCAGACAGTGTGTCTGCCCGCTGTGACAGTGTCAGCGTGCCGGTCTGACTGGACGTCAGTGCGCGATAGTCCAGCGCGCGATACCCTGTTGCGCGATATGCCAGTGCGCGACTCTTCTGCTGCCCGCTTTCTGCCCCGGCTCTGGACAGGCTCTGTGTTTGCGGGCAGTCTTCGCCCATTCTGCAAAAGCTTTGTCCCCCGGGAGGGTCTACGCCGATGTCATTGTCCGCAGCCATCACAGCCAGCCCCGCAGCCAGCCTGGAGCTGAGACGGCCCCTGAAAGCGACACTGTTGCTTGTTCTGTTTCTCTTCCTGAGCCCCGGCCTGGCTCAGAGTGAGACACAGTCGCGCACTGTCTGCCCTGAAGCAACACAGGCTGCAGGGCCTGTGACAGCTGCCCCCATGCAGCAGGCGACACTGCCGGCTCACGTGGCGGAGCAGCTTGTGGCTTCCCTGACGGCTCTGGAGCAGGAGAGCGGGCGCAGCATTGGTCTGGCAGCATACGATGTGCAGACAAAGACTGCCTTCTTCCATCATGGCTCAACACGCTATGCCTTCTGCAGTACCTTCAAGTTCTTTGTGGCTGCCGAGATCCTGAGACTGAGTCAGCAGCAGCCAGACCTTCTGACAAAGCGCCTGCACTGGGAGAGGGCCGCGGAGCTTGAATGGGCGCCAGGGACCAGAGGCAGGGGCAAAGAGGGCATGACTGTGGCAGAGCTGTGCACTGTGGCAGTGCAGCAAAGCGACAATACCGCAGCCAACCTGCTCCTGACTGAGCTTGGCGGACCAGATGCGCTGAATGCAGCCATGCGGCGCATGGGGGATACGGACTTTGTCATTCGCGACGACGAGCCCGAGGTCAATCGGGCAGGCTGGGAAACCGGCGCAGCTGACAAAAATGCCAATACCACCACAGCCCGGGGCTACCTTGCAGCCCTGCACACCGTGCTCTTCGGGGATATGCTTGCCCCCGGCGCACGGGCCCGTTTGCTGGACTTTGCAGGGGCTGTGCAGACAGGGAGCAGACGCATAGCAGCTGCCCTGCCTGACACTGCCAGACTCTGGCACAAGACAGGCTCAGCGTATGGCAATGTGCATGACCTGGGTCTTGTGCGCCTGGGCGAAGGAGAACGTGCCCGCGACATCCTGCTTGTCGTCTTTGTAAAGGGCGAGCGCGGCCAGCTTGAGGCAACGGAGGACGTGCTGAGCCGTGCTGCAGGCTTTGTCCTGGACGCATTTGGTGTGCAGGCCGGGCCTGTGAACAGCTGAGCAGAGCCAGAGCAGGGGGCCTGACCTGGCTGCCAGGGCCCTGGCAGATGCTGTCTGTCGTCTCATACGGGGCAAGGGACACGCCAGAGACAGTATGCTGCCGGGTGCGTGTGTGACGAAGCCCTGGCACGCGCGGGCGTGCGCGTGTTCGTGACTGCCACAGCACAGCTGCAAATCGGCCGGAATGGCCCTGTTCAGGGCAGAAGAGGAATTTTTTTTGTCCTTTTGAAGAAAAGTTGTTGACAAGGTGGGGCTGCGAGCGTAAACACATTTTCACTTCAACGGGCCATTAGCTCAATTGGTAGAGCAGTTGACTCTTAATCAATTGGTTTGGAGTTCGAGTCTCCGATGGCCCACCATTCAGAAAATACGGCCTGTACACAGTGTTGTGCAGGCCTTTTTCTTTGGAAAAGCCCTGTAGTTTTGCATGTGTCCGCCTGTGTTCTGCATGGTGCAGGCGTATGCAGGACTGTGGGAGCAGGGCTTTGTGGCCGGCTTTCCTTGGGGAAAGTCCTTTTCAGACCTTCAACCATTCAGGGAGAATCTGGGATGAAGATTGTATTGCTTGAAAGCCTCGGCGTGAGTGCAGAGCTTGTGGCCTCAAAGGTGAGGAAACTTGAGGAAATGGGGCACACTTTTCAGGAATTTGCCAAAAACACCGATCCCGAAGTGCAGCTTCAGGAAGCAAGGGATGCTGATGTTGTCATGATTGCCAACATGCCCCTTGCGCAGAAGGTGGTGGAAGAGTGCTCTTCCCTCAAGTTCATTGATGTGGCCTTCACCGGTGTGGATCACATTCCTGTGGCTGCTGCAAAGGAGCGCGGCATTGCCATCAGCAATGCCTCCGGCTATGCCGACACCGGCGTGGCTGAGCTTGCCATCGGCTTCATGATTGACCTTCTGCGCAATGTGCCCGGCCAGGAAAAGAGCGTGCGCAATGGTGGCACAAAGCTGCCCGGCAGGCTTCTCCAGGGCAAGACCGTGGGTATTGTGGGCGCAGGCCACATCGGCAAGAAGACCGCAGCCCTGTGCAAGGCCTTTGGCTGCACTGTGCTTGCCTACAACCGCTCCAAAGTGACGGATCCCCTCTTTGACAGGCAGGTGAGCCTTGAGGAGCTGCTCAGAGAGTCCGATATCGTCTCCCTGCACTGCCCCCTCAATGACGGCACCCGTCATCTCATCAATGCCGAGACGTTGAAGTTCATGAAGAAGACGGCCTACCTCATCAACACAGCCCGCGGTCCCGTGGTGGAGACTGCCGCTGTGGCAAAGGCCCTGCAGGACGGCACCATTGCCGGCGCAGCCCTGGACGTCTTTGATACAGAGCCGCCGCTGCCTGCCGACCATGTCCTGCTTCAGGCTCCCAACTGCATTGTGACCCCGCACATGGCCTTTGCCAGCGTGGAGTCCATGGAGCTGCGCTGCGACATTGTCTTTGACAATCTCTTTGCCTGGCTTGAAGGCAGACAGCAGAATGTGGTCTGCTAGCGTCCTGCAGCCTTCACAAGACATTGCGGCAGCTGAAAAAATTTTTCAGCTGCTGCACCCAAAGACTGCCTCTGAACGGAACAAGTTTATGTTCCATTCAGGGGCTTTTTTTGCGGCCCAAAAACGGCAGAAAGAGCAAAAAGACCTTCTTTCAGGACAGTTGCGCAGAAAGGCGGGCAGCGTGCTTCCGCGTGCAGCCCCTCTTTAGTCAGTGCCTGACTTCGGCAGTGGACACATGTTTCGCTTCTGTGCACCCCCTTGCCAAGAAGACAAGCAAAGAACTAGTATATTACGAATTTCAAGTACCTCAGCCCGGACAGCCGCCAGGGCATCAGTCATGGCAGGCTGCCCGGCTGTTTTGTAAGGCATGGCAATGGCGCAGAAGTATCTTGTTGTTGTGGACGTTCAGAAGGACTTTGTCAGCGGCTCCTTAGGCTCTGCCGAGGCGCAGGCCATGCTGCCCGCACTTCTTGAGAGAATCAGGGACTTTGATGGTCCTGTCCTGCTCACCCGTGATACGCACTATGCAGACTATCTTGCCACTCAGGAAGGAAAACGGCTTCCGGTGGTGCACTGTGTGGAGGGGAGTGAAGGCTGGCAGTTTGTGCCGGAGCTTGAGGCCCTGCGCAGGGAGCATGACTACCGGGTCTTTGAGAAGGAGACCTTTGGCAGCACTGCCCTGGCAAAGGAGCTTGGCGAGGCTGCAGCCAGAGGGAATGTGGACGCAGTCTTCTTCGCAGGCCTGTGCACGGACATCTGTGTGGTCTGCAATGCCCTGCTGGTCAAGAGCTTTGCCCCGCAGGTGCGGGTGGCTGTGCTTGCGGACTGCTGTGCAGGCTCAAGTGTACCGGCACATGAGGCTGCCCTTTCCACCATGGCAAGCTGTCAGATAGACATCATCCGGGACAGCAGCACATCTGCTGCAGGCACCTGCTTCGCTGCTCCCGAATAGGGCCTTCCAACGCTGCACAGAGCTTTCAGACATCCCCTGTGCTGTGCTGGCAGGGAAGAGCAGGCCGCAGGGTACTCAGGACACAACGGGCCTGAAGAGAGGACAATCATGCGTCAGAGCGACAAACGCAACCTATCCATGATCATGGATCTCTATGAAATGACCATGGCAAACGGCTACTATGGCACGTCCTCGGACAATGTCAGGGTGACCTTTGACGTCTTTTTCAGGCACAATCCGGACTATGGCGGCTTCTCCATCTTTGCCGGTCTTGAACAGGTACTTGATTTCCTGGAAAACATGCGCTTTGACCCTGAAGATATCGAGTATCTGCGTGCGCTCAAACTCTTTCCCGAGGACTTTCTGCAAAAACTTGCATCCTTCCGCTTCACAGGCGACATAGATGCCTTTCCGGAAGGCACCATCATGTATCCCAATGAGCCTGTGCTCACTGTCAATGCGCCCTTAGTGGACGCCCAGCTGGTGGAAACTGCCATTCTCAATCAGATCAACCATCAGTCCCTCATTGCCACCAAGGCCCAGCGTATCGTCCATGCTGCAAAAGGCAGGGGCGTGGCTGACTTTGGTGCCAGGCGCGCCCACAATGCCGATGCCGCAGTGTATGGCGCCAGAGCCGCCTACATAGGCGGTGTGGACAGCACAGCCACAGTGCTGGCAGGGCAGATGTTCGGCATTCCTGTGACAGGCACCATGGCCCACAGCTGGGTCATGTACCATCATGATGAGTACACGGCCTTCAGGCGCTTTGCCGAGGCCTATCCTGACGGTGCCGTCCTTTTGGTGGACACCTACAATGTGCTGCACTCGGGCATTCCCAATGCCATTAAAACGGCAAAGGAAGTGCTTGAGCCCATGGGCAAGCGCCTGAAGGGCGTGCGCATTGACTCGGGCGACCTTGACTACATCTCCAAGCGCGCCAGAACCATGCTTGATGATGCATCCCTTACAGACTGCAAAATTTCCGTCTCCAACAGCCTGGATGAGTACACCATCACCTCGCTCATTGAGCAGGGCGGCTGCATTGACAGCTTCGGTGTGGGCGAGCGGCTCATCACAGCCAGAAGCGAGCCTGTGTTCGGCGCAGTCTACAAGCTGGTTTCCGTGGAAAAGGACGGCAGGGAAGACCCGCGCATCAAGATCTCCGAGACTGTGGAGAAGATTACCAACCCTGGCAGAAAGCGCGTCTATCGCGTCTACAATCAGACCGGCCATGCCATCTCGGACCTGCTGACCCTCTATGATGAGGTTGTGGATGTGTCCGCGCCCTACCGCTATGTGAACCCCATGAAGCCCTGGCGCAGCAGAAGCTACGAGGATGTGACTGTGCGCGAGCTGCAGCAGCCTGTGATGCGCAATGGCAGGCGCGTGGCGTCCTCGCCTTCCTTAAAGGAGATCCGGGACTATGTGTGCAGGCAGCTCACCGAGGAAATCTGGGAAGAAGAGCAGCGCTTTGATAACCCCCATCTGCACAAGCTGGTCATGAGCCCTGCCTACTACGAGGCCAAGATGGACCTGCTCTACAAGATAGGTGAAGAGTTCACCCCCAGTCGCGGAGGGGAGCGGTAATGAACACAAGGTTTGGCTTTGTGCGCACAGCCTGCGCCCTCTTCGAGGTCGAGCTCGGCAATCCCGGGGTCAATGCCGGAAAACTCCTTGCCAGCCTTGAGAAGGCTGTGCAGGCAGAGGCTGACGTGGTCCTCTTCCCTGAGCTTGTGCTCACAGGCTATACCTGCGCAGACCTCTTCCTGCAGAAGAGCCTGCATGTGCGCTGTGAACGGGCCCTGCAGAACATTCTTGACCGGGCCGGGACCCTTGCCCCCCAGACCCTTGTCTGCCTTGGCATGCCCCTTGTGCACAATGCAACCCTCTTCAATGTGGCAGTGCTCTTCCAGGGTGACCGCATTCTTGGCGTTGTGCCCAAGACCTATATTCCCAACAGCCAGGAATTCTACGAAAAGCGCTGGTTTGCCCCGGCCAGTGCAAGGACTTCCGACACAGTGACCCTGTGCGGCCAGACTGTGCCCTTTACGCCCGACCTTTTGGTGGAGTCCGGGGAGCTGGTGGTGGCCTGCGAGATCTGCGAGGACCTCTGGGTCAACATGCCGCCGAGCTCGCGCCACACGGGCTTTGGGGCCAATCTGATCCTCAATCCCTCTGCCTCCAATGAAGTGGCCACCAAGTCCCGCTACAGACGGGACCTGGTACGCATGCAGTCCGGCCGCTGCCTGTGTGCCTATGCCTATGTGTCTGCAGGGCCGGGCGAGAGCACGACGGACCTTGTCTTCAGCGGCCATGCCCTTATTGCCAGCAATGCCCGGCTGCTGGCCGAAAGCAGGGAGGATGACGGGAATGGAGCCGGACTCACCATGGCTGTGGTGGACCTGGAGCGCCTTGCCAATGACCGCCTGAAGGATCCCTGCTTTGCCCAGCGCCCTGTGGACGAGAAGGGACGCCACACCTATGTGCACGTGCAGGCAAAGCCTCTGCCCGAAACAGACGTGATGCCAGACATGGTGGACCCCGCACCCTTTGTGCCCAGGGGAAAGGAGCTGGACGAGCGCTGCCGCGAGATTTTGCATCTGCAGGCCAGCGGCCTTGCCAGGCGCTTTGCCAGGGCCAGAGCACGGTGCATGGTCATCGGCATCTCCGGCGGCCTGGACAGCACCCTGGCTTTACTGGTGGCTGCCTCTGCCTGTGACAGGCTCAAGCTCTCCAGGGAGCACATTCTGGCAGTGACCATGCCAGGCTTCGGGACAACGGATCACACAAAGATCAATGCCTTAACCCTTATGGAAAAACTTGGTGTACGCAGCAAAACCATTGATATCAAGGCTGCCTGCCTCAGGCATTTCGAGGACATAGGCCATGACAGCACTGTCTATGACGTGACCTATGAGAACGTGCAGGCCCGCGAGCGCACCCAGATCCTCATGGACCTTGCCAACAGCGAAGGGGGCCTTGTGGTGGGCACAGGGGACATGTCCGAGCTGGCCCTGGGCTGGGCCACCTATAATGGCGACCACATGTCCATGTACGGGGTCAATGCCGGTGTGCCCAAGACCCTGGTGCGCTTTTTAGTAGAAGAATACGCAAAGATGCACGAGGATGTGCATGACGTGCTCTTCTCCATCTCAGGCACTGAGATAAGCCCGGAGCTTCTGCCTCCGGACGCCCAGGGCAATCGCCAGTCCACGGAAGGCACCATTGGCAAGTACGTGCTGCACGACTTCTTCCTCTATCACTTTGTGCGCAACGGCTTTGCCAGGGAGAAGATTCAGGCCCTGGCAAACATTGCCTTCCCTGGTGAGGAGGAGATGGTGGCAAAGACCCTTGAGACCTTCTTCAGGCGCTTCTTTGCCCAGCAGTTCAAGCGCAGCTGCCTGCCGGACGGCCCCAAGGTGGGCACTGTCTCCTTATCTCCGCGCGGCGACTGGCGTATGCCCTCGGACATGGACTGCAGTATGTAGCGTTGTGTGCAGGGCCTCTGTGTCCCGGCACAGAAGTTGTGCACAACAGAGCATGACGTCTGACAATGGCGCGCAGCGTTTGCTGGCCTTCCCCACCGGTACCTGCTGTACTTCTGGTGAGGGGAGGCCTTTTGCTGCATTCTGTACCGAGGTTTCAGGAGAGCAGTTTCTGAAAAAGTGTGTCCCATTTTCCGCAAAGTGCAGTTCACAGAAGAGTACAGGCAGTGCATCAGCGCGCAGTTGCATTGCTTTCAGAAGAACCGCAGCACCTTCTCCTGCAAACTCAGGAACTGCGGCATCTGAA
>CASEWR010000197.1 GCA_949291675.1 uncultured Desulfovibrio sp. | reverse complement strand
CTGCATGATCTGCTGGCAGAGCTGGTGAAATGGGAAAACTCCAACAATGAGGAGCTTCTGGCAGAAGCCCGTGCAGAGATTAGAAAGTCCATGGGCGAGGATCAGCTGGTCTTTCTGGATCCCTTTGCCGGGGGCGGCTCCATTCCTCTGGAAGCACAGCGTCTGGGGCTGGAAGCACATGCCCATGATCTGAACCCTGTGGCTGTGATGATCAACAAGGCCATGATTGAGATTCCTCCCAGGTTTGCCGGCACAAAGCCCGTCAATCCTGAAGCAAACAAGCGTCTTGGCACGGACAGAGAGTGGAAAGGTGCATCAGGCCTTGCCGAGGACGTTCGCTATTACGGCGAATGGATGAAGAAGAAAGCTTTCAGGCGCATCGGCCATTTATATCCCAAAGTAGAACTTCCTGCAGAACAGGGTGGAGGTGAAGCAACGGTCATTGCCTGGATATGGGCCAGAACTGTCACATGTCCCAATCCTGCCTGCGGCTGTGATATGCCTCTTGTAAAATCTTTTGCGTTGTCAACAAAGAAAGGCAATGAAGCGTGGGTAGAACCGCATTTTACTGGTGGGGTAACGACCTGTGCAGTGCATCACCATGGCAAACCATCCATGGAAGGGACAGTGACCCGGAGTGGCGCTGTGTGTGCATGCTGCGGAGCAACTGTGCCTTTCAACTACATTCGTGAACAGGGACAGGCAGGTGCTATGTCTGCCCGGATGATGGCTGTTGTAGCCGAGGGGGTAAGAGGAAGGCTGTACCTGACGCCAGATGCCGTGCAGGTGCAGGCATCAGACGTGAGCATGCCCGAAGAGTATCCTGACGGCGAGCTTATGGGGAAAACAACAGTCAACGTCTCCAACTATGGCCTGCATAACTTTGCTGATCTCTTCACCCCCCGCCAGCTCACAATGCTGATAACCTTCAGCGATCTTGTAGCTGAAGCCCAGCTACAAGCAACCGAGGATGCCAGGGCTGCGGGCATGGCTGACGATGGCAAAGGGCTGGCAGAAGGTGGGTGTGGTGCAACTGCCTATGGCCAGGCTGTGGGTGTCTACCTGGCTTTTGTGGTGGATAAGCTGGCGGACTACCATTCTTCTATTTGTTCATGGCATAGCACAAGAGAAGTAATTGGGCATACATTTACGCGCCAGGCTGTGCCTATGGTCTGGGATTATGTGGAAGGAAATCCTTTCTGCAGTTCGTCTGGATGTTTCAACAATATGTTAGACTGGGTAGTAATAAGCCTCCAAAAGTTTCCAGCTTCTAGGCAGGGCAGTGCCAGCCAGCATGATGCACAAACAGACTGTGGCCTGCATGACATTGTCATATCCTCTGATCCGCCATATTATGACAATATCGGCTATGCAGATCTCGCAGATTTTTTCTATATATGGATGCGTCATTCTTTGAAAAAGACATATCCGTCTCTCTTCCGCACCATACAGGTTCCCAAGGCAGAAGAACTTGTTGCAACGCCATATCGTTTTGCAGGAAGCAAGGCAAAGGCTCGAAACTTTTTTGAAGACGGTATGCTTTCTGCCTGCAAACAAATGCATACTGCTGCACGGGAAGATGTGCCTGTCACCATCTACTATGCCTACAAGCAGAGCGAAACTGACGACGGCAGTGACGGAACTCAAGCTTCAACTGGCTGGGAAACCATGCTCTCAGCCATTATCAAAGCAGGTTTTGCCATTACCGGCACATGGCCCATGCGCACAGAAATGGCAAACCGTTCTGTAGCCAGCAACACCAATGCCCTTGCCTCATCCATTGTCCTTGTCTGCCGCAAACGTCCTGCCAGCGCCTCAGCCTGCCCACGCCGCAACTTCCTGATGGAGTTGAAGAAGGAACTGCGTTCTTCCTTGAAGACGTTGCAGGCAAGCAATATTGCGCCTGTGGACATGGCCCAGGCGGCCATTGGTCCAGGCATGGCTGTCTATTCCCGCTATGTACAGGTGCTGGAAGCAGATGGCACTGCCATGACAGTCCGCAAGGCCTTGCAGCTCATCAACCAGGAGCTCGATGCCTATTTCACAGAGCAGGAAGGCGCACTGGATGAGGAGTCCCGCTTCTGCGTCACGCTCTACGGGCAGTATGGCTTTAATGACATGCAGTTCGGTGATGCAGATGTGCTTGCCAGGGCAAAGAATACCTCTGTGGAACGGCTTGCAAACAAGGGCCTTGTTGTTGCCGGAAAGGGCATTGTGCATCTGCAGGAGCGTGACGACCTGCCTGAGCTCAAAGCAGAGAATGCAATGATAATCTGGCTCCTGACCCAGCAGCTGACAAAGGCCATGGAGAGCGGCGGCATTGCAGCCTGCGCCAACCTTGTATCCGAATTTGGCGATGCTGCAGACAGTGCCAGGGAGCTTGCCTACAGACTGTTCAGTCTTGCAGACAGAAAAGGCTGGAGCCAGGAGGCCTATGCGTACAATGCCCTGGTTGTTTCCTGGTCTGAAATTCAGCTGAGAGCAAAAAAACAGACAGGAAGCCGCATGACCGAAGGCGACCTTCTCAGCATACACAAATAACGACAGCGAGAGACAGCCATGGCATCACTCAAGAATCATACCCGTGTCACCCAGGGCTTTCAGACACTTTTGCATGCATTGTCTTCGTACATCAGCAGGGAATTGCGCACAGCCTGGGGAGTGA
>CASEWR010000196.1 GCA_949291675.1 uncultured Desulfovibrio sp. | reverse complement strand
TGGTGTGCAGCAGGAAGAGCGGGTCTGTGGAGTTCATGCGCTCGCAGGGGAAGTCCACGTCCAGGGTGAAGTCTTCAACCAGGTCATGCCACCAGATGTCCCTGTTGGGCTGCATCTTCACATCTTCAAGGTTGGCATGGTTCACAACGACCACGTGTGCCACGGAGGGGCACTTTTCCAGGATGGGATCAAGATTGGCCTTGAGGGGCTTCTTCTTGCCGGCACGAATGGCTGCGTCCGCAGTGATCACGATCTTGGCCTTGGCACCCTGGATACGGCTGCGCACACCACCCTCGGCATAGCCTGAGAAGATGGCGGTGTGGATGGCGCCGATACGGGCACAGGCCAGCATGGCGATGACCAGCTCGGGGATCATGGGCATGTACAGGGCCACGCGATCACCCTTGCGCACGCGCAGGGAGCTTAATGCATGGGCAACACGACACACTTCCGTGTACAGCATCTGATAGGTGAAGCAGCGCACATCCATCTCGTTCTCGCCCTGCCAGATCAGGGCTGCCTTGTTGCGGCGGCCAATCAGGATATGGCGGTCAATGCAGTTGAAGGAGGCGTTGAGCTTGGCACCGGTAAACCAGCGGTACTTATGCCTCTCCTCGTCGGCCTCCAGTACCTTGTCCCAGCGCTTGAACCAGTGCAGTAGCTGCGAGGCACGCCCTCCCCAGAATTCTTCGGGGTTCTCAAGGGCCTGCTTGTACAGCACTTCAGCTTCTTCACTGCCGCATACCCAGGCAGAGGCCTTGCCGTGCAATGGGGGCAAATAGCTTCCTGTCTGCTGAGTCAGCGAGTTTTTGCGGCTTTCCTGAGACATTTCGGTTCTCCTCCTGCGCAATCTGGTAAAAAAGGTGTGGGCTTTGCCCATAATGGGCAGTCGTCCATTGTTAGCGCTTACGGACTTTTCCCCGGTTTCGTCAAGTCATCTGCCGTCTTCCCGGTTCAGGTTCGCACGTCCTGGCAGCGGCAATGTTGCAAATTTGCATCATTTCTACACCCTATCTGAACCTTGCTCCAAATTTCACGTTCCATAAAGAGCTGCCAAGATAAAAATTTTTCTGAATGTACAAGATGTTACAACAGGTATTCTGTGCAATTTCCTGTTGATTGAACGTTCTTTTTCCTGCAGAGAAAAAATTTTTCACTTTTTTTCAGATTTTGCCTGCTGATTCTTGACGGAAAGGCAAAAAAATCCTGAAACCTCGCAAGGTTGAATGCTCAATCAACTGTTGTTTCTCTCTTTCTCTTCTTCATTGAACAGTCAATCAACATTGTCTTCTGCATGCAGACAGTGCCAGTGCTGCCCTTTTTGCATTTTTAAGGTCTGTAACCTGCCTTCCCCGGGAGACAGAAACACTGGCACCCTGTCCAGTGCTTCCTGATGGATGGCACTCGCCTGGCTGTCCCCTCTCTGTCAGGGAAAGCTGTTCCACATCGTCTTGTGCCGCATCCTGCGCATCGTCCTGCACGCCATCCTGCACACCATCCTGCACACCATCCTGCACATCATCTTGCACCTCATCCTGCACCTCATCCTGTGCCTCGCTTTGTGTCACAAGTGCCGCCTCGACTCTCGTCACGCAGCCTTCCCAAAGCCGTCACAAACAGGCTTGCAGAGCGAAAGCTGTTGAAGGCAGACCCCCTTTGTGCTAGCTTGCACAGGTACGAATACAGTATCAGCACAGGACCAGCTGTCCTGCCCGACAGCAGAATTTGTCTGCAGCTCCAGGGAGAAGGCTTCGTTCCACAGCTGTTCACACACGTATTCTCACACACCCGCAATCTTCGTTGTTCCTGCCGGCCTGCACCTCTGCCTGCAGAGGGGACAGCCACAGGGAAGACGTCTCTTTCGGGGATCTTTTTGCAGGACACACTCTCTGCCCCTTGAAGCCTGGAGACACAATGCCACACGAAGCCCCTAAACAGGTTCAGCATACGCAGCCAACAGTAGAACAGTTCCTGGATTTCATGACCAGGAACAAGATGAATATCACAGCCCAGAGGCGCCGCATTGCTGAAGCCTTTTTCAATTATCCCGGCCATCATACGCTGGAAGAGTTCTACCAGCACATGCAGACGCTGGATCCGACCATAGGCCAGACCACTGTCTACAGAACACTGAAGCTGCTCTGTGCCGCAGGCCTTGCCACGGAAATCCACTTCACGGATACCGTTGCCCACTATGAAATCGTCAATGCTGGTTCACACCATGATCACCTGACCTGTGTGAATTGCGGCAAGATCGTGGAAGTCTTTGATCGCGAAATCGAGCAGCTGCAGAAGAGCATTGCCCAGCGATATGACTTCACCCTGCTTGGTCACTATCACGTGCTCTACGGACTGTGCAGGGAATGCCGCACAGCCCAGAAGGAAGAGGACGGTGAGCTCGAGGAGCAGATGCACAGCAAGCTGGCCACCCAGATCAAGTAGCAGCCAAGGCAGGACAGCAGGGCTTCGTGCTTTGAGAAGACGCTGCGACGTAAACGTTTCTTTTCCGGCGCAAAAGGCAGTCTATCAGCCTTTTGCGCTCTTTTTTAGCAAATTTTCCAGATAAAGTCATGAACAACGCACAAGCCTCCCCTTCTGCTGTCCAAGTCAGCGGGCAGGACGAAGAACATATTGCCATTCCAGGCTTTGGCACAATACGCAGGGATCTGTTTGCGCAGAGCCAGAGTGTGCATTTTCGCCCCACCCGTCCCTTCCATATGCCTGAAGATTTTCCCTGGAAGGACGCGCTGCAGGCCCGTGCTGTCCCTGTCCTCATTACTGGCCTTGAGCACGCAGCTGATGCAGCAGACAAAGGCTCTTCGCTCACGGACAGGGAGAGGCTTGCTGCGGCACAAGAGCTTCTGCAACGCTACCGCGAGCTCGGACGTGAGCCCATCGTTTGTGTCCTGCACAGGCAAGGCTGGCGCAAGAATGGGAAGGGAGGCTTTCTCCGCAAGCTCTCTTGTGCGGGAGCAAGAGTACACCTTGTTCCTGCTGCAAAAGGGGAGGGGGCAGCACGCAGGCTGTGGCAGTCCGTGCACAGCCTGACGTCAGAGCCTGTGCTGCTGCATCCTGTGGACTTTCCGCACACCAGGCGCAGCACCCTCATGCTGCTGCTCCAGCATCTGGCTCAGCACGCAGAGACACCCTTTGCTCCGCAGTGGCAGCATGTGTGCGGCTGGCCCCTTGTCCTTGGCAGAAGGGAGCTGGCAGGCCTTGCCGACGGCAGCCTGCTGTTTGCTGACGTATGCAGGCAGGCGGCAACAGCATCCGCCGGGGCTGTGGACATACTGAGCTGCGCAGCGCACGGCGTACGCACCATCCGCACTGTCCGCACTATCTCGGGGGATATGCTGCTTCCTGATGAGGCTCTGGCCCTGCTGCGCTCAGCCGGCTGTTCGCAGCGTGGCCTTGCCCATGCCATGGCAGCAGGGCATGTGGCAGCTGCCCTTGCCTGGCGTTATCATCTGCAGGGAGCCCCTCTGCAGCCTGAGTTTGCCTGTGCTGCAGGCTATCTGCATGATATTGCCAAGGGCTTCAAACATCATGAAAAGACTGGCGCACAGCTTCTGGAGCTGCTGGGACTTGAGGGCATGGCCCGCTGCATACGCGATCACAGGGACCTTGTACTGGCGGATGACTGCCCTGTGACAGAGCGGGAACTGGTCTATCTGGCTGACAAGTACTGCTTTGGCCCCCGCTTTGTGCCCCTGCAGGAGCGCTTCGGACAGAAGATGGTGCTCTTTGCAGCAAATGCCGCAGCCGTGGCTGGCATACAGAAACGTCTGGCCCATGCAAAAGATCTTGAGGCTCGCATCACACGTGAAATAGGCATCTCACCTGAGGAGATTGCCCGGCATACCCTGTCCTGATGGCCATGCAGCCCTGCATGACACGCTCCTGTCACAGCTGATGTGTGCAGAAAGTGTCTGCAGGGACCTTGCCCCGGGGCACGCGAGGTGGTATTCCCTCGCTGGACAATCAACCCCTTGCCAGGACGCAACCGGCCTGATGCAGGACTGCATTCCGTGCAGTCTGTACTGCAGCTTTTCAGCAGCATCCTGGCCCTGCCTGCACAGACAGCCATGTCAGATACGCTCAGCTTTTCCCTGCCTGAAAATACTCAGGCCATTGTGCTGCTTCGCCACGGCGAGCTTGTTCCCAACCCGCAGCGCCGCTTTGTGGGCCAGCGCGATCTGGAGCTCTCCAGCCTCGGTGAGGCGCATTTTGCCCGCCTTGGGGAGGAGCTTGCCGCAGCACTTGCAACAACGCCCCCGCAGGCCTTCTTCTGCTCGGATTTGCGCAGGGGTATAGCCTGTGCTGATATCCTGCGCAGAGCCTTCAGGCCCAGGGGCGGCACCATGCCTGTCATTGCTGACCCCGGTTTTCGCGAGATCTCTCTGGGTGCCTGGGAGGGACTGACCAAGGAAGAGGTGGAAAAACGCTACCCCGGTGCGCTGGCTGAACGTGGCAGGGATTTCACCAACTACGCTCCTGCCGGCGGCGAGAGCTTTGCCATGCTGCAAAAACGTGCGCTCATGGCCATTCTGCGCGCCCGCATGCACACACCTGAAGGTCTCTTCGTGGTGGTGGGGCATGCGGCCTTCAACAGGACCATCCTTGCCGATTACCTTGCCCTGCCTCTGGAAGACTGTCTGCACATAGCCCAGCCCTATGGCGCCATGACCCTGCTCGCAGGCAGATAGGCATACGGCGCATTGTTTTCGCATACGCAGCTGCAGCTGCAGGAGTTTCTGCCATGTCCATTGTCGAGAGTATCTGTCACGAACTAGACAGCAAGAAGAACCTGGCCCTGGTCAGCATTGTCCAGCAACTGGCCTCAGCCCCCAGGCACGCAGGCTCCTGCATGCTGGTGAGTGAGGAGGGGCTTTGTGCAGGCACCATTGGCGGAGGCCTGCTGGAGAATCAGGCCATTGAGAAGGCAAGGGAAGTGGCAAAGAAGGGGCGTGCCGAGTTCATGGACTTCCGTCTCACAGGTAAGGATGCAGCCTCTGCAGGCATGATCTGCGGTGGAACCATGCGCCTCTTCCTTGAGCCCATCCGTCCGGACGCCCAGACCAGTGTGCTCTACAAGCGCCTGGCCATTGCCATGGGCTGCGGTGACGACATGTTCTCCGTGATCCCTGTGCGTGCTCCGGGAAGGCGCGTGCTCTGCCGCAAGAAGGCTGCCACCTGGGCTCTTCCTGCCGAACTCTCCCACATCCTGCGCGAGAAGCTCGACAAGGGTGAGCTGGATGTGCCCCTGGAAGTGACAGACTCCCTTGGTCAGAACTTTGTCATCATCCCCTGGTCTGCCCCCTGGAGGGTCATCATTGCCGGCGGCGGTCACGTTGCCCTGGCAACTGCCCCCATTGCCGCCATGGCGGACTTCACAGTCTGCGTGCTGGATGACAGAGAGGAATTTGCCAATCGCGAGCGCTTCCCCATGGCAGCCGTAGTGCGGGCAGTGCCGGAGTTTGAGAACTGCTTTGAGGGCATGGCGCTGGAACACAAGACCCTGGTGGTCATCATGACCAGGGGCCACAGCTACGACAAGGGCGTGCTTGTGCAGGCCTTGAAGGCAAAGCCTGCCTATCTTGGCATGATTGGCTCAAGCCGCAAGATCAGAACCATCTACGATCAGCTGTTGCAGGAAGGCTTCACCCAGGAGGACCTTGACAGAGTCACAGCGCCTGTGGGCCTTTCCATCGGCGCAGAGACCCCTGCCGAAATCGGCGTCAGCATTGTGGCTCAGCTCATTGCAGCCAGAGCCGTGCTTGACGGCGGCAGGCATCACCTTGACCCTGCCTTTGCCGGCAGAGTGCAGGCGTAAAGCTTCCTGCCAGGCAGCACAGAACTTTGAACAGCAGTCCTCCCGGCTGCCGGATTCTGCTCCGGGGCCTTGCGTGATGGCTGGTATGAGGGCTGACTGTTCGCCAGATTGTCCCGGACATGTGAGCAAGGGGCGTGAACCTGATGACAAATCCGGTTCATGTTTCACATGTCCGGGACTTTTCTTTTTACGCGTAGGCGTATAGAGTGAGTTTGATACTGGAAGAATTTCACAAGTATGCTGTGTGTCTTTGACAAACATGTATTTGTTGTTCTGATTTGAGCCGGTATATGGCCATACGGCCGGACCGGTTTGTCCCCTTTCTGTCCACGTCAACCACGGGAGTACTTCATGGCAAACCCTCTCGATATGCAGCGCTCATACGCCATTGTGGGTACGGGCGGCTGCGGCAAGACCTCCCTTGCAGAAATGCTGCTCTTTGATGCCGGCGCCATCTCCAGGATGGGTGCCATTGAGGAAGGAACCACCTGCCTCGACTATGAACCTGAAGAAATCCGCCGCCGCGGTTCCATTCAGCCTGCAGTCGCTTCCTTCCTCTGGAACAAGAACCGCCACTTCCTGCTGGACATTCCTGGCGACGGGAACTTCACCGGAGATCTCGAGTATCTGCTCAAGGGCGTGGACAGCGTTCTCTTTGTCATTGATGCTGTGGACGGCGTCCGTCCTCTGACCAAGCGCTTCTGGAACCATGTTCGCGAAGCCAACCTGCCCACCCTGCTGGTCATCGGCAAGATGGACAGAGATCGCGCCAACTTCTCCATGGCCGTGGACAGCCTGAGCACCCTGGGCGTGCGTCCTGTGGTGCTGCAGCTGCCCATCATGGAAGGCGGCTCCTTTGCCGGCTACGTGGATGTGCTGGGCGGCAAAGCCTATCGCTTTGATGACAAGGGCACGACCGAGTGCCCCATCCCCGAGGCCATGCAGGATGAAGTGGCCATCACCCATGACCTGGCAGTGGAAAACATCGCCGAGAGCGACGAAGAGCTGCTGGAAAAGTACCTGGATGAAGGTGCCCTCTCTCCTGAAGAGCTGCATGCCGGCCTGCGCAAGGGCGTGCTGAGCGAGCAGATCTACCCTGTGGTGGTAACTGCTGCGCTGGAAAACAAGGGCGGCACTGCCCTGCTCGCCACCATTGCAGACCTCTTCCCGTCCCCGCTGGAAAATCCCGGCATCATGGACGAGGCTGGCGGCATCCACAAGGTGGATCCCGAAGGTCCTCTGGCCTGCTTTGTCTTCAAGACTGTGGCAGACCCCGTTTCCGGCCAGCTCTACTCCCTGCTGCGCGTGCTCTCCGGTACCCTCTCTTCCGATACTCAGCTGCTCAACATGACCAGCGGCGATATCGAGCGTATGGGCGGCCTGCTCTCCATCACAGGCAAGACCACCTCTGCCTGCAAGGAAGCCATGGGCCCCGGCAGTATCGTGGCTGTCTCCAAACTGAAGAGCACCAAAACCGGCGACACCCTGGCAGACCCCAAGGCCCCCTTCAAGGTGGCTGTGCCTGCCCTGCCGCCGCAGCTCATTACCTTCGCCATTGCGCCCAAGACCCGTGGCGAGGAAGACAAGGTCTTTGCAGCCATTCAGAAGCTGCTTGATGACGACATCACCCTCAAGCTTGAGCATGACGAAGAAACCGGCGACATCCTGCTCTCCGGCATGGGGCAGCTGCACATCGAGCTCTCCGTGGAACGCGCCAAACGCCGCTTCAAGGTCGATATCGACCTGAAGACACCCAAGGTTCCCTATCGCGAAACCGTGAAGGGCAAGGTGCAGGTGCAGGGCCGCCACAAGAAGCAGTCCGGTGGCCGCGGCCAGTTCGGTGACTGCTGGATCGAGATGGAAGGTCTGCCCAGAGGCTCTGGTTATGTCTTTGAGGACGCCATCGTGGGCGGTGCCATTCCCAAGCAGTACATCCCCGCAGTGGACAAGGGCATCCAGGAAGCCGCAGCCCGTGGCTATATTGCCGGCTATCCTGTGGTTGACTTCAAGGTCAAGCTCTATGATGGCAGCTATCACACCGTGGACTCCTCGGAAATGGCCTTCAAGATTGCCGGCTCCCTGGCCTTCAAGAATGCCATGGAGAAGCTCAAGGCAGTGCTGCTTGAACCCATTGTGCTCATGACTGTGTCCATCCCGGACGAAAGCATGGGTGACGTGATCGGTGACCTCTCCTCCCGTCGCGGCAAGGTCATTGGCTCTGACTCCCAGGGCGGTGTCACGGAAATCAAGGCCCATGTGCCCATGAGCGAAATTCTGCGCTACGCCTCTGACCTGCGCTCCATGACTGGTGGTCAGGGCTTCTTCACCATGGAATTTGACCATTACGAAGAAGCTCCCACCCCCGTGGTCGATAAGGTTGTGGAAGAGTACAAGGCTTCCAGAGGCGAATAGTCCGCACCACAACGACTGACTGTCAGGTCCGGCCAGGGGACATACCTTTGGCCGGGCCTTCTTGTTTCAGTCCACGTTCCAATGCCCCGCATGCGAAAAAGGCAGGACCAAGATGGCAGCACATGAACAACCAGCTGCATTTGCAGCCTACATACATAAGGCAGGACACAACAAAGAGGACGCTTGCAAAGGAAGACGGGCCTTTTTGTGTTCAGCACTTGCCTGTGCTGCCTGTCTTTGCCTGCCCAGCTCCCCTGCCCTGGCCGCACGTGCAGCAACAGACGAAGAGAGACAGCGCATCCTGGCAGAATGTGCAGACCGCCTGCTCTTTCATGAAGAAAACGGCACGGATTTGCGCCTGCAGGCCCTGCAGGCACGGGACAGGCGCGGTGCCATCCCCAACAATAACAGGCCACCCAAAAAGCGCGTGCCATCTTTCTCTCTGCCAGCCAACCCTGCTGCCAGAGAGGGCGCCATACGGCGCGTGACCATTGCCAGCGGCGAGAAGGTCTGTGCGCTCACCTTTGATCTGTGCGAGCTTGCCACCTCCACCACAGGCTTTGATGCGGACATCGTGCTCTGGCTGCAGGACAACAATGTGCCAGCCACTTTCTTCATGGGCGGCAAATGGATGCGCTCCCATGAGCGCAGAGTGCGTGAACTTCTCCAGGACCCGCTCTTTGAAATGGGCAACCATGCCTGGGCGCATGGCAACTTTGCCCTGCTCTCCCCTGAACGCATGAAGGAAGAAATCCTGGACACCCAGTGCCAGTATGAACTCATCCGCGAGCAGGTGCGCAAGAACAG
>CASEWR010000195.1 GCA_949291675.1 uncultured Desulfovibrio sp. | reverse complement strand
AACACGCCCTCAGAGTGTAGACATAAAATCTACCCGGGAACTCAGGGTTATTCGCCCATGCATTCCCGCCAGCATGGAGGCGAGGCTAACAGATAGGGCACGCTCCCAGCACATCAATTTTGAACTCACTGCCGATGTACTGACATTGCCGGGCGATGTCTGCTGCAATGTCCCGGCTGCCCAAAGGGAGAGTGTCGGACATAAGCGTTCCTCAGCTCAGCACTTTCGTTTCATGGGAAGCCTCCTGAGCAGGCCTTACACCAGGGGATGGAGACAGCGCAGTCTCAAGGCAGACATTTGTCAGGAAAATGTCCAGGAATACCAGGGTCAGGCACAGAGCGGGTGCATGGTTTTTCAGTTCTCGTCCGATGCCATTTGTAAAGTACCCCTTAAAAAGAGGATACCCTCTTCCGCGCAAGCCTGCTCCGGGAAAGCGCACCAGTGTACAGAGATGAGGTTTGTCAGCGTACAAAGGCACATGAGGAGGCTGTGCAGCGAAAGAGGGATATCGGGCAAAAGGGTCCACTTGCGGAACCCCTGCCTGTCCTGGACCGGACCAGGCCTGCCAGCAGAAGACCTGGCAGACTGGTTCGGAAGCATTGTGTGAGGGTATGCGGACCATCCGGACACTGGCCGGAAAGCAGCCCTGTGTTGCTGCCTGACTGGCCTGGCAGGTCCACTGTTAATCCATGGAGATGATTTTCTGATAGTTTTCGGGATCCGTGGCGCCTTCGGTGTTGAAGAGCAGCACCTGGGAACGGGGGCCAAGCCCCAGCACCTTGCGCAGTTCTGCCTTGTCGCTGTCCTGCATGAGGCCATGCAGCACGCCCAGGGTGACGGCACCGGATTCACCGGAGACAATGGCCGGATCCGAGCCCTCGGGATGGGCATAGAGACGCATGCCGCAGGAAGCGGCATCATCTTCGCAGGTGAGATAGAAGGAAACACAGCGGCTCAAAATGTCCCAGGCCTGGGTGGAGGGCACGCCGCAGCACAGACCGGCCATCATGCTGGTCATGGGCGTGGTCACCTTCTGCAGCGTCCGTCTGCTGCCGGATTTGGCAGTGCGGTAGATGCAGTCTGCGCTGGCAGGCTCCACAATGATGATGGTGATGCGGGGCCACAGGGAGAGCAGGCTGGAGGCCATGGCTGCAGCAAAGCTGCCCACGCCGGCCTGGAGGATGACGTGGGTGGGTTCAAAGCTGGCATCGGCCTGGGCGGTCAGCTCGTGCACAATGGTGGTATAGCCCTGCATGATGCGCAGCGGAATTTCTTCATAGCCCTCGAAGCTGGTGTCCTGCACAAGGATACAGTTCTCCCTGGCTGCCTTGTCTGCTGCCAGCTGCACACATTCGTCATAGGAGAGGTCGGTGAGCATGACCTCGGCGCCTTCCTTCTGAATGTTCTCAATGCGGGCCTTTGCTGTTCCCTTAGGCAGGAAAATCCTGGCCTTGTGGCCAATAATGCGGGCTGCCCAGGCAAGCCCTCTGCCGTGATTGCCATCCGAGGCAGTGGTAAAGGTCATCTGACCGAGGACCTTCTGATCTGCAAAGCGGATGAGCGTGGAGAAATCAAGGCCGCTGGCTGTGCCGAGGAGAGACTCCAGGCCAACCATTCTGGCAATGTAGGCTGCCACGGCAAAGGAAGAGCCGAGGCACTTGAAGGAGTCAAGGCCGAAGCGGGTGGATTCGTCCTTGACATAGATGCCGCCGAGGCCGTCCTTGCGGGCCAGGTCCTTCAGGGAAACAAAGGGAGTGGCGGCATAGCCAGGCAGGCTCTGGTGAAAGGCAAAGGGCCTGTCCGAAGCATAGTAGGAAAGCTTCTTGGCAAGCGGGGACAGGTTTACCCTGGCAGGAGTTGCAGCCAGAGCATTGGCAATGGAAAAGCAGGGCATTGGAGTTCCTTGGGATAGAGAAAAAACAGATGGTGTGGCAGCGAAGCTGCCAGTCAGCCCCTGACGTTGGGAAGCGGACCGTACGACAGGGGGTCAGAGTGTCTTGTACATGATGTGCCGCGTGAGCCCGGCGTACTTAGGCCTGGTTTCGTATACCTTAAGCCCGAGTCTTTCAAGCATGTGCAGACTGGCGCTGTTGTCTGGCGCAACCGTGGCAAAGAGATGGCGGACGCAACGCCTGCAGGCTTCCTCCACAAGTATTTGCCCCATGGCAAGGGCAAGCCCCCTGCCCCTGAAGGCAGGATGCACGGCGACACTCTCAAGATGGCCCACAAGACCTGCACTGCCATCAGGCACAAGTCCCGTGTCACGCCCGAGATTATCACAAGCTTCCCCTGGCAGACGCAGCAGAAAATAGCCGGCCAGGAGACTTCCATCCGGCAGCAACAGAAGCCGGGCAAGCTCCTGTTCCGGCTGCTCAGGCCCCTGGGCAACGTGCTGTCCAGGGCACTGTGCGTCCCGGACAAGCTCAGCTTCCTGCGGAGGACAGCTGGCCAGCACAAGACAGCCGCCGCCATCAAGACTTTCCTGCCAGAAAGGCAGCTCGTCAGGCCAGAACTGATCCCTGACAGCCTCGGCGAGAAGTTCCCGAACCAGATTCTGCAGGGCCAGGGCCTGGTGAAGAAAGCCCTTGTCTGCCGTGTGCGAAGTCACAGTAAGATAGCGCATGTGGATGATGAAGATACAGGCTGCTGCAGGGGTTTTGCAGACTGCAGCGCAGCAGTCGTACACAAAGTGACACAAGATTGAGCCATGTCAACCACAAAAATATCTTTACAGCCTGTCCAGAGCCGATTTGGCTGGACCATTTTCTCTGTTTCGGAACAGGAAACAGGTCAAAAAGCTCTGCAATGACAAAACTTTGCTGCCGTGTATCTGCAAAGTGGCTGCTTTTGCAGAAAAATTTTGTCCGCAGGGCAAGTGTCAAAAAAATTTTCAGCCGGACTGGGCAGGCAGACAGCGTGCCCATTTTTTAGACACCTTCCCGGGGCCTCTGGTACGGGGTACACAGACACGCTGGCCTGAAAGCTGCACTGTGCGGCAGAAGATGAAGAAAAAGTATGTGTACTTTCAATGCTTTACAAGAGGTATCCGCAGCGCTGCAGAGAAATGGCACAGCTCTTGCTATAGAGAAGATGTGTGTGAGTAGCCCCTCAGAATAGCTCCCAATACTCTGAGGAGAAAAGTTCGGGCGGGGAGATTGTCTCCCCGCCCAGACTGCAAGGCAAAGCCTGCGAAAGGACACGTTGTACAGGCCTCATGTACAAGCAACGCTTTCCCAGGACATGCAGCCTGGTCTGCATGACAAATACAGCCATACCACTTCGTACCTCCTTAAGAAATAGTATAGTCCTCCTCACCATCATACCTTCTTCGACTGTCTGCCTTCTCCGACATTCGGGGAACACCAGCCATACCTTCCTCCTGACAAGCCAGCGACTCAACCTCCTTAATACCCCTCCTTACCGAAAAGACCACCGCTGCCCACGGTGGTCTTTTACTGTCTGGCCTTTTGGTATCTGAGCTTTCAGGGAAAACTGTACATAGCAGTACAGACAGACCCTTGTCCCGAGAGGTTTGTCAGGGCGCTCCTTGAGCGTCTGTTTCACCCTGTCCTCCAACAGGCGCCTGCCCGCCAGGAAGACACTGACGCACAGGGCCACACGGCAACGATGATGGAAATGGCCTCCTGCATGAGGGCCATGCCTGGACCGGAGAGCAAGGTTGTACAGACCGCGCCTGTACAGGCTGCACCGGCAGGGGTGCTGCCATACGGGCCCGGCTTCCGCACGCACTGCCTGGACGGAAGATGGCATGTGCGAGGGTGTCATGCATGATGAGCGCCATGGACTGCATCTCTTCTGTTCTTTTGTGCAGCCAGGGGACTGCCCTGCTGACGATGTTGTCTCTGTACAGTCTGCAGTGGCATGCACACGGAGTGTACAACACTGCAGACTGGTTGCAGCAACGAGTCGGCACCAGTGCCGGCAGGTCTGTGTCAGCGCACACTTTCTGCATGAAAAGAGCATGCTGCAACACGTATCCCGGAAAAAGAAAAAGACAGATATGCCCTCCCAGGGCCGCTGTCAGCCTGCGAGCAGGCCCGGATCGCCCTGCTTGTGTCACAGATGACGAAAATGACTTTGACAATGGATTTCATTTCATCTAAAAGGGGGCAGCAAAAGGGCAGCTGCGCCAGGTCTTTTCTGACGCGCAGCCCAACGCATCAGAGGTAGTTCTCATGTCACAAAATGTCATTGTCGCCATTATCATCATCCTCGCAGCCGTCTTCCTCTTCTTTAATTATCGCAAGAAGGTGAAGAGCAAGAGCTGCGACTGCTGCGGTTCGTCATCTTCGTCCTCTTCCTGCGGCTGCGCGGCAACCGGCAAATCAGTCTGCCACTGCAACGACAAAAAGTAGGCAGAGGTGCCGGCCGCAACCCGCACACCCCTGCCTGTCAAAGATCTCTGTCCACGGTTCCTAGAGGGCCTTGCGACGCTTGTAGATGTGGTAGCCCACAGCTCCGGTGAACACAGCGCCTGCAACAATATGCAGACTCTTGCTGGACGTGAATCCGGCAAGGAAGGTCAGGCCGAGCAGGCCGAGAAGCACAGCATTCTCTGTGCGAATGGGCTTTCTCACGATGGGGGCTGCAGTAGCGAGTGCCTTGGTCGTCATGATGAGTCTCCTTTCTTCTGCCCGCAGCGGGCAGAAATGGGGTTTACCTGCTTCCTTCCGGGGACGGGGAAACAGAAGTTTTTGTCCTGTCATAATTGAAAAGTTATTTCAGAATCCTCGGATTTGCCTGACAGGAGCTGAATACAGTTTCAAGTGGCATGCATGTACATTGCATTGTACTTTTTCAAATTGCAGTATCTCACATTTGAAGTATTTTGACAAACCATAGTTTTGGCATTCAATTTCAAGTTCGATGCACAGGTTCTGCAGAGAAAAAATTGAAAATTGATTTTATCTTTCCCCCTCGGAAACACAAAATTTTTCTGGAAAGTAAAAATTTTCTGAATTTTTTGTTTCAGGGGTGAAAATCTCGGCGCTATGCGCCAAATTCTATAATTATTCAGGAGTGTTGAGATGGCAAACGAAATCAGCCTCAGGCATATGCAGGTGGGTGAGAGCGGCGTGATTGCCGACGTGAAAGTTTCCGGAGAATTGGGACGTAGAATCAGGGACATGGGCCTCATTCCCGGCACTGAAGTCACTGTTGTGGGCCGTGCCCCCCTGCACGATCCTGTCGCCTTGCGCCTTTCCGGTGTTACTGTTACCTTGCGCAACAAGGAAGCTGACTACATCAGCATTGCTCGTTAGTTGCAGAGGAAATACATGAAACACCCTCTGCAGGAACGTTGCTGTCCAGTATTTCATCGGCTTCCACTTAATCTTGGAGGGTAATTATTATGAATACCGGTCTTAAGTACGCTCTTTTCTTTGCGGGTGGTGTTGCTGCTGGTGTGCTCGGAGCCATGGTGCTCCAGCGTGGCTGCACCGGCCTCAAGCCTGTTGCTGCCGGCATCATCAGCCGTGGCATGGACGTCAAGGACGCCATTGCCGGTGCTGTTGAGAAGGTGAAGGAAGACGCTCAGGATCTTCTTGCCGAAGCCAGGGCCGACCAGGCTCAGCGCAAGGAACAGGATGCCTGATTCGCGAGGTTGTAATGAGCTTTGTTATCGTCCATGAACTTGAGGGACTCTTTTCTGACGGGATAGTCACCTGCAGGGGAAGGATGCGCTGCCGCTGCAATATGCGCCTCACCATTGAGGAAGCAACGCGGCTGGCAGACAATCTGGCCGGGCTTGATGGCGTTGTCGGAGTGACCGTCAACCCTGCCATTGGCAGTGTGCTGTTCTTCTACACTGACATGGCTACCAGGCTGGAAGCGCTGAAGATCATAGCCCAGGCCGGCGACGAGATTGATGCTGCCAGACGGGATCCCGGGTTCAGCGGCGATGACCTGCCAGTTGCACGGGTGGAAGGACCTCTGGCTGCTGCACTGGAAATTGTGCAGCACTATGTCCTTCGCCCCTTCCTCCCCTGGTGGTACAGCATCCCCATGGCCTTTGTGCATGCAGTTCCCTACATCCTCAAGGGTATCAGAGAACTGCTCCTCGGACACCTTAATGTCAGTGTCCTGGACGCAACGGCCATTGCTGTCTGTCTCCTGCGTCGCGACTTCAGAACTGCCCGCACCCTCACCCTGCTCCTCGGCATTGGCGACGAGCTTGAGGAATGGACCAGGCAGAAGTCCCTGGCATCCCTGAGCGAGAGCCTTGAAATCGGCGCAGAATGGGTCTGGGTCCGGGCTGAGGACGGCTCCGAACATCAGGTGCCCATGAAGGACGTCAAGGCTGGCGATGTTGTCATCCTGACGGCCGGCAGTGCCATCCCCGTTGACGGCGTGGTGGTTGAGGGCGAGGGCGTGGTCAATCAGTCCTCCATGACTGGCGAACCCATTGGCGTTGTGCGCGTGGCCGGTCATTGTGTCTTCGCAGGCACAGTCATGGAAGAAGGCACTCTCCTTGTGCGCGTGAGCAAGGTTGGTGACCAGACCCGCCTGAAACAGATTGTCAATTTTATCGAGGAAAGCGAGACCCTCAAGGCAGGTATCCAGGGACGCTTCGAGCGCATGGCTGACCTGGCCGTTCCCTTTACCTTCGGCCTTGCGGCCCTGGTCTTCCTCATCACGCGTGACCCCATCCGGGCCTCCTCGGTCCTGCTTGTGGACTACTCCTGCGCGCTCAAGCTCACCACCCCGCTCACGGTGCTTGCCGCCATGCGCGAAGGTGTGCAGAACAAGGTCGTCATCAAGGGCGGCCGCTATCTCGAAGCCCTGCGTGATGTGGACACTGTTGTCTTTGACAAGACAGGTACCCTGACCAATGCCACCCCGCGTGTGGCAGCAGTCATTCCTGCTCCGGGCTTTGACTGCAACGGTGTGCTGCGTGACATGGCCTGCCTTGAGGAACACTTCCCGCATCCCGTGGCCAGAGCCGTGGTGCGTGCTGCCGAGGAACGCAAGCTGCGTCACCCCGAAGAGCACGACAAGGTGAAGTACATTGTGGCACATGGTGTCTGCTCCCAGCTGCGCAACCAGAACGTGGTGGTGGGCAGCCGTCACTACGTCGAGTATGACGAAGGCATTGACCTCGATCCTTTGCGCAAGGACATTGAGGAACAGGCTGCCATGGGCAGATCCCTGCTCTACCTTGCAGAGGGCGGCAAGATTGCCGGCCTTGTGGCCATCGAGGACCCGCCGCGTCCCGAGGCTGCGGCTGTCATTCGCGCACTGCGTGAGGAAGGCATTAACCGTATCCTCATGATCACAGGTGACGACGAACGCACAGCCAGGGCCATTGCCGGACGCCTCGGCATCACCGAGTTCCGGGCCCAGGTCCTGCCCACCGACAAGTCCGACATTGTGAGCGAGCTTGTCAGCCAGGGCAGACACGTGCTCATGGTGGGTGACGGCATCAACGATGCCCCTGCCCTGTCCGCAGCCACGGTGGGTGTGGCCATGACCGACGGCACCGAGCTTGCCCAGGGTGTGGCCAATGTGCTGCTGACCGAGACCTCCCTGTCAGGTCTGATCACTGCCAAGCGCCTTGGCAGGCGCGCCATGCAGCGCATAAACTCCAATTATTTCTACACCATGCTCTTTAACTCGCTCTTCCTGGCTGGTGGTATCTTCATGATACTGACGCCCGGCATCTCCGCCTTCCTGCACAACATGACCACTGTGCTCCTCAGCGTCAGGGCCATGCGTCGCAATCTGCAGGAAGAGGACCTTGCTCTGCCTGCAGCCTTGGCGACAACAGAACCTGCAGCTCTGGAGGCCTAAATGGCAAAGACTGTTTCCAAACTGGAAATGCTGGCTTTTGCCCGCTATGTGCGCAGCTTCATTCCCGGTCGTGTGCGGGTGCGTCACCCTGCCCTGACCAAACCTGCAGTTGCAGCACAGGCCAAGATGAAGCTTGAGGGCGTGCATGGCGTGACCTCAGTGGAGCTCAACACGGAGACAGGTTCAGCCCTCATTCTCTACAAGAGTGATGTGCTGAGTCAGGATGAGCTTATTGCAGAAGGCGTGGAATGGGCCCGCTGGCTCAACACCCTCTGCTAGACTTTCTCCCAGAGTGTGAGGCTGTCCGGGTTGTCTGGCCAGTTTTCGCAGCAATCTCTTGCAAGGGACAACAGGTGCATGCCTGCTGTCCCTTCTCTATTTTCCTTCCCCCGTGTCCTTCCCCCGTGTCCTTCCTCATATTCCTTCCTCCTGCTTCTTCCCGGTTTTGCCTGCAGCTTGCTGCGCAGACAGTCACTGTCCTTTTCCTGCATGTGTGCAGCTGCTGACAACGCGCGGATGAGCACGTCTTGCAAGGCTCAGCTGTGGCCCCGGGGCACGGGATGCATGTAATGCTTTCCTGTTTCCGCAGCGCCCTGATGCCTGGTGACGAACAGTTCCCATCACTCTGCCTCCCGAATCCAGGCGCTGTTGCTGCAGTGTTGCTGCAGTGACGAGCTGATCCGTCCCATGGCTGCCTTCACGGCATGTGCTGCACAAGCACTCCGGGTATCGGGCTGACACAAACAATCAACTGACACAGCTTCAGACAAGCCTGATGCGCTCATCACACAGCTCATCATACACAGCTCATCATACACAGCTCATCATACACAGCTCATCATACACAGCTCATCATACACAGCTCATCATACACAGCTCATCATACACAGCTCATCATACAGAAGACAGGACGAGTGACGCTGCGGCCAGTTACTGCCAGGAAGCGTACCGGCGCAACAGACAAGACATGGTCAGAGCCAGGCATGCTCAGTGCCCTCCCGGGGACGTGACCCCGTGTCCCACTGGCTTACCCGAGCCTTGCCGGCGCACTGCGCGAAGGGGCTTTTTTTGTGCTGCACTCTCATGAGGGGGCTGACATTGCGGGCTGACAGGCGGCCAGGCTGCTGACGAACAGACTGCAGACATACATCTTCCTGTGTCACTTTCTTCAGAAAATACATTGAGAATTCCTCCCCAAAGAACGATTTTGTCTTTTTTGTGACAAAGTAACAATATTGTCTGACTATGGTGCAGTCCTGAGCCCCGGGGACCTGGGACAAAGGCGGACATCCCTGTGGGCTGCAGACAGGCGCAAAGCCAGTTCTGGCGGGATTTTCCGACGTTAGGAACTGCCGTTAAACAAATGTCTATTTTGTCGCCATGAAACTAGTCATTACAACATGTTTGGCGAGAAAAAAGTCGATAGTTATTTTTCGGTAGTTCCTTACACAGGATCTGGACAGGCACAACAGCCGGCAGGGGACAGGCAGCATGCAGCTGGATTCGGGGAAAACTCTCTGCGCCCAGCTCTTCCTGACCAGGGTTGAGTTTCGTCTGCATCAGGCTGATATACGTTGCCTGCGCAACAAAAAGTTATCTGGACAGTGACAGAAAGTTGCTCATGCAACACTTTCATGACAATGCAGTTGCAGGTGCAACATATTGATAATGGCTGCAAAAAGCTGTTGCATAGCGAAAAGTTGTTTGATAAGTGAAAAAAAGTGTTTGTACTTTGAGGCATGTGTACAATTTACAAACAAGGTCCTGCCCTGCTCTGGTGCACAGCAGGACCGGGGAGGTAAACAAATGGGTGAGCCACGCAGTACCTTACTCAAATACGCTCTGTGTGGTTTGGTTGGAGGCGCTGTTCTGGTATGCATTGCAGCCTATGCCATGACAGTCAGCGATTCACGTCCGTTTTGCACCACTTGCCACATTATGACAGAGGCCGGTGTGACGCATAAGATGTCCACACATGCAGACTTGACATGTAATGAATGTCATGCGCCGCATAATCTGCTTGCCAAGCTGCCCTTCAAGGCCAAGGAAGGCTTGCGTGACTTTGTCGAGAATGCCAAAGGTTCCGATCTTCCCTTTGGTCCCAACAGCGTGACGAAGGAAATCGTCAATGCCAACTGCATTGCCTGTCATTCGCAGACAAACGTCAACGTAGCCAGTATGGATGCAAAGCCGTATTGCGTTGATTGCCATCGTAATGTTGCCCACATGCGCCATAAGCCAATAAGCACGAGGACGGTCGCATATGAATAACGGTCTTTTCAGAGGTACAATTTTGCTGAGTCTCGGACTCAGCCTGGCCCTTGCAGGTGGCTGTAATGATGTGAGCACCGAGCTCAAGGCCCCTACCTATTCCACATCCATCAAGGAAGATACAACGGCGATGTCTGACTTCAAGAAAGACTTCCCGCTGCAGTATGCTTCCTACATGAAGAACAATGAATCTGAAATCATGACGGAATACAAGGGTTCCATCAATTTCAGAAAAAATGACGATGTCAATCCCCTGCCAAAGGGATTCAAGCACGCTCAGCCCTATCTGAAAAATCTGTGGCTTGGATATCCCTTCATGTATGAGTACAACGAAGCTCGTGGTCATACATATGCAATCAAGGACTTTGTGGAAATCGACCGTATCAACAGATACGCAGAAAAGGGTGGTCTGCCTGCAACCTGCTGGAACTGCAAGACACCCAAGATGATGAACTGGATTGCAGAGTACGGGGATGCCTTCTGGTCCAAGGACGTGAATACCTTCCGTACCAAGGACGCCATTAACGAGAAGGAAGATTCCATCAGCTGCTCCACCTGCCATGATCCCAGGACAATGGAGCTGCGCCCGTACTCCGAGCCGCTGAAGGACTGGCTCAAGCGCTCCGGCAAGGACTGGAACACGCTGTCCAGAAACGAGAAGCGCACCCTGGTCTGTGCTCAGTGCCATGTGGAATACTACTTTACCCACAAGGACAACGGCCCTGCCGCAAGGCCCGTCTTCCCCTGGGATAACGGCTTTGGTCCTGAGGAAATCTATCAGTATTACAAGGGGCACGGTGCAAAGGACGCCAACGGCAAGGAAACTCCCTTCTATGACTGGATCCATGCCGCGTCCGGCGTGAAGATGATCAAGATGCAGCATCCTGAATACGAGACCTTTGTTGACGGTCCCCACGGTGCTGCCGGCGTCGCCTGCGCAGACTGCCATATGCCCTACCAGCGCGTGGACGGCAAGAAGGTGTCCAGCCACTGGCTGACTTCTCCGCTCAAGGATCCCGAACTGCGCGCCTGCCGTCAGTGCCATGCTGACAAGACCGCAGACTTTTTGCGTGAACGTGTCCACTACATCCAGAAGAGAAGCTTTGCCCAGCTGCTCAAGGCTCAGGAAGCTTCCGTGCGTGCCCATGAAGCTGTGCGTCTGGCCAATGACTACATTGCCGCCAACCCCGGCAACCTCAATGCCAACTACGAAGCTCTGATGGAAGAAGCCCGCGATATGGTCCGCAAGGGCCAGATCTTCTGGGACTACGTGTCTGCAGAAAACAGCATTGGTTTCCACAACCCCACCAAGACCTTCGATACGCTGATGTCCTCTGCCGAGTTCAGCATGAAGGCCGTTGCTCTGGCTGAACAGGCCACCAACTTCGCCATCAGCCCTGCCCTCGCCGGCGACATCAAGACCATTGTTCCGCCTATCCTGGAACACAGCAGAAAGCTGCAGCAGGATCCTGCTCACCTGCAGTCCCATCCCTGGCTGAAGCTCCTGCCCGTGCTGCCTCCGGCAGAACAGATCTGGAAGGAGCAGGAACTGGTTACTGCTAAGTAAGCTGAACACTTTCCAGCACGCATAACAATCTTCAGGGAGGTATCCTCACGGATATCTCCCTTTTTTGATGTCTTTTTGCAAAAACGAACTTTAAACAAAGAACGCAAGTGCACTTGCGTTCTGCCCAGGAACGGGCTCTGTGCGGCACATGCCAGCGACCACAAGACAGTGTCCCCTTGCGGTCACTGTGTGGTGTGCAGGCGTGGAGAAGGGCATAGCCACCCACAAGCCTGAGGTCATCATTCTCAACACCGGTGCTGCTGCCGTCACTCCTGCTCCCTTTGCTGATGATCATTGGACATCATTGGACATCATGGGCATGGAAGACCGGGTGCCACCAGGGCTGCACCCTGGGCAAAGGTTGCTGCCATGCACACGGATGCCAGCAATCACATGACTGTGCAGCGCAAAGGTCTTTCCGAGTACGTCAATGCCCGGGGCATTCGTGACAAGGTCTGTCTCCCCTTTGATGGCGAGACCCTGAACTTCTGAAAGACTGTGCCTTCTTTAAAGCAGGACAGGCAGACCATCTTCCCAATTGCGGGAGTGGCCTGCCTGTTTGTTGTCCTGGAGAGAATGTGGAGAGGTACAGAGAGCATGCCTGAAAGGCAGCGTGCTCAAACTTCCTCGTACATCAGTGCCGGCTAGCGCAGCCTGTAGTCCTTCACAATGCCCTTCTTGTCGAAGTTGATGATGAGAGCCTTTGTGGCAGGTTCGCCGGTTGTGGCATCAACAGCAGTGTGTCCCACAGCGCCTGCGCCCCTCTGAGTGGCGACACCGGCGGCTGCACCATGACTCTTGCCCACCTCGGTACCGGCCTTTGTGGCACCAATGTCCACGGCAGTGTGGCCAAGCATGTTGTAGGTGGAAGCTTCACTGGACTCTTCGTCAGTAGGGGCTTCCAGGTAGCTCCACTCCTCGCCACCCTTGTATTTCATGACCCTGGTCGGCTCACCAAAGAAGTCGCGGACTTCCTGCTGTGTTGTCTTGCCGCGAATAACCTGTTTCTGGGCATTTTCTTCTGTGAGCTTGCTGCTGTTGCCCATGAGGGAAGAGACACAACCAGCGTTGAAACAGACCATGACAGCACAAAGAACAAAAAGAGACAGTTTCCTGAGCATACGAACTCCAACATGTTTCGCCCGGCCCAGGTTACAGGCCAGACGTTGTCCAAGCAGACGTTGTCCAAAAGGATGTGATCTCAAGTACCCTTCCCCAAAGTTTGCTGTACACAAAAAACTTTTCCCCGATCCACTGCTCTGTAGACGCTGTGCTCAAAAATTTTTTCCCGGAGCTCACCGGCAGATCTGCTGTTTTGCTGTCCTGTGCGCAGCGTGAACCTGGCTGCAGCACACAGATGCCTGTTAGACATGCAGAAATATCAATGAGTTACCAGCTCCATCCCCTTGCGACTGTCTGGCCTGCACGGTGCAGAGAAAGGCTGCAGGCTGCCATGACGTGTCGTGTGCTGCAAAGACAAAGGACAGCTTTTCAGCGGCAGGAGTGGATTGTCAGAACATGCCGGGAGACGGAAGAGAGCCAGAAGCCGGAGAAAGGCTGTCCGGGGACTGGCAGACAGATGCTTTTCAGCTCATTTCTGTCTGGTCGCAAACAGGGGACTGGTTGTTGTACCAGAAAAAGTTTCACGTGAAACAAATTTTGCCCTGTCAGCAGATTTTTTCTGTACACCATGGTTTTCAGACTACCCCATACCATGGCTCAGAAAAACAGGCCCCTGGGATTCTCTGGTATGCGGAGCCACTGCACCATGAGGTGGGCGCTGGCAAAGGAGGGCTCTTTCCCAGGGGACAGGGCGCTTGCCTCGTAGTTTTCGACGATCTACTATGCCGGCCAGGGAATGGTGCTGTCCTTCCCTGGCTTTTCCTGTCCGGGCATCCCCCTGCAATATCCGGCACCCATGTCTACCTTTTGTCTTTCCCCCGGGGAAACTCTCCATGCATTGCATAGCCATTCGTCACGTTGCCTTTGAAGACCTTGGAATCATAGCTGACGTCTTTCAGGAACAGGGCATCAGCCATGAGTACTGGGAGTGCGGACAGTGCTCCTGTGAGGAAGAAGCCTGGCTTGGCGCTGACCTCGCCGTTGTGCTTGGCGGCCCCATCGGAGTGACTGATACAGATCGTTACCCCTTCATCAGGACAGAGCTTGCTCTGGTTGAAAAACGCCTCAGAGCGCGTCGTCCCCTGCTCGGCATCTGCCTGGGTGCCCAGTACATGGCAGCTGCCATGGGCGCTCGCGTCTACCCCGGTCCTGCCAGGGAAATCGGCTGGGGAACTGTCACACTGACCAGGCAGGACAGCGTCCTTGCTCCTCTGGCCTCAGCCCCTGTGCTGCACTGGCACGGCGATACCTTTGACCTTCCCGAAGGTGCCACCCTGCTTGCCTCAAGTTCCCTGACACCGCATCAGGCCTTCAGCCTTGCTCCAGGTCAGCTGGCCCTGCAGTTCCATATGGAGGCAGACAGTGCCCGTATGGAATCCTGGCTGGTAGGACACTGCTGCGAGTTGTCCATGGCTGGCATTGATCCCTGCACACTGCGCGAGGATGCCCGGCGCCTTGGTCAGGCTGCCAGAGAGGCGGGCATGGCAGTGTGCCGCAACTGGCTTGCAGAATGCCGCAGCGTGCTGCAGCGCTGATTTCACAGACCCTTTCCAGCAAACATTCTCAAGATAAGCTTTACAAAGACACAAGGCAGCAGTGCGAGTCTGTACACTGCTGCCTTGTATCGTCATGCATCATGCGTCACGCGCCATGCTGCGCCAGAGCATCAGCACTCAGGAAGTCTTGCCTGTTCAGCCACTGCCTGTGGCAGCTCCTGGTTGTCCTGTGCCTGCGACGTGTCCTGCATCTGAGCCTGAGTCGGGGCGGGCTGTTCACCTGCTGCTGGCTTGTCGTGTGCAGCCCTGCCTCTGGTCTTTTTGTAGACTCGACCCGGGATTGAAGTGTGCAGGAAGAGCACAAGGCCAATCGCGGCGAACATGATCAGATAGTAGATGCTGCGCTGCAGCAGTGAATCGCCAGCCTGGCCTGCTGCAAAGAAACAGTACAGGGCCACAAGGCCTGCCAGGCTCTGCAGTATCCTCAGCAAAATGGTGACCGCATTCTCCCTGCAGAAGATGTCCCTGAGAGCGGCAACGAACTGGCTGGTGATGCTTGTTCTGGCAGCATCAGCATCAGTGTCACTGTCTGCCAGAGCCCTGCCCCTTCTGGCCTTGAGGATGCTGAGCCTGCCGCTTGCCCACCAGGCAGTGCGCAGGCAGCCGACCAGACCAATGAAGTGGCCCACAAATTCAAAGAAGGACTCCTCAGTCCCGAGCAGGACAAAGCAGTAGAAACCACCGATGATTGCGCCGCACAGTGAGATCCTCAGCGACAGCATCTTCAACGTTTTGAGCACAGGGCCTCCCCCTTGTCTCCCTTTTCAGGCAGTGTCAGCACTGGTCGTACTGCCCGGACAGCGTCCCGGATGGCTGGTCTCTGGCTCTTTGTCTGCCGGGATTTTGGTCTGATTCTGTTGTTGCACCACATGCGTTCTGTCTGATGTCTGGTTGGAATGATCGTGATGTATGCCGGCTGGCTGTACACTGGCAGACACAGCCTCCAGTCAGCGTTGCACAGGCATGTAGCAGGACGGAGACCCATTTTCAAGGTGCGCAGGATCTGTATGGGCCGCGGAATGACCGCGGAATGCTCTTCCTGCTCCTGTTCCTGGAAGCCCCTGATGGCGTCTGGGCAGTGAAATAGAGCTGTCCGTCTCAAAAAAAAACGCTGCACAGCCGTGCCCCGGGGGCGCAGGGAAATTGGAACAGGTATGGGCAGATTTTCAGATGAGTTTTCCTGATCTTCCCGGGTATTTTCTGCAATTTTTTGTGCGATGGAACAGGAAAAATTTCAATTTTTATGCTGAACAGGGAGAATCTCGTACAAAAATCTCTCTGCAATAGTATTGACTTTGAAATTCTATTTCATATAAGCTGCCTTCACAGAAAGGGATTTTTGAATACGACTTTCAAATTCATCAATACCAGGGAGTTGTCCATGTCTGACAAGATTTCTGTACCGGCTCTGGCTTTTCACAGCAATGGCAGAAACCTCCACATAGCGCTGCACAGGGAACCGGACAAAGAGACACTCAAATCTGTTTCCGGCATTCTCAAGACACATGCAAGAGCAGATGGCCGTCTGTTTGTGGACGTGCGCGATCTCAATGACATGGGCTCATCTGCAGCCTCTTCCCTGCAGACCATCCTGAAAGAAAGTCCCCTTCCGCCCAACAGCATTTACTTCAAGGGACCCCTTGGCTTCAATCTGGCCTCGACTGGTAATCGTGTCCTCATTGTGCGTGAGAAAGGGCAGAAAGCTGCTGGCGCACCGGCAGAAGCGGCTTCCCGCTTTGCCAAACGACACCACAAGTGCCACTGCGGTGGCAAGTGTGGCGACAAGTGCTGCCAGGTCACCGGCGGCCCCTGCTGCTCTGAACGTCACAATCACCAGGACAAGAGAAACGTGGCCTAGAGCCGCCCTCCTCCCTGTGCCTGTCACAGGAAGACAGGCTGAACACTGTGGCAATCCATAACCCAATATATCCCCCCATCAACCTTACTAAGGAGTTATTCACATGAGCAAAGTTCTCATCATCTTTGGTTCCACCACTGGCAACACTGAAGGCATCGCCGGCAAAGTCGCTTCCATCATCGAAGGCGCCGGCCACACTGTTGATGTCAAGAATGCTGCCGAAATCAGCGACTGCACTGACATCGCCAAGGACTATGATGCAGTTCTGATGGGCTGCAGCTGCTGGGGTGACGAGGAAATAGAACTGCAGGACGACTTCCAGCCCGTGTTCGAGGGCATTGGCTCCATGGGACTGTCCGGTAAGAAAGTTGCTGCCTTTGCTTCCGGCGACTCCTCCTACCAGCATTTCTGCGGTGCAGTGGATGTGATCGAGGAAGCCTCCAAGGAAGCTGGCGCCACTATCATTGCAGGCGGCCTCAAGGTTGACGGGGATGCCTCTGCTGCTCCCGACGAAATCGAGGACTTCGCCAAGTCCGTGGCAGCTTCTCTCTAGCAGACGTTCCTCCGGAAGACGTTTCTCCGGAAGGCGTTTTTCCGGACGTCCCATTCCAGGGGGCCTTCGGGCCCCCATTGCAGAGCCAGGGCACACCCGGGATTGAGAAAGCACAGCCGCACAGGCTGACTGTTTCGTGATCTCCTGTGCCTTGGCGTTCTTTGCATTCAAAATTTCTGCGCAGAACTTCCCGCAACAGATCATTCAGCAACAGATCATCCTGCAGCAGATCAGTCCGCAGCAGATCAGCGCAGCAGCGTATTCCGCAGTTCATGCATGGCTTTTCTGTCCAGCAGACGCTGGTTGGAACTTCCCCGAAACTCCAGGTCCAGGTTGCGCAGCGCTTCTATATAGCGACCGTCCACAAGCCAGTCGAGCTCCTGCAGAAGCTCCTCTGTATGCTTGTCTTCCCTGCCCCGCGCCAGGAGTTCTTCAAAGGTGAAACCGGAGTAGGCAAAGACATTCTTGCCCTGCTCATGCACCTTTCTGGCAAGCCACACCAGGCCTTCAGGCTGCAGAAAGGGTTCTCCGCCCGAGAAGGTGATGCCGGCAAGCAGGGGATCTGCGGCAAACATCTGCCAGATATCTTCTGTCTGCATGATTGTACCGCCATCAAGGGGATGGGTTTGCGGATTGTGGCAGCCAGGACAGTTATGGGTACAGCCCTGCACAAAGACACACAGTCGTATGCCGGGTCCGTCAACAATACTCTCGCTTTCAATGCCGGCAATACGCAGTGTTTGTGAGCTCATGGCAGATTCCTTCTGTTGGCAGTGATGTACGTCCTGCGGGTGCAGATGACGCGTGCTGTGAAAGAAATTTTCACAACAGCTTGCTACCCTACTTCGCCCTTTCAGTCCAGCGGGCTTTCTGAAGGTCCGGGCAGGGTGTTTGTCCGGCCATCATCCCGGCAGGCAGCCAGCGGCCCTCCCCGGTGCCGACAGGCACGGGCCGGCTGTCCTGTACGAATGTCCTGTACAATAAGACGTGCATGGACCAGAGCAATTCTCACTTTCTCTTCTCTCGTCGTGAGACGCAGTAGCAAACGTTTCATGAAACGCAGAGGAGACCCGGAAGCTGGTGACAGGTGCGGATCAGGGCTTTTGCCACTGACTGTCACCATATTCCCAGGGGAGCGCCGGGAAACCGGCGCTATTGCACTGCAGAAGAACGGATACCCGGCCTTCTGCCTTCTCCATATCCGATCTGCAGCCAGTCCGGATTGGGTCAGGAACACAAAGGGGCTCTTGCAGGTCCCGGCTGAACGCCGGGAACGTTGCCTCTTTTCTGCGGCAGGCGACACTGCAAGGGACATGCCTGCTGATACTCACACTACAGGGGGGTCTATGACCAAGGCAGAACTTGTCAAGCAGATTGCCGCAAAGGCAGGCATTACCCAGGTGTGCGCTGCAAAAATCCTTGAAGCTACCCTTTCCTCTCTCTCTGAGGTCATGATCAAGGGTGACTCCATCACTCTGGGTGGTTTCGGAACGTTCAAACTGAGTCAGCACAAGGAACGCAAAGGGCGCAATCCAGCCAGCGGTGAACCCATCACCATTCCGGCACGTAAAATGCCCAGATTCTCGCCTGGAAAAGAGCTGCGTGCTCTTATTCAGGAAAAACAATAGGAACTCAGCAGAAAAGCGATACGTTTTCTCTCTTCTCTCTCCCTCGTCAGGACGGCACACTGAGCGTTTGCTTGCTGTGCCGTTCTTTGTTTTGCCTGTACATCTGTCCATCCGCTCTCCTGGATGAAGGGATGAAGAACGACGGATGGACAGACGGCTGGAGCTGTCAGGCAGAAGGCCACCGGCCCGGGCAGTGACTGACAGCTAATGGGCATCACGAATGCCGCGCACAGTTGATGAAGTCTGTGAGATCATTGCGGGCAAAGCTCTCCAGCTCCGCCCAGTCGCTGCGCAGGGTCTCGGTGAAGAGAATGCCGAAGTGTGAATATTTGTCATAGAAGCCGTCGCGCAGGCAGATGACCTTGCGGAAGAGCCTGCACATGGCCTCGTAGTCAAAGCTTGTCACTTCCGGGCAGTTCTCGGGCTTGTTGAGCACCATCAGGGTGTAGACCCTGTCGTCGCGGCCCTCAAGAATGCGTTCCCAGTCAGGACGGGTATTGTCCAGGAAGCAGCCGTAGGTGGCAAAGCCCCAGGCAAAAATGCTCAAGTCCGTGCAGGAGAGGCCGGCAAAGCGCAGGGGATTGAACTCAATGGGCACAATGCGGCCGCTGTCCTCGCGGCGCAGCTCCACATGGGCAGGGAAGTTGTGCAGTTTCAGGAAGGTATTGGCAGTGCGAAACCATTCTTCCAGAGGTGTCAGCATGCTGCGGATGATGTCAGCACCTGTGTAGTAGAGTCTGTCACTCACATCCTCGGCTGAAGCAAAGTCATGCTGCAGGATATTGCAGATGACAGGCTCTCCCTGCTCGTCAAAGTAGACATCCACTGCGTACTCAGTGCCCTGAATGAGGCTCTCAATCACCCAGCTCTGATTGCCGAGCACAGAGGCTGGATACTGTGTGCACCACTCCGCGATATGCTCCCTGATATCCTTTCTGGCATGCTCCCACTGTTCAGCGTTCCCGACGGTGTACACACCAAGGCTGCAGAAGCCTACACTGGGCTTCAGCACGCAGGGCATGGGCAGGTCCTGCACGTCCAGGGCCAGAAGCTCGTCCATGCCAAGCTCCCGGAAGACATAGTCCGGATAGAGCGGAGCAAGCTGCCTGCGCATCTCGGCCTTGTTCTTGAGTTTCTCCACCTGGGCAATGAGCTCGTCATTGCCGGATTTTGTGTAGAGCCAGTCCAGGGCATTCTCAGAATTGGTGTAGAGACGCTCGCCAGCACGGCATCTGGCTGCAAACTCCTCGTCAGCAAGCAGGGTGAGGGAGACCTGGTACTTTGCAGCAGCCTCACGGGCTGAGGGCGTGTCCAGGACAGCCTCGCCGCGGCTGGCGGCAAATTCGGCAAGTTCGCGGGAAATATAGGGTTCTTCCAGAAGAAGCATGGGTTTCTCCAGTACGGTGAACGGATGAAAGCAAAGGAAGACAGGTACCCGCACCATATCTGACTGAAGCCATGCAATGTCAAGGAAAATGTCCTGTACTTTGCAGAAAATGAGTGTGGAAGACCTCTCCTGTGCAGCCAACATCACCTGCAACACTGGTTCCTTAGGCCTCTGACCCTGGGCGTATGCAGACCAGGTGCAGAGCATGTTCCCTGACAAAGCCCTGTACGGCAGAGGCCTTGCACAAGGGAACACAAACAGGCAGCGGCCAGAGTGAACACTCTGACCGCTGAACATCTGTACATCTTCCGGGAGAAATCAGGAAGGGGCGTTGTCAAACATGCCGGGAAAAAAGGAGATGGAGAGGAGATGGAGAGGGGTGTGCAGGCAGCAAGACAGCCCTGAAATGGCTCAGACTGCCTGCAGTCTGCGAATGTTCTTGTGCGGAGGTTCGCCGAACATGCGCTTGTAGTCCCTGTTGAACTGGGTGACGCTTTCATAGCCCACGCTCATGGCAGCGCTGGCAGCCTGCTCGTTCTCTGTGAACATGAGCCTGCGGGCTTCGAGCAGGCGCAGCTGCTTGCGGTACTGCAGGGGGCTGTAGCCTGTGAGCTGCTTGAAGTGGCGGTGCAGGCTGGAGACAGACATGTTCACCTTGCGGGCAAGCTCGTTGACGCGCAGAGGATTGGCAAGGTCCTGCTTGAGCAGGGCTATGGCCTGGACTGCAGCGCTGTTCTGGCTGTCCCTGCGATAGAGGGACTGGAGAAGGTGGCCGTAACGCCCGCACAGGAGCACGTAGTGCAGCTCTGCTGCTATGATGGGTGCGCGCACGGCAATCTGTTCGGGCTTGTTCCACAGTCTGGCAAGGCGCAGCATGCAGGAGAGCAGATCCTCGTCCACCATGTCCACCGCTGCCCCGTCAAAGTCGCCCTTCTCAAAGTCCTGCCTTGCTGCTGGAAGTCCGCTCTGGGTCTCGCTCATGCGCAGGGAAAGGTCCAGCAATGTCTTCTTGTCCAGGTGGATGAAGGCTGCAAGAAAGGGCGTTTCCCTGCTTGCCAGGATGGCAGAGGATGCGGGCACATCAATGGAGACCAGAAGGCTGTTGCCGGCTCTGAGGGAAAAGTCCCTGGCGTTTTCCTTAAGGCCGCAGGTCATGTGCTTGGACCCCTGCAGAATAATGGAAAACAGGGGGCGCTCCAGGCAGTGCTCGGTACCGCAGGACTTTTCCAGACGTACAGTATGAAAACCGGGGACGGGACTTTCCACCACACCCGTGGTGCCGGCGCTCTGTCTGTCCACAAGCTCGCGCAATTCGTCAAGCATGGCCACAAGCCCGGCATTTTCCCGTTCCCGCAGGTAAGCTTCTTCATGAGACAGCATATGGCTCTTCCTCCCTGATAGTGACAAGGCTGACAGGCTGATGGCAGAGTTTCCTGTTTTCGGAAAACAGCACAAAGCACAGCACAAAAACAGATGTCTCTGTCCCCGGAGGCCTGTGGCAGAATCTGGTCAGATTCTGATCAGATTCTGTGCGGCACAGAACCGGGGATGATGACCTGTGTGACATTTTTGTACTCTCACCTCCGGGCAAAATCCAGAGCCTGCACAGGCGGATTTTCAAAAAGAGAAAGTATTCCAGTGCCTTAGCCAAATGTATCAAAGTCTTGCAAAAACTGTCTGCCTTCTCACCTGTGAGAGGATCAGGCAAGAAATAGAAGCTTTCGTCTCTGGCAGGCTGTCCTGTGCAGCGCTAGAAAAAATCATACGCATTCAAGAAATCGTCAGATGCTGCCCGGCTGACCGGTCCCTTCAGGCACCTTTCAGCCAGGGGCGGCATCCGGCAGACAAACAATACCTGTACATAGTACACTCTGCGTACAACACCCTACTCGTAAGGAGCCGTCTCATGAAACATTCAGCGCTCACCTGGACCAAACGTCTTCTCGCCGCTTCCCTCTTCTGCGCTCTTGTTTTCAGTCATGCCACCAGTATGGCAGGCAAGGCAGAGACAGCAGGAGACACCAAAATGAGCACAGAGAATCTCGGACCCTTCCCCAAGGGCAAGGAAAACACCGGTTACGCTCAGTACTTCATCGGCACCAGCTATCTGCAGCCCCTGGTCAGCGAAGGCATGCACATCTCCAATGTGACCTTTGAACCTAAGTGTCGCAACAACTGGCACATTCACCATGCCACAAAGAACGGCGGCCAGATCCTGCTCGTGACTGCAGGCAGAGGCTGGTACCAGGAATGGGGCAAGGAAGCCAGAGAACTCAAGACCGGTGACACTGTCTACATCCCTGCCGGTGTGAAGCACTGGCACGGTGCCGCAGCTGACAGCTGGTTTGTGCATATCGCCATCGCAGTGCCCGGTGAGAACACCAGCAATGAGTGGCTCGAGCCTGTGACCGACGCAGAATACAACAAGCTTCCCTAGCAACATCTCCGGCAGCTGTTCGGGCAGTGAGCCTGGCACCCCAGGCACTGAGAACAGACGCTGACAAAACACCTCAAGGGGCGGGTACTTTGCGGTATCCGCCCCTTTCTCTCGCCCAGTGTCAGACAGCGCGCTCTGACACTGATGTGTCCGTGATGTGTCCGAAGCCAGGGCCTCCCCAGCCTGAACATGGGCAGACAGACTGACAGGCTGACAACAACGCGCAGCAGATGCTCAGGAGCTGCCGGCAGCTGCCCTGCAGGTGCGCAGAAGCCGCGCAGAGGGTGCGCAGACAAAGAGCTGAAAAATGGTGCACACATGTTTTGCAGTCACAGCAGAAGAATACATGCACCAAAAAAAAGAGTGCACACGACTGCTTCATCAAAAATTTTGACGAAATACACCATGTTTTTAGCGCACATATATGAATGCACTAAACTCTGCGCCAGTCTGCGCATCTGCTGTTCGTTGCAGATTGTTTGAGAGCCTCATTGTGAACAGGGCCTGGCAGCTCTCCAGCCCTTGTGGCAGGGCCTGCGACGCACAAGCCTGTCTGACAGCGCACAGCCTCTCGCACAGGTGACGCCATGCGCCCCAGGCAAAGGGTGGCTGCAGGCAGGTCTTTTGCGCAGGTATCGGCAGTCGTGAGCGTGCAGACGCAGTGCCCCAGGACAGCGCCACAGGACAGTGTCAATGGACAGTGCCAGGGATGCCTGGCAGTCTGCACAGACCCTGCCGGTCCGAAGGCGGGCAGAAGCCGGATAGCAGAAGTTGAAGAAAGACTGCAGGCTGGAAGAAGTGTTTCCTCAGTACAGTCAGGGAGAAAGAGACTGCTGACAGCCTCGCGGAAGATGCTGCAGACGCTTGTGTGCAACCTGCTGCTGCCTGCGACCGGCAATCTGGCTACAGCGTTGCCGGCGTTGCCAGGATGCTGGTGCATTTTTGCGCAGGCACTACAACCAGGGGACAACCAGGGTGCAAGGTGCTGAAGGTGCACTGCAGGCCCCGCAAACAAGTCCTGGCTGCTCAGCCCTGGAAGAACACAGGGCAGGACAGTCTCGGGCGTGAGCGCACTCCGTACGCAATGCCCCTCAATGACGTCCTGACGCGACATTGCACAAGCTCTGCGCAGACGCCTGGGAAGGCAAACAGATGCGTCTGAAACAGGCTTGCCCCCTGACAGTGCACCAATTCTTTTGCTGCACAATCAGGACAGCACGGAGAAACTCTGCCCGTTATCTGCACACGGCACTGTTGCAGACCCTTGCCTTGTGCAGGAATTGCATCATGATATACGGATATCCTGTTTACGTATATCCAGATTTCCAGGATTATTCTCTCATTTTGCCGCACAAATTTCAGTGCACCAAAAGAGATACGAGGAGAGATTGAGGCTTTGGCGCACACAAGTGACAGCGATAGTCTTTTTGGTGTCCAGAAATCTGAAGTTTATTTGAAATTTTAGTGCAAATGCACCGTTTCCTGCACCAGGAAGGAAAAGTTCAAGGACGTGTGCACATTCTGCAGAAGGCAGTGCGTACAGTGTTCTCTGAAACGTCACTGAAAGCATCCTGCATTATTGGTGCACTGAAAGCTCGAATGCAGGAAGCGTGCACCAGTTCAACTACATGAAAGACACTCTCTTTCTGTACTGCTCTTCCGGGAGTCTGCCGGGATACAGCGTGACAGGGGACAGGCAGAAACTTCGAGGGAAACTTGATGTTACTCGTGCTGGAAAATAGTGAATGTGTTTTGCCGTTTTGAGGAAAGTTTCTGTTTGTAATAGGTGCATTTCGTCAAATTTGCATCAAAATTCTGGTGCAAACAGCATACTTTGGTACAAGCTTTTTCTCTAACAGGCCTCTTTCCTCAAAAGCAGGAGTTCTTTGCACCAATCTCTTCCCTGCCCTCCTGCAGCCATCCACTCAGCCATGCACACAGCCGTCCACAGGCAACGTTGCCTGAACGGCCTGCCCGCCTGGCAGCCCTCTTCTGTCGCAGCCAGTGGCTGACATCAGAAACAGGCTGTATGAGACTGACTGACTGCATGGTATGGGGAGTGTGCCTGCAATGGTGACGAGTGGCGCTGCGACACCGTGCCCCTTGTCCCCGCCCTGCCCTGATCTGCTGCCCGCAGGCTGTGCTGTTCCGGGTACGGCATTTGACAATACGCGGACTTCACAGGTATCTCATGCTGACTTCCTGCCAGAGCTCCCGGGGCCATTCCAGGGTTTCCAGGTCTTCGGCAGGGCTTTCTTTTTGGTCTGTTTTTCAAGTCTGCTCCTGCGCCCTGGCGCTGCATGTGCAGGCACACAGGGAGTATGCATGCAGCTGAGCATCGGACTTACCAAGGTTGATCTGGTTCACGAGCAGGGCTCACTTCTGGCCAGCAGGGACGATTTGTGTGCCTGTTTCGGCCTCACAAGGCCTGAATATGAGCATTTACTCACCCATCTGCCGCCTGAAACCATGGCCTGTCGTGAGGACTATCTCCCCCTGGGAGCCTTTCTGACTGCAGTCAGCCATATCATGCATCAGGACCTGGCTGACCCAGAGCGGCGTACTGCAGAACAGCTCCACGAGCTTGAGCTGCGGACCCACAACTATATCTTCCTGCTGGGCGCCCTTGGCTACGACCTTCTGGGCTCGCACCAGGACGAGGTCAGTCAGGCTGATGCCGCAGCTGCAGGCGCAGGCGAGGCAGGCGCACTTCCCGAGACGCAGACACTGTGTCGTGAGCTGGAGGGCATCACTGTGTGCCTGAAGGCCATTGACCAGCTCAAGGCAGCTGTTTTGCAGAAACTGCAGGGCCTGACAGAACACGCAGCAAACAGCCCTGAAACCAGCTCCGAAGCAATACAGGACCTGTACAGAACAACATCAGATCTCTATGATCTCATGCATACGACCTGCTGGGAATACACCCGCTGGTATGCACTCTGTTCTGCCCGGTTTTTCATGAATAGCTCTGTTCACCAGAACAAGGAACACAGGCAGGGCAGGGACGAAAGAACCTCTTCAGAAGGATGAGGAATCCTTCGCAGAGGCCCGTTCGTCCCGGACAGACCGAGCACCCTGCTCCAGAGCACCCTGCCTCATGCACCCCTCATCAGGCTCCTTTCAGTAAGGATACGTACTATGTCAGCTTCAGACAGCTTTCCCACTCCCCATATCTGGATAGGCCATCGTATTGCCTATGGCGAAACAGATGCCATGGGCATTGTCTACTATGCAGAATATCTGCAGATCTTCGAGAGGGCCCGTGATGCCTACATTCGCGAGTCCGGCTTCAGCTACCGCGAGGTGGAGGCCAGGGGCATCTACCTGCCTGTGCGCGAGGTGCAGTGCCGCTACCGCTCCCCTGCCCGCTTTGATGATGTGGTGCACTGTCGCGTGGCCATCTCTGAATGGGGCAGAGCTTCACTGACCTTCCTCTATGAAATTACCGACGAGACCCGCGAGAAGATCCTGGTGACAGGCATGACGCAGCATGCTTCCACAAGCCCTGACGGCCGCCCTGTGCGCATGCCTGACTGGCTCAAGGCCATCACCGCAGGACTGCCCCACGGCAAGTTCATTCCCCTCTAGGTCTCGCTTCTCTCTTTCTCTCTCAGCAGATGCTGATGCTTCAGGAGAGCACACAGGCCCTGCTTCGGCAGGGCTTTTCCTGTCTCTGCCTCCTGCCATTCCCTTGCCTGCATCTGCTGCCCCGGCCTCAGAACATCACGGGCCCCTGTGCGTGCCACGCAGTTTTTCTGACAAGGCTGTACCCATTTTTGCGCCAGCAGCGTCTCTCCAGCAGAAGGGCAATGCCCGTGCACGCAACAAGACGCCTTCTCTGCCAGGCAGGCCAGGTCTGGCAGCTTCCAGGGGCCAGAGGAACACACCATGCCAGATACCTGCATCAGCATCACTGACAGCCAGCTTGAGACAATTGCCGGCGGAACGGCGCTGCAGCGGACAGAGGCAGATTGCTTCCCATTGCTGCAACGCAGCGGACACGCCGAACACCAGGCGTCCGCAGACGTCTCCCATGTCCTCGATGCTGTGCTGTCGAAGCCAGGGGATTCCTGGGAGCAGCTTCTGCTGGCTCTGCGCCAGTCCTGCTGCCAGGGCTGAACACACTGTGGCTCGGGCCCGGGACAGACTCTCCTCTGGGGGAGCCTTTTCTTGTCCCCTTGTTGTGAAGCAGCCCTTCCCTGCCTGCAAATCAGTGTCCTGTGTCGTCCATCCGATACTACATACGGCACAGCATACGGCACATCATCTGGCACATCCGGCACGTTCTGCAGGTGACCAAGGTACGGCGACAAGAAAAATGCAGCCGGGTGCGCGGCTGCACATGGTCAGGCTGGAGTACGCCTGAGAAAGGGGTATTCGTGATGATGCGCCTGATGCCGGGACACCAGGGGTATGAGGATATCAGGATATCTGCATATCAGCAGCATACGAGAGACTATGCCGGTTCCTTCGGTTCCTGCGGTGCCTCTGGTTCCTGCGGTTCCTGCGATTTCCCGGGCCTCCCGGGCTTTCTGGACTTCCTGGGCTTCTTCGCCTCCCGGGGTTCCTTCGACGTTTCCAGCTTTCCCTTCTGCGCACTGGAGGGACTGCCCTCTGCCTCTGCCTCGGCAGAGGCATGTATCAGCCTGGAAACATCCTCTGCAGCACTGATAAGTTCACTACTGTCGAGGTGGGCATAGCGCATGGTGATACGCGGGTCCGAGTGGCCGAGCAGTTTCTGGACCTCATAGAGGGTGTGGCCGGAATTGACCAGAAAGCTCGCAAAGGTGTGTCGCAAGTCATGGATGCGCAGTTCCGGCATCTTCAAGTCAGTGCGCAGCTTTTTCCAGTAGGGGTAGATATCCTGCACAGGCTTCTTGACGCACTTTGAGGGAAAGACCCAGGGACTTGCCTCGGTGTTGCGCTCCCGAAGCTCCCTGAAGAGCTCCACAGCAGCGTCTGAGAGGTAGATGAAGCGCGTCTTGCCGGACTTGGAGAGCGGCACGCAGAGCGTGTGCCTCTCCAGGTGAACATTCTCCCAGCGGGCTCCAAGGATCTCGCTCTTGCGTGCCCCGGTGAGCATAAGCAGACGCAAGGCCAGAGCCTCTTTGCTGTTGTCCCTGCAGAGGGCGTTCATGAGCCTGCCCGCCTCTGATGCACTCAGAAATCGCTCCTTGAATCTCACATTGCGCAGGTAGCGCACGTTGATGCAGGGATCATTGACCTTGGTGATCAGGCCGCGGCGCACAGCCAGATTACACAGGGCCTTGAGCACAGACAGCAGGCGGTTGCAGGTGGCCGGGGCATACTGCAGTGTGAGCTGGTCCATCCAGCGCTCCACATCGCCGGTGGAGATCCTCTCGAACTCCATGCAGGCGAAGGAAGGCAGGATGTGCTGCCCTATTGACCTGAAGTCCGTACGCCAGCTGCGTTTACTCAGTCTGGCATGGGGCATGTACACCTGCTCCACGAAGTAGAGCAGACTGCGCTTATTCCTTCTGGCAGCCCGGATGACTTCTGTATCCTCCAGCTCGAAGGTGTCGTAGCGCCTCCGAATCCTTGGCGGCTTTTGCGGCTTGGGTGGCTTGGGCGGCTTGGCCTGTTTGGACTGCCTGGACTGTTTGGACATTTTGGAAGATGCGGACGTCTTTTGCGTCTTCGGGCTGTCTGCAGCTTCGGATTCCCCATGCTCTCCCACAGACTTGCGCATGTTGAAGGGAAACGGCGGATGCTTGCGCTTCGGTGCAGAGCGGAACGGATAGCTGAGCGGATGCCTGGGCTGTCTTGTATGCCGTCTGCCCTTGCGCTTTGGCTCGCCCGTTTCCTTGTCTGCCCCTTTGTCAGCCTCCTTGTCAGCCTCCTTGTCCGCACTCGTGTTCCTTTGCCCCTTGTCCTGGCTGCCTGCCTGATTGCCTGCTGCCGAAGGCGTGGCATCAGCAGCCTGGCCGGGCTGTGCACCGGCTGCAGCCGCTGGCAAGGCTGTGGCAGTGTCTGTCTGCCCCGGAGCAGGCTCGAAGGCTGCCTCTGCTGCAACAGCAGCAGGCAAGGCTGCGGACACAGGGGCTGCCTGGCACAAGTCCTGTGCAGGCGACTCTGTCAGCGACACGGAAGCTGTCCCGTCTGGCGGGCAGTCAGAAAGACTGTCCGCTAAGCTGTCTTCCGGACTTCCCTGTGGATTGTCCTCTGGATTGTCCCCTGGATTGCCCTCTGAGCTGGCCGCCGGGCTGGCCTCAGCATGCTTCTCTGCCGGCCTGAGCACCGTGGATGCAGAAGATGCGACCCGGGATGCAGACGATGTCTCTGACTGGTCATGCCTGAGAACGAGGGAAGAAGCACCGGAAGGAACGCCGGAAGAAGCGCCGGAAGCACTGCCGGAAGCAGCGGCAGAGCAAGCCCGGCAATCAGCAGCGGCGTCATCTGAGACGTCAGCAGAGACGCCAGCAGAGCAGCTGCCGCTCGGGAGTTGCTCAGTGCTGTCCACAGACTCCGGGCTGTCTTCTGCTGCGTCACTGCCTGTGTCACAGCATGAGGAAGACGCACCATCTGTGCAGCCTGCGTCCCAGGGCACCCCGTACTGAAATGCCGGGTCTGCCAGGCGGGCATGCGGAGAATTATCCATGCAAGCTTCCAGGCTGGTTACAGGGCTGTGTGGCAGCGTGTTTGCGTTGTCCCCAGCGTCCTTCTCAGCGTCCTCGCCGCTGTCCGCTTCTGTACCTGCGTCCTCATCAGTATCCTCCTCAGCGTCGTTTCCGACATCCGTTTTGACATCCTGTATGGCGTCCTTTCCAACAAAATTCTCAGTACTTTCAACGTGTTCTGCGTTCACAGCATTCACAGTTTCCGTATCCTGCCAGAGAACTGAGGACTTGTCCAGCCGGGCAGATCCGGCAGAACCAGTGGAAAAGACGTCAGAAGATGTACCAGAAGACGCCCCGGAAGGTGCGCCGGAGACTGTACCAGTCCCATTGGCTGAACTCTCCGAAGCATCGCCGTCTGTATGGTCGGCTGCATTGTCGTCTGCATGGCTGCCTGCACTGTCGTCTGCATGCTCGTGCGCATCGTCGCGTATATCGTCATGTGCACCGTCGCCTGCACTGGCGTCGGCAGTGCCGGACGAGCGCAGACCGGCGCTGGCCTCAGCAGCAGGGCTGTCAGTGACTGGGATGCAGACAGTCACTGTACCAGCCAGACCAGCTGTTTCGGCAGGCCAGAGGGACGGTGACGAAGAGGAGCGTGTCACAGCTGCCCGGCAGGCACTGTCCCCGGCACCGTCCTGAGCACTGTCAGACCGGGCTGAGGCGGGAGTGGCAGGGACGCTTTTGCAGCGGACAGCACGAAGGGTGGCTTTGCTTCCACTGCCCTTTCCTGTCCGCTTTTTCCGGGACAGGGTTCTGCCGGGCCTGGCAGCCGTGTCTGTCGCTGCTTCGTCAGAGCCGCCAGCACTGGCAGAGACGTGGGGGCTGGCCGGGGCAGACGCCATGCCTGCATGCTCTGTCTGACCCTGCCCGCTGTCGTTCCTGTGCGGACTGTCACTGCGTACAAGCCCGTAGGCCTTTGCCGCATAGTCTGCCCAGGATGCGCATCTGCTCACGTCGCTGTCAGACGTGTCTTTGCCTGCCGCGTCTTTGTCTGCCGTGCTTCTGTCTGCTGAGCCTTTGTCTGCCGCACTCCTGGCCTGGCTGTCCGCTGTGTGCCGGCCAGTTCGGGCTGACCGAGGAGCTTTGGAAGCTCTGGACGGCCTGGACGCCCTGGAAACACTGGACGCACTGGGCGCATCGGATGTGGTGGGTGCAGTCCGGCCAACCGGCTCATCCTGCACTGTCAACGCAGGCTCTGCCTGTGCTGGCCCGGGCTCACCGGACCTGGCCTCACCGGGTCTGGGCGCACTGGCAGAAGACGCAGTCGCAGGTGCGGCAAGGGGTTCGGCCGCGCCTGCTGGTGTGCTCAGGGATTCGGGCTGCGAGGATGTCCGGCCCTCCGCCCTGCACTGTGTCTGCTGTCTGTCCTGCGCCTGTTGCACGTTCCCTGACAAGTCCGGCGAGCCGGTCTGCGACACTGTCTGTGTCCCTGTCTGCCCCTGTGTGTCTGCCAGGCTCTGGCCCCTGACAGGGGTCAGACGCACTGTCCGGAAGGGCCGTGCTCTGGCTGCAGTCTTGCTGCGGCGGTATGTTGCCTGCCATTCCCGGGGACAGAAGGGGATGGCAGCTGTGTCTGCTGGTGCCTGTGCAGCATGTGTCCCTGCGGTATAAGGCGCACCTGCATGAGTCTGTTCTGCATGGGGCTGCATGGCATAAGGCCTTGCTGCCTGGCCTGCGTCCTGAGCGTCTGCCGCTTGCCAGGGGCTTGCAGGCGCTGCGCGCTCTGCACAGACAGCACAATGTGTCCGCAGTGCGTTTTTTTCCGGCTGCCGGCAAGGACGCGCTGTTTCCTTCCCTGCTCTGGCCTCAGCTCTGGTCTCTGGCCTGACATCTGCTTGTGTCCCTGACCTCCTTGTGGCCCTGGCGCAGGCCACAAGGAGACCTGACAGGGCAGACAGTTTCCCTGCCCTGACAGCTGCGGCTCCGGTAGTACTGGCTGCCCTGACTGCACTGGCAAGGATGATACTGACCAGCTCTGTCAGGGACCTGCGGGATGCAGCTGTGCTGCGCCTGCGTTGTCTGGCTGACCAGGAAGACATACTGCCGGGCATACTGCCGGATACGCTGCCAGACATGCCGCCGGCCACGCTGCGGGGCAGAGCTGCGAACATGCCTGTGTACAGCTCGTCTTCAGGTACTGCTGACGAAGGTGCTGACGGGGGTGCTGCTGACTGCAGGAAAGCCAGCAGGGGACCTTTGTCCCAGGTTCTGCTGCAGGGGTGTGCATTCATGAAAAGTCTCCATGAGGTTGATGAGATAAGGGGTCAGCCCGAAGGCTTGTGAAGGCCCGAAACAACAGGGTGCTGTTTTGGGTGCGACCTTACTCATGCCCCCATGGAGACAGTGACGCGCCAGGTGCAGCGGCGCAGACAGCAGTCCCTTCCCCACTGCAAGACTGGAGGAGGTTGTCCCTGGGGAAGAATGCCCGCATGCAGGAAGAACAGCTGCCGTGCAGCCTGGCAAAGGCCTTTTGCAGGGCGCAGAAAGAGCACACTGCCGGACAGTGGCAGAAAGAACCATGTTCATGGAGCAGCGTTCATGGAGCAGCGTTCATTGAGCAGGCGTAACGCGTACGGCGGAAGAAGACACCTTCCGGACACGATGTGATCTGCGTGGACAGGGCGAGTGTGTGATCTGGGAAAGGCTGAAGACCGGCTGCTGATGGTTTGCCTGTGGCCGGCGAACATCAGCAAAGCTCTGCAGAGCGCTGCAACGGTCTGTAAAGACCGGCAATGACCGGCAAAGACCAGCCGGAGGTCAGCGCAAAACTCTTTGCGCAGATCTACGGATGTTTGTCTGCTCTGACAAGCACTTGGGAGGAAAGCGGCTGTGAGGCAGGTAACGTTTCGGAGACTGGTGAAGACGGCCTGCACGCTGTCAAAGCCTCCTTACAGGATCGCCCGGGATACCAGTTGTGCCGGCACTGTCAGCGGCGTGACGCCCCTGCTCCAGCCCGACGCGCAACCCGAAGCCCGGCCCGAAGCGCAATGTTCGGCAGCTGCGTTCTGCCCGGTGCCTGTCCGGTCTCTGGTCGGGATAGGGCCGTCACCTGCCCGCGCTGGCCGCCCCGGGCAGCCTTGCGCATGGCGCGCGGCCCATATACTGCAGACAGGACGCGTGCGGCTCGCCACAGACGAGACGCAGCACGCCTGCCGTCTGCTCTCGTACGCGACGGATCAAGGCATTGCGCGGAGCTGCTGGCTCTGCGCGGGTCTGCGCGGAGTAAGGCCCCCTGGCACATTCTTCCAGGCCTTCAGGCAGGGGGGTTGGGGGTGTGGCTGCCAGTGCAGGGCCTGTGCAGGGCCATGACAAATGGCCATGGCAAAAGGCTGGGGGTAAAAAAAATGGGCCCTGTGAACATTCACAAGGCCCGAACTCCCTGACATTGCAGAAAAAGCCTTTTCAGAATTACAACCAATGCATCTGTCAGGGACCATTACTGCTCAAGACCGCGGTGCTGCCATGGCACAGGCCGGCACAGCACCGTCAGAGAGCGAAATCTATGCTATTGTCAAGGGGGCTGGGGCTGAGTTTCAGCCCGGGGCACCCCTGCTGTGTTCCTGTTGGTGGAGGCGGGGAGAGTCGAACTCCCGTCCGAGAAGGTTCCACGCAAAGCTTCTACAGGTTTAGAACGTCTTTACAATCTCGCCCTTCCGGTTGCCGGCGCTCAGGCGCCGGAAGGACCAGCCAGCCGTCGAATCCTCGCTGAAGCACCGGTTGGCGTATGCTCCTGCCAGCCCGATAAATCGTGGCCGTCACAGGGTATCGGGCGTCACCCATGCCGACCTGGCTGAAATATCAGCCATTATGCCTGAACTGCACTAGGCAGCGCAAGCGTAAGCGTAGTTGTCTTCGTTGGCAATTACTTTTTTTGCCGCTTTTTACGAGGCCAGCGGCGCCTCGACCTGCTACTCCGGCTTCCACGTCCCCGTCGAAACCAGTGCGCCCCCAAGATGGAGTGGTTGGAAGATACGTACTTGCCGTGAAAAAAGCAAGGACTTTTTTTTCGTTGTGCAGAAAAAAGACGGCAAAACCAGGCCGCTGCTTACTTTTGACACAGGAGCGGTACAGAAGAGCTGCCCGGGACGCCGTGACGTCCTGACTCCTGGGGAAGCTCCGCTCGCCCTGCCCCATATCCCGGGCCCGTCTGCCTGGCAGGCACGGCCCGCTGCAGGCAGGGAATATGGGAGAATGGCAAAAGGCGCACCCTGGGGTGCGCCTGAAAGCATGCGCAGATGGTCGTGCGCACGAAGAAGGACGGAATGGCGTCTGTCCGGCCTGATGTTCTGCCTGATGTTTGGCCCGGGTCTTGCGGGATCAGATGCAGGATCTGATGCTCTCAGGTGCGATCATGTCTTCAGGCCGGTTTCCAGCCTGGTTCAGCGATGGACATACTCCAGAGCACGCTGCTTGTACCGTTTGACAGTACCCTTGCCGAGCCGCGTGTTGTAGATCTGCTTCCAGAGCCTGCCTCTGGAGTCCAGAGAATCAAGCCGTGACATAAATCGTCCCTGGGTGGCCTTTTCGTAAAACAAAAGGCTCATGGCTGCAGTCCAGGGGATATTGTGAATACGATTCCAGTCCTCACTCTGCTGGTGATTGTAAAATGACATTGCCCTTTCCAGAAGTTCGGGGTCTCTCTTGCCAAAGTACTCGCGAATATACTCGAAGTTAAAACCGAGAATCTGCCAGACCGAGAGCGCCGGGCCGTTCTTCTGGCGAACTATCTCACCCATGGCTGTTTCCACTGCGGCGGTTTCCAGCAGGAGGTTGAGAACACCGTTTGTGCTCCACCTGCCGTCGGGATACAGGGTTCTGGTGACATACTTCAGGGTACGGCGCAGCTCACTGGTGTCCATGGCTTTGCCGCCGTACCATTCCGCAATGACCCACGCTGGCAGGTCAAGTGCAGGGGCTGTTGCTGCCTTTATTGCCTCCAGGGCAGCTGAAAAGGATGACAGATGTTCCCGCTGGGGGAACAGGCCACTGACAGTGCCATCCGAGTCTTCGCCGTCGTCAGAGACAGCATAGTCACTGACAGGGGCAGACTCGAAAACAGGCAGAATCGCGTTCCCGCTCCGGCTGCTCAGGATGGGCAGCCAGGAGACAAAGACGAGACATATGAACAGAAGAGCCGGGACAAGGACTACGCTCTTCTTCCCATACCCCGCGAACTCCGCCTGGGCAGTACAGAAAAGTCGATATCTGTTCATACTGAATGTATAGGAATGGGGACAACACCGTGTCAAATCGACACGAAATTTCAAAAAACCTGCAAGCTCCTGTTCCATCCCTGCTTACAGATTTTGACATTTTGGTAGAAAAAATTTTTTGATCTCGTATTCCTGCTGCAAACTCCCGGAATCATTGATCCAGAAGAAACATGCACCATGACATGTTCCGCAGACCGGAAAAATTTTTTGTCTGCACAGCATGCAGAAAGGATGCCGTACAGGGCAAAAAGAGCGGACAAGAACTGTAAAAGTTGAGTATTTTCCATTAGTTAGAATAATTCTCCTGTGCAGGCTGACTGCACGTCCCGGACCGGGCAGTCGGCAAGGCTGCCGGCTGTCCGTGACCCTGCCCGTGACGAAGCACATGACGTTGTGCATGACGTTGTGTCGCGGGCAGAAAAAGATAAGCAAGAACCGTGCCAAACACTGGCTACAGCTCGCCCGCTGCCACACGCTGCCAAACAAAGGGTTTCGAGCGAACAACGTCCGAGGCCCTGGCGCAGACATTGCTGCCCTCAGCATGCAGACAAGAGGACAGTCCGGCGTGCGACCAAACACAAACGTGGGCCCCGACCTGCGCCAGGGCCTGTGCCCGGACATGCGCCATGGCCTGCAGCATGGTGCACAACATGGCCTGCAAAAAAAAATGCGAATGCCAGAGGCAAAGTCCAAAAAGTGCAGGGCAAAAAGATGACAGGAAACGCAAAAAACCTCGTCCCGGGGCCGCTCTCACGCGCATCCCCCTGGCTGAGCGGCAAACACTTGTGTGTTTCCCCTGCCCTGTTGTTCCCCATCTGTTTCCGCATTGGAGCAGGCGTCACCCCTTGTCACCTGCCCCTGGCTCGGCACTGCCTGCAAAGCCATGTGCAGCCCGGCCCGATGGTGCAGGACTGTGTGGCCAGGCATGCAAAAAAGCAATGTCTGCAGAAACTTGCGCTGCCTGACAGGGAGTGCGGGCAGTGCGGTGCCCGGCTTTCCCCAAAAAAAATCGGCAGACCAGTCTCTGTGCAGGTCCGGCTGAAGACAGGCCCTGCAGGAAACTTCCAGGCAACCTTCCGGGCAAATTTTCCCGGAAAACGGGAAAAATTTCAGCCTGCAGCCTGTGCGCCTCTTGACATGACAGGCTTTCGCCAGGAAAATACATCACGTTACAGTGAAACTTGCAGTGCCAGGGCGCAGTGTCTTGTCACCAGCCCATGCCTGCAGTCTCCTGGACGTAAGCTGTACACTGTTTGTGTGGCAGCTTGCTGACAGCAGAAGGTCATACCTGGTGCAGCATGTCCGTTTCCGGCATGCTGGTACGGTGTTCGCACCCGCCCGCCTGGTCTGACATGCTGTCCGGAATCATGGTCAACAGTACTGGACAACAGCATGTTCCGTGCAGCACCAGTTCATCAGGGACTGTGTCCGGCACTGCCGGGGCAGTGTCCTTGTGAATCCTGTGCGGCTCTCCGGTGCATTTCCGGTGGGGCACAGGCAGGGCACGTCTGGCGCCATGGTTCCATCATGTGTTGGAGGAATGGCCTTGTGTCTGCACTCTTGCAGGCAAAGACCTGGCAACTGCTGAAATCCGTCAGAAACCTGTCTTGGAACCTTGCATAACGCCTGTGGCATGCTCGGCATGCTGGAAGGAGGGGGAGAAGGAGCAGGTGTCGGGACAGAGCGTCCCGCACCAGGACAACACCGGCGCAGGACGCTGAGACGACACATGCCGTCTGTTTGTCTGACACGCCGTCTGTCTTGCGCTCGTCCCCTGGCTCTCTCTGGCTCTCCCTGCCTGCAGGGCCGGCTGCAGGCAGCCTGTCAGCAGGCGCATGACGCAGACGCGTTACGTTAGCCCTGCGTTCAAGATGTGTTTCTTACAGATGTGTTTCTCTGGCCCCCGGGGCCCGGGTACAGCAGACCTTGTGGTACAAGGAAAGAAAAAATAGGCATTTGACTGCTCTTTAGTGCCTGTCGGCCACAGTACAGGAAGACAAAAAGAGACCCCGGAAGAGTATGCAGAGTAGAATTTTGACGCGCACACTGGTGGCAGAAGGCCTCTCCCAGAGGCTGAGTGTGGATGCCGGTATTCGCAAGGGCGTCCTTGAGACCCTGCCTGACGATGTCGTCCTCGGGGAGTTTGACACCACCCTTCGCGAGACGCAGGAACGCATGTTCACCCTGATTCAGGACCTGAGCAATTACGGAACCCGCAGGGAGTACACCTTTCGCTGTGACACTCCCACGGCCAGGGAACAGCAGGAACATGCCTGGCTTGCCGGCGTCTTCGGCCCTGAAGTCCGCGAGGAAGTACGTGCTCTTGCCAAACCAGTTCCCGAGAATGAGCTGCCTGCCTTCAGAATACGCAGGCGCTCCCTTGGCGAGTGCGTGGCCCACTTTGTGCGCAGCATGAGCACAGGCAGCATGGACTTCTGGTTCCTGCACTGGCTGGCAGTGGACATGGGGTACAACCTGGACTGGCTCTTCCTTGGTGTGGGGCCCATGTTCCATGCCTGGAAGGACCCTGAGCTCATGCGCAGGAACATGCCGCCCTCGCGCAGCGTCTATGACCGCAGGGAAGACAAGATCTCCTATGAGGACACCACAGCCCTGCACGAGCGCCAGACCATGTCCCTGTGGGGCTTTACGGACTGGCAGTGGCTCTTCAACCTGCGCGCCCTGGTCAAGACCGTCTACAAATCGCCCACCATCCCCCTGCTCGCCCGCGCTGTGGCGGGCTGGCGCATTCCCCAGCAGCTGCCGCAGATGCCCTGTCTGGCCAGCTGGCTGGACTGGCTGGTGGTCTGGTGCACACAACAGTTCATGCTCAGTACTGACACGGAGCAGGCTGAGCAGCAGACAGTGTTCGCGGGCGAGGAGGCCTGGAAGAACGATGTGCTGACCTCCATTGTTGCCAACAGAATCAACGGCGTGCTCCTGCTGGGCCTTGGTGTGCAGACCACAGCCCAGTACAAGACTGCCAGAACCGAGCCCACTGCCAACGTGCTGCGCCTGGCCTGGATTGTGCGCATGATGAGCGAGCGCAGAGGTAAGGAAGGCTTTCTGGATTTTCTGGACCTGCTCAATGACGAAGCCACCAACAGGGGCTTTGAAAATCTGGGCGAGGTCTTTGCCCAGAAGACCTGGAGCCTCACCCCGCGCAAGTCGCGGGAAAAGGGAGCTGCGCGCAAGACGCGCAAGCCAGCCGGCTCCGGCTTCATCTCCTGGGGCGTTCCTGATGCGGCAAAGGCTGAGCCCGGGGACCTCATTGACATGATCCGCGCAGGCGAGATCAGCGTGGACGAGGACATGGAGGTCACCTGGCAGGAACCGCCCTCCGGGAAGAAGGAAGAAAGCAAGGTATCTTAGACATTGCCGGGACACGGCCCGGACATTGCCCGGACGGAGCCTGGAGCAGGATTTCAGACGAGAGCGCACAGCTGGATCTTCAGCACGATCTCTCAGGACACTCGAACAGCAGGGTCTCACACACCAGGGTTTCGGGGAAGACGGTCGCATGGCCTCATATGGCCTCATGGCCAGGCCGGCACCCGGACCTGAGCGCAGAAAAGCGCAGCAGAGACGAAAAAAACCACGCTGAACGCGCGGAGGAAAGACGATATGGCGATTCGCAAGAGCCCGTACAAGGTGAATGACGAAGGCGTAGACGAAGCTTTTGTCCTGCCTGTGGGGGAGAAGCAGCCGCCTGCCATCAAGGTGCGCAAGGCAAGGCGCGAGGACGGCGAAGAGGACTATGAGGACTCTTCCGGAGGATACGATCCCTTCGGGGGCGTTGATCCGTTTGATTTGAGCAAGCAGATTGTCTCCTTCCGCACCCTGCGTGACGGCGATGAGCTGCCTGATGACAGGGACGCCACGCCAGAGCCCAACAAGGAATTCGGCAGGCGCGAAGTGACCTTCAAGCTGCCGGCCAGAAGGGCAAAGAAGGCTGCCAAAAAGGCAAAGGAGAGCGCGAAGGCTGCGAAGGGCGGCAAGGATGCCGGCAAGGATGCAGTTAAGGACACAGGCGCGAGTGGCAAGGCCTCCCGCAAGGCAGCCAGTGCAGCCAGTGCCGCCAGAGATTCCGGCAAGACCTCCAGGTCCCGTAAGGAAGCCAGAGAGCAGAAGGAAGCAAGAGACCATAAGGACGCCAGGGAACAAAAGGAACGCAAGTCCGGCGCAAAGCGCGAGGACAAGGCTGCCTCTTCCCGTGCCGAAAAGGCAGCTGCCCGCAAAAAGGAGCAGGCGGCTGCCCGTGCAGCCAGAGCCGAGGCCAAAAAGCAGGCCATTGAGCGCCTGGTGGCCATGGAGCCTGCCACCAAGTCCCCCAGGGCCCTGGCAGGCCTGGTCTTCCCCAGACCCGCTCAGGCTGGCCGCGATGCCCAAAGGGCAGCAGAGCAGGCACAGCTGGCAAGGAAGAATTTCTTCCCCTCCCCAGGCTCCAGACGTGCCCAGGCTGCAGAACCCGCAGAACGGGAGACCGCCGGCGGCGTGGACGACGCGCATGCGGCAGCCATGCAGGCTGCTCCTGCCCCCCTGCCCGACCAGCCCAATCTGCCTGACCAGCAGGTGCAGGCCATGTCTGCCCCCTCTGCCCTGATCGGGGAAGAGACGGGGAGCGATGCAGTGACAGAAGCCGGAACAGTGGCCGAAACTGCAGCCGACACTGACACACAGGCCCGGACCAGGAAGACTGAGGCCGCACAGGCTGCCGAGGCCGCTGCAGCGGCGGACACTGCCCCTGAAGAGGCCGCAAAAAGGCCTCGGGAAAGGGCCCGGGAAAGGGCGCTGAAAGCCTCTCTGAAGACCTCTCTGGAAGCCGCTCTGGACGCAGGGGCTGCTGAGGAGGAGCCCGCTGAGGTGCACCCCACTGCCTGGCTGGAAGCTCTGGCAGATGAGGCGCCGCAGGCTGAAGGCAGGGCTGACAGCCAGGCCGAAGACTGGGGCAGGCATGCTGCCAGTGCGCCTGGACAGGGCGACGCAGCTTCGGACGACGCTGAGAATGGCCGGGCAGAGGACGGGAAGCGCCGTCATGCCCGTGACGCTGCTGAAGAGGGTGCTCTGGACGGTATTCTGCAGGAGGCCCGCGCAGAGGCTGCACTGGCTGTGGCTCAGGCAGCTGAGCTGACAGATGAGCTGGCAGCCGGGCAGGTCCCAGCCCAGGGCATGCCAGCCCCCGCAGGCAGTGCCAGCAGTGCTGCCAGCACGGACGATGCTACCGAAGCTGCTGACACGCCGGAAGCGGCGCCAGCCAGGGCAGCAAAGACTGGCAGAACAGCAAAGGCTGCCAGATCCACCAGGACTGCCGGGGCCGGCAAAACTGCCAGCGCCCCTGCGCAGGAAGAGCAGCCTGCCCCGGATGCCGTTCAGGATGCCGCTCAGGACGTCGCCCAGGATATCGCACAGGATGTCGCTCACGATGTCGCCCCTGTTGAAGGCCGGCTGCAGACTGCTCCCGAGGCTCCTGCGGATGGTGCGGCAGCTGCTGCCCCTGAGGCCGCTCAGGCCACACAGCCTGCAGCAGAGGCCGGCAGTGAGTTCGGGGTGGACGAAGCTGCTGACGACGATGCTGACGATGATGCTGATGCCGATGCTGATGCCGTGATTCCCTCCCGCATTGGTGTGGGCACTGTGGGGGAAAATCCCTGGGACGAAGGCGCAGGTACCAGTCCGGAAGGCAGAGTGCACTTCATGCACTTCTATACCTGGAACACCCTGCAGGGGCACATTGTCTCGCTGCGCAATGACCAGGGCGTCTTCCAGGTCCCCGGCTATGTCACAGCCATTCAGGACACCAGGGCTGCAGGCCCCATCCTGGCCTCCATACGCGAGGCTGCCATACGGCGCGGCTGGGAGCTTAGCATACAAAAGCTCTTTGTGCCTGTGGTCTACCCTGTGCATGCCGTTTTCAGGCAGTGGAAGCAGACAGCCAATCCCTTTGAGCAGAACATTGTCTACCTGCACTATCTTCTGCAGAACAATGACATACAGCAGCTCAATGCCCACATCAGCCTGGAAGAAGAAACGGAAACACGGCCCATGCGCACCTATTACACAGCCCTGCTGGAGTCTGCCAGTGCCGTGAAGGACTTCTTTGCAGACCCGCGCCATGCCAGCTGTCATGGCCTTGTGCTGCGTGATGCTGCCAACCTCTTCTTCGGCCGCAAGTTCCCCAATGGCGGCAGGCTCATCAACTACGCCATCCTGCGTCCGGAATGGATTGTGGATGTGCGTCCTGTGGCAGGCTCTCCGGATCTTCTCGGACGTGCCCGCCGTGACCCGCGCACCAGCCTTGCCCGTATCAGAAAGCTCCTGGTCACCAGTGACGGGGAGCTGACAAAGGCACGTGCGGCAGAAACGCGCAGGCTCAAACGCGAAGGGCTGGACAGCACAGCCATGGAGACCAGGAGCGTGTACGACGACGGCCTGGACTACATCTTGAACGGCCTTGCAGGCAAACGGCAGCGCAGCTGAGACACTGCGCGTCAGGCAAGCCCTGCCCGGCAAGCCCTGTACTCAGGCAGGCTGACAAGACGCTGACCCCTCGCACAGGGCGAAGACGGCACAGCGCACGATACGGCGAACACGACAGCGCAGCAGACAGGCGGACCTGCATCAGGCGGGTCCGCTTTTGTCAGCTTGTGCACGTCTTCAGGGTGTGCAGTGCCCTGCCCAAGCTGGGCCCTCAGCACTGGCCTCTGGCACGGCAGCGTTTTTGTGCGCCTTCAGCGCCCCGCTGAGGGCATGGGGCTCATGGACGCTCCCCTCCCAGGTCAGGGCAGCCCTGCCCGGGAGAAAGGCGGTCAGGAGGGTTCTCGGGGGCGTTCTCGGGCGTGCTCCCGGTGTCCTCTCAGGGGGCCGTCCCGCAGGTCGTACGCGCTGGCCTGTGGGCAAGGCACGAGTTCAGACGCGAGCCCTGACATGAGTCTTGCCGCAAGCCATGGTGCACGTTCCAGTGAAAGTTCCGGCACAGTGACGCGACGAAAAGCAGGCTCCGGGGCCGAATCAGGAGCCGGGCCCTGGCCAGGGGCGGCCGGAAAACCGGGGCTGGCTGTGTGCTGGCTGTGAGCTGTCTTGTGCTCTCTGGAGGCTATCTGCGAGCTGGAGCAGCGTTCCCGGGCCTGGCAGCAGTACTGCCCTGACTCCCGCTCTGACTCCGGTCCTGGCTTTTTCCCTGGCTTCTGCTCTGGCTCCTATCCTGGCTTCTTCCCTGCTCACTGTCTGTGCCCTGGCCGCTGTCATGACCTGTGCCCTGCCCTGTCTCAGGCCCCCTGGCGGCAGTCTCCCTGCGCTGCGTGCCAGCGGTGTCTTCTGCGTCTGGAGCGTTTGGGGCCAGCTCTGCGTCTTTGGGCCCGTCGTCAGCGGCAGTTTCCTCATCAGCGTCCTGACTGTCTTCGCTTGCAGGGGCAGGACGCAGCCCCAGGACAATGTCGGTGAGGAACTTGCGCAGGCCATGGGTGAGGGTTGTCTGCTCCTGTATGGCTGCGGCCACCCGGGCACGCACCTCGGAGGCAGAGCCTGTGGGGTCCAGGGTCAGGACAATGCCGGGAAAGTCTGTATCCAGGAGCACGTGCTCAGGGTCATGCATGCCAATGGTCACCTGCAGCTCGCCATTTTCGGTCTCTTCCATGGTCAGGGTGGGACCAAGCTGCATGGCTGTGCGCTCGCTGATCACGTTCTCAGCCACTGCCTTGAGCTGCATGGCCGTGGAGCGGGCAAAGCGGCGCTCCAGCAGGGGACGCCGGATGTGCAGGCTGCCGGTGGGGATGAGCTGCAAAAAGCAGTGGCGCAGGCTCACGCAGTCCGTGAGCAGGCCCTTGCCCTCAGGGCAGTTGAAGTGGGCGAAAAGGTCATGCTGGGTGAAGAAGGGCAGCTGCATTGACGCCTGGGAGCGCGAGTCCGTTTGGGACATGTAGGCAGTCCAGTCGCGCATGATGTCGATGGTCATGAGCGGGGTGCGGAACATGAAGTACCTGCGCAGCACCGAGAAGTCGAACTCCGCATTAAAGGAGACCAGGCAGTCGCAGTGCATGAAGAGGGGCACAAGCTGGTTCTGATAGTCCGAGAGGAAGTGGGCCCTGGCCACCATCTCGGGGCTGATGCCATGCTTTTTCTGGGCAGCAGGCCACTCGGTCTTGTATTCCGGACGAAAGCGCGAGTGAAAGAGCGGCACCACTTCCCTGCCCCCGGAGGGAGTCTGCTTCCAGGGATTGCGGGCATCAATGACGCAGAGCTCCAGAATCTCGTCCTCAGGTCCGAGCCCCGTGGTTTCCAGTTTCACCACATAGACGTTTTTCTTCTGCAGCTGGTCGGAAGAAGGCTTCATGGACTCGATAATCATGAAAATGGACTCCTGAAGAAGGGGCACACGGGGACAGGATGTACGGACGAGCCAGGCAGGCCCGGCAGTTCGGGTCTGCGCGCACAACAAAGCAGGCTCGCCCGTCCAGGCATGCTGACAGGGCTGAGCCAGCTGCGCGTCCGGCAGGGGCAGGGGCTTGCAAAGACGTGTCCCTTCTGCCCTGCCAGGCTGTGCGGCAGGAACGCACGCCCGGGGTGTTTTTCCAGAGGCAGAAAGTAGCACACGAAAAAAGGGCATACAAGGTCGCCCTGTGTATGCCCCGTCACTGGAGAATGCTTTTGTTGTGCCACCTGTTGTGTCACCTGTTGTGTCACCAGGGGCACGAAATTTGCTGGTATTTTTTGCCGTGGCTGCGCTTGCCAGGCACCTTGTACGCCGTTGGTGTTGCGTCCGGCCTGCCCCACACCCCATGTCTGCAGCGCCCTGTCAGGCGTATCTGTCACGCGCATCTGTCAGGCGCATTTGTCAGGCGCATATGAGAGGCTGTGTGCGCAGGAAGATCGGGAAGCTCAGGCCGTGCACGCTGATCAGACTGCCCTGAGCATGCTGGCCAGGCTGGCCAGGCTGAACAGGCCGGTCTGAACCATCAGGAGTTCAGCAGTTCAAGCAGCTCCTTGCCGGGTTTGAAGCTGGCAAGGCGTTTGCTGGGAACATCGATTTTTTCACCCGTATGAGGATTACGCCCGGAATAGCCTTCGTATTCCTTGGGCTGCCAGGAGCACAGACCGCGGATCTCAACCCTGTCGCCCCTGGTAAGGGATTCGGCAATGGAATTGAAAAAGGTATCGACAATGCGGATGGAATGGGTCAGCGAAATGTCGTATTCCTTGGACAGCAGCAGATACAAGTCACTCTTGTTCATCAAAAATCGGCACCAGAGTCCACTGGACCGGCGTTTGGGAAAACGCCTGTGCCCCTCCTCTTGCTCTAGGGTTTGCTCTAGGGTTGCTCTAGGGGTGAAGGTGAAGACAGCCTCATGCCTGGGCCTTGTGCAAGCCCGGCAGTACGGCAAATGCTTTTTTGAACAAGCTGCAGATCTGACTTGCCGGCAGACAGTTGAGAACTGCGCCAACTGCCCGGATTCTTTCAGCCGGAAAAGCAGGCGTCCGCTTGGTCAAAACGCTTTATTTTTTCTAGCTGCTAAAAAGTATCCTGTCAAGCAGTGTACTGAAATTCTTAGAAAAATCTGCCTGTGAGCCAGCGATCTGTCAGTGTTTGTGCGCACTTTGCCCTGCTTTGCCCAAAGCTTGCAAAAGTCCCCGGACAGGACCCGGACAGGATATGATGCAAAATTCACTCTCTGCCTGTCGCTGCCCTGTCCCTGCTCGTCGTACAGGCCCCGTATCCGGCATCGTATCGGCCCCGTATCCGGCCTTGCATCGGGCGTTTTCCAGGCGTCTTGCCTGGTGTCTTGCCGGGCCTGATGCCTTGCCAGTGGCCGGGACGTTCTCAGGTTCTTGTCCCGCAGGACGCAGACAACAGGCAGGGGTCAGCTGTGCTGCAGCGCCAGTGCGGTCCCGGGTCTGTGCAGTTCTGGATGGTGTCCAGAATGGCACCCGGGAAAGACGCAGGGGAAGGCCGTGTGCCTTCCGGCAGTAACACCAGCCCCCTGTCACAGGCACTGCAAGAGAACAGGCATATGCGCCTGCACGCGCAAAGGTCAGGCGGCCATCGTGAGCTTTGGCTGTGGCGCAACGACACTGCCACAGCCTGGGCTGTTATGAACACAGGCGCTCACATGGCTGAAAATTCACGTACAACCATAAGTTTCTCCATGCGGATTGCAGCCTGCAGAACAGCTCCCAACAGCTCCTGGTGTACGCCCTTTTCTGCCTGATCTGCGTGTTTATATATTCACGTCATACTTTATATAATATAAAGTATAACTGGAAAGTATATACCTTTTGCAGTTTGAAATCACAGACAAAATTCACTGACTCCTTTTCCTCCTTGTACGACACGTCACCTCTCGCAGACCTGGCTCCCATGCCCTGCCCTTCCCCCGCATGCAGGCAGCGTTTCCGGCACATTTTCGGGCACAGCTGAGGGGAGGCTGACAGGAGCTAAGAAAGTGCAACTGACACAGGCGCAGGCAGGTCTTTGTCAGCGCCCTGCCTGCAGACTTGAACTTGTCCCGGCTTGTCCCGGCTTGTCATGACGAGTCAGGAAGAATCCCGGCGAGCCCCGACAAATCATGGCAGCACCGTACAGCACCTGACAGGGGACAGGCCACGTCTCACGGGTCTGGCGTACGAGGGCGTTTGCATGCACAGCCTGCACAGCAAGACCACGCTCCTGCCCTCTTCTCTCTCGCGCCTTTCTCTTTCTGCAGTGTCAGCGTCGCCAGCATGTGTAAAATTTCACAGACAGCATACCCTGACACATTTGTGTCTGTACAGCAGCAAGGTCTGAGGATGTAAGACTGTTGTGTGCATGGCATGTGCAGATCTCTCCTTCCTGTGTCTGCAAAAAAACAGGCACAGCCTCTGCAGTTTAGGCATGCTTTGCAGAAGGCAGGAACAATTTTATAAAATTTTAAAAAAGATACATATCTTTTTCATTGCTGTATGCAGACTCATTTGCCAAAGGACATTCCCATTGTCTGAAAAGTGCAGTGAGTGAAAATGATACCAAGGGCTTCCATGCCTGGTTCAGGCTGGGTGCGGCGTCATTGCCTGCTGATAAGATCCTGAAATATGTATAAAAATTAGACAGTGGTCAGAAAGAAGACGCTTCTTTTTGCTGTTGCTTTACAAGTCTTTGAAATTCGCGCTACAAGATGAACGTGAATCAGAAATGTTTGCTGTGTCCCCCGCCTTTTCCTGCGGCGGTGATTCACGTAGGCGCTGCGGGACAACCTTCAGCCTGGAGTGATGCTCATGAGTGATTTTCTGATAGGTATCCTGACCCCCCTGAATAACTTTGTCTGGGGCCCGGTCATGCTGGTGCTTATCGTTGGCACGGGTTTGTATTTGAACATCATGCTCAAATTCTATCCGTTCCGTAACTGGAAGAACGCCTACGTGTGCCTGTGGCAGGGTCGCAAACACAAGGGTGAGGGCGAAATTTCCCCCTGGAACGCCCTGATGACAGCCATTGCCGCTGACGTGGGCACCGGCAACATCGTCGGTGTGGCCACGGCCATTGCCATTGGCGGCCCCGGAGCCCTGTTCTGGATGTGGATGACCGCTCTGGTGGGTATGATGACCAAGTTCTGTGAAGTCATGCTCTCCGTGCTCTACAGGGAAAAGACGCCCAAGGGCAACTATGTGGGCGGCTGCATGTACTTCGTCAAGAACGGCCTTGGCCCCCGCTGGAAATGGCTTGGCACCCTCTTTGCCATCTTCGGCATTGTGGCAGCAATCATGGGTATTGGCGGCATGGTGCAGGCCAATGCCATTGCCGTGAACGTGAACAACACCTTCGGCATCAGCAAGTGGGTGGTCGCAGCCTTCCTGCTCGTGGTCAGCCTTGCTGTGCTCGTGGGCGGCGTGAAGCGCGTCGGTGATGTGGCCGGCAAGCTCGTGCCCCTCATGGCTGCCTTCTACGTCATTCTTTCGATGGTCATTATCTGCTCTCACATCGAGCGCGTGCCCGGCATCTTCCTGTGGGTCATCACGGATGCCTTCACCCCCACTGCTGCCCAGGGCGGCTTTGCCGGTGCCACCATCATGCTGGCCATCCGCATGGGCGTTGCCCGCGGCGTGTTCTCCAACGAAGCAGGCCTTGGTACCGCTCCCATGGTCCATGCCGCCTCTTCCGCAGAGTCTCCCCTGGTGCAGGCCTCCATCGGTATGCTGGACGTCTTTATTGATACCCTCATTGTCTGCTCCATGACCGGTTTCGTCATCCTCATCGCCGTGGTTCCCCCGGATGCTCCCGCTGCCGTGCTCGCTCACGGTGCCGTGCCCGGTGACCCGCTGTGGTGCAGCGGCGTGGACGGTGGCCTGCTCAGTGCCTTCGCCTTCAAGTCAGCCCTCGGCTCCGTCGGTGAAGTCGGCGTGACCATCAGCCTCACCCTCTTCGCCTTCACCACCAGCCTTGGCTGGGCTGTGTACGGCGAACGCTGCGCCATCTACCTCTTTGGCGACAGAGTGCAGACCCCCTTCCGCCTGGTGTTCTGCGTGATCATGGCTCTCGGTGCTGTGGTGCAGCTCGACCTTGCCTGGCTCATCGCTGATACCGCCAACGCCATGATGGCCATTCCGAACATCATTGGTATCCTCCTTCTCAGCCCCATGCTGTTCAAGTATGTGCGTGAAGAAGCTGCCAAGGACGGCCGTTTCAAGGTGTAGTTCTCTTTGCATATGCTGGTCCTGAGACGGACCATTCAGACCCCGGTGCGCTTCTCTGCTCCCGGGGTCTTTTGCATATGCACTGTGCCTGCCCCCACAAAGAAGCTCCGCAGCACCCGGATGTCCTGCCTTGTCCGGGACAGGCTTTGCGTGTAGAACATAGCTGAAGCCAGCCCAGCAGGCGCCTGGCCAGGCACAGGGCCCGCTGCCCCCACCATGTTCCGTCTGGCCAGGCGGGCCAGGCTGACCAGCAAACCAGCCAGTAACAGTCTTGCCCGCACCCTGCCCCGGAGGGAGGAAATATGCCAGCGACCAGTTGTTCCGCAACCAGGTATTCTCAGGACGTTGTGCACAACATGTCCGCAGCGGACATTGCCGCTCTTGCCGCCAGCCTCGGGACACCCTTCTATGTGTACAACCGCCATGTCATTGCCGAGCAGGTACAAAGGCTGCGCACGGCCTTTGCGGACTTCACCATCCTCTATTCTCTCAAGTGCAATCCCCACCCGGACATCTGTCGCTTTTTGGCAGCACAGGGTCTGGGCCTGGATGCAGCCTCGCAGGCTGAGGCCCTGCACGGTGCAGCGCTTGGCCTGCCTTCCGACATGGTGCTCTACTCTGCGCCCGGCAAGAGTGTGGCAGACCTGGAACGCTGTCTGTCCTGCAGCACCATTGTGGCGGACTCCTGGACAGAGCTGGCCAGGCTCGAGGCCTGTGCAGCACGGCGTCATGTCACTGTCACTGCCGGCCTGCGCGTCAGTGCCGGATGCTGCTATGCCCGGGGCCAGGGCCCGGACCTGAAGGCAGCAGGCCCTGACAAGTTCGGAGTGGAGGAAGAGTCCCTGGCAGCCCATGCCGACGCGCTGCGCAGCTTGCGCCACGTGCGCGTGCGCGGCCTGCATGTGCATGTGCGCAGTCAGGTCCTCAATGCCGCAGCGCTGGCAGGCTGCTTTGCCCATGTGGGGCGTCTGGCCCTGGCCTGGACACAGGACCTGTGCCTGCCCCTGGACTTTGTGAACTTCGGCGGCGGCCTGGGTATCCCGTATGGTGCAGAACAGCCCCTGGACCTGGAAAGCCTTGGGGCACGCGTGCAGGCCATGGTGCGAGAGTTGCGAAACACCCTGGGCAGTGCCATGCCCCGTCTCTACCTTGAGAGCGGGCGCTTCCTGGTTGGTGCGGCAGGCCTTTTTGTGACCCGCATTGTGGACATCAAGGAGTCCAGGGGCTGCACCTATGTCATTGCCGAGGGCCTTTTCAATCACTTTTTGCGCGCCAGCATGGCTGCCTTCATGGCAGGCCTGCCCCTGCCGGACCACTTTGCCGGCCCCTGCGAGCCCTTGTGGAGCGGCCCGGGGCAGCATGTGCCCATGGCCATCGGTACCCCTGCACCAGCCCGCACAGTGCGCATCACCGGCAATCTCTGCACAGCCCATGACCTTGCCGTGCGCGACCTTGCCCTTGCAAATATGGTGGAGGGCAATCTCCTTGTCTTTCCCAATGCCGGCGCCTATGGCGCAGCCCTGAGCCCGCACGGCTTTGGCAGCCATGCCCCGGTGCAGGAAGTGGTCTGGCCCGGGGAGCATTGAGCATTGCAAAGATGTGCTGTGCACTGAACAGGCCGGTCAGACCGATCGGGCCGGGCCTGTAACATGCCCTGCATCTGCCAGCTCTCTGTCAGCTCCCTGGCAGCAGAAGAGCCGGCACTTTTTGCCGGCTCTCTGGCTGTCCTGCAAGGCAAGCGCACTGCAGTACTGGGATGTTCTCCCCTGTGTTTTTCCCCCGGGGCTCTTTGCCGAAGTCCCGGCCATCGCCTGGCGCCCTGCGTCCTGCATCCCGGGCAGCACTGCACGGGGCAGGACTGCACGAGACTGGACTGCACGAGACAGCACTCAGAAGGGCATGAGCGAGGTGCCAGGGTCAGGGATGGCTGGCAGCGTGCTGCCCGGCCTGCAGTCCCGCTCCACCCGCGCAAGTCGTGCGTCCATGTGCTGCAGGCCATCCACAAGCTCCTGCATGCGCAGCTTCATCTCCTCAAGCTCCTGCTGCCAGTGGCTGACAGGTGGCTCGGGGCTGGCTGGTGCGGGAATGACAGCGCACAGAAAGAGGGGATGTCCTGTCCTGCTGCCAGGCTGGCTGCAG
>CASEWR010000194.1 GCA_949291675.1 uncultured Desulfovibrio sp. | reverse complement strand
CTGCGGCCATGCTGGCTTTCAGAAACTGTCTGCGATCAATGCTCATGGGAAACGCTCCTCGCTTGCCCTTCAGCATCACAACTGAAAGGAAGAGTATTGGGTGACACTACCAGTTTTTCTGTCTGCACTGTACTCTGAGGTTTGCTTCGTGCGCAAATACATGTCTGCCAGATTCTTGCCTGATTTGTGCAAAGTGTCTGCATGTGCAGCATTGCCGGGACATGACGTTCAGAAAACCTCACAAGCAGGCCCACCCTGCCCCAAAGACAGCCCTGGCGGCCTCTGACTCTCGTAGGGAAGCATCACAGTGCTGCCGTGCCTGCTTCTCTGCTGCCCCGTTGGCACAAATATCGTCAGAGCAGCAGACATGCGCTCTGCTGCCCTGCAACCAGATGGCCTGTATGGCTGTGTATGGCCTGTGCCCCCGGGCTTTTGCCTTCAGGAACAGGCCTGTCGGCAGGCGACACCGTACAGGCGGGGCAAACGTGAGCGACTGCGCCCGGCCTGAACGGGTTGGACTACCGCCCCTTGCCCTTGTTTTTGCTGCTGTCTTCTTTCAGCAGCCTGGACAGTTTTTTGAAGGGTGCCAGCATGAAACCACCGAGAGGACTCAGTATGCGCACGAGCGCCCTGACTGCAGCCCAAAGTCCCAACCCTGTTCCAGCCAGCAACACAAAGGCGATGGCAAGCTGCGTCAATCCCGCTTTTCCAGGCAAAATGCCCAGACCTGTGCGCTCCAGGAAATAGTAGCCCAGAACGAGAACCAGGGCACAAATGCCTCCTATCAGGATCCACAGGGGATCATCCCACCGCGCAGCCTCTTTCTCCCCGGCTTTTTTCTCCCTGGTCACAGGCTTCCTTTCGCTGGAATGGGAACTTTGGCGCCTTGTCATCTCCTGTTGTCCAGATGTGGTTTTGGACGTCTCTGCGCTCTCAAGTGTGGCATGCGCGGGCCTTGTGTCTTCCTGCAGTTCAACTCTGGTTCTGGTCTTTTCTTCGTTCATGGCTGTTCCCCAATGATGGTTGCCGGCAAATGCCGGCATATTTCCCCGCAGATGCTGGTGCATGCCTTACTCTTCACACTGTCTCCTGATGCACAGGGCGCAGCTGCAGACGTCAGGGCTGTCAGGGCAGCATGTAGTCCCCTGCTGTGCAGAGCGTGCCATCCTGCCCGCAACGTCCTGTGGCGCTCTGCTCCTGGCCATCGGGAAAGAACTCAACAGCCTGCAAAGCAGGACCTGATACTCGCGCTGTCCGGGAGTTCTCTCCCTGAGACCAGACGTTCCCGCAAAGCCTGTCGTTGCGGAAACGTGCTGTCTGAAGCCTCGGAAGTTGCCTCGGAACTTGCCTCAGAGATGCCAGCTGCCAGAACCCGGGACCTGGTCTGCAGTCATGGCAACAGACCTTCTGTCTGCTGAGCCAGAGGAGCCGGACTTCTCTGGCAGAATGCTCCGGGTACCTTCAGAAACAGGCAAAGCCGCCCACGCCAGAGACGGGACGGCTTTGCGACAAAATCAGGAATGCTGACTGGACCGGAAGGCAGGCTCCCGGCCTCATACAACCAGCAGAGAAGTGCAGTGCACGTCACTTCTCTGCCGGCAAGGGTGTGGAAAGATTTCTCTTTCCCTGGGAATGGCAGCGGCTGCGTGCTCTGCCGCTGCCTGATTGGGTATGTGGTACAAGTTGGCTATGGCTTAGAACTCGTAGCGGAACATGCCGAACACACCGTGGCCGGTGCTGTTCTGGCCTGCCTGCAGAGTGTAGTTGACGCCCACACTCATGTTCTCGTTGCCGAACTCAATGCCTGCACCGCCCTGCCAGGTGAAGTAGTCCATCATCTGGGTCTCAACTTCATAGGAGTTGGGCATGCCGGTGAAGCGGATATCTTCCTTTGCCTTGATGTCGCCGGCTGCAGGAATCACCGTGAAGTCCAGGGCAGGCTTGACGTACCAGCCATTGTTCATGGTGATGTCCTTTGCGAAGGTGATACCAATGGGGAAGGTCCAGATGTTCTGCTGGAAGCCGTCGCCTTCGAGCACTGTGCCTGCGTTGTTGTCCACGTCATAGCCCCAGGTG
>CASEWR010000193.1 GCA_949291675.1 uncultured Desulfovibrio sp. | reverse complement strand
GCATCAGACACGGCATCAGACAAGGCAGGCAGGAAGTAGCGCATGTCCATCAAGAGCAGGCAGAACAGCTTTGCCAAATCAGCCAATCCCTGCACCCTTGCGGTGAAAAGGACGATAGAGGCGCACAGGGACTGTGCCCGGGCAGTGGTTTTCTATGTGATCTGCCTGGCCTTCATCTGTTTCTTCCTGGCCTTTGACTTTGGCAGCACCTCCCGTGTCTACGTGGCAGGGGACGTTGCCGAGACGGACGTGGTGGCAGACAGATACATGCTTGTGGAGGACACCTCAGCCACAGAGGCCAGGCGCAGGCAGGTCATGCTCTCCCAGCCTCCGGTCTATGACCTGAGCATGGAGCCCTACATCCTCTTCGAGCAACGGCTCATTGCCCTCATGCGCGAGTACAATGGCGCGCCTGCCAGAGAAAATCAGGTGCAGCCCTCGGTGGCCTTTGCCGCAGACATAGGCCAGGAGCTGGCCCAGGAGATCCTGCCGCAGTTCGGGCTGGCCAGCACCCAGGGCTTTGTGCTGAAAAAGCTGCTGCCCCTGCTGCGCGACCGTCTGGCAGACGGTATGGTGAGCGAACTGCGCAGTGCCCGTGTGGGCAGAAGCGGCGTCATCATCCGCAACCTGGACACCCAGACGGAAATGCTGCGCCCGGACATCTCGGTGCTGCCGGACGTGCAGTCCTTCCTCACGGAAATTTCCACCCTGGCCCGCAGTGACGCGACCTTAAGTCACAATGCGCGCAGGGCCATCAATATCATCCTTGCCGCCTGTATGCCTCCGACCCTCACCCTGAACCAGGAGGCAACCCAGAACAGGGCCAGCAAGGTGGCAGCCCAGGTGGAGCCTGTCTACTACCAGATCCAGCGCGGTGAGCTCATTGCCCGCAAGGGCGACCGCATCACCAGCGAGCAGCAGCTGAAGATTCAGGCCATGTTCCAGGCCTCTGTGGTGCCCTTTGACTGGCAGCAGGCCTTAGGCTCCTTCCTCATCTGTCTGTTCATCTCCACAGGCTTCTTCCTCTCCCCGAGCGGCAAGCCGGGATCCGTGATTCGCGCCAAGGATCTCGCGCTCATGTCCGTTGTCTCCCTGCTCACAGCCCTTGGTGCCAAGGGCGTGCATGCCTTAGGCCAGCTGGCAGCAACCACCACCCTGGCTGATGCCTTCAGCATAGCCTTCCCTGTGGCAGGCGCCGTGGGCTTTGTGGCAACCATCTTCTCTGCCCGCCGCTACGTGACCTTAGGCCTTTTGCTCACAGTCTTTGCGGCCCTGGCGCTGAAGCTCTCCTTCTACATGGCCCTGTTCCACCTCTTAAGCTCCATGCTGGCCACCTGGCTTGTGAGCAATACCGTGAGCCGTCAGGACGCGGTGTGGAACATCTTCCCCATCATTCTCGGGGAAATCCTGCTTATCTGCGGCGTGGTGCTGGTGGAAGCCCAGCCGCTGACAGCCCTGCCCATGTTTGTGACTGCAGTGTGCATCAATGCAGTCATGATGCTCATTCTCTTCTTCTCCCTCTCGCCTGTCCTTGAGACATTGTTCGGCTACTCCACCAGGTTCAAGCTCATGGAGTACATCAACCTGGAGCAGCCCCTCATGCAGGAAATCATGGTGACCATACCAGGCACGTACCATCACTCCCTGGTCGTGGCCAACATGGTGGAGGCAGGAGCAAAGGCCATTGGCGCCAACAGCCTGCTGTGCAAGGTGGCAGCCCTCTACCATGACTGCGGCAAGCTCGTGTACCCGCAGTACTTTGTGGAGAATCAGTTCGGTGCCCCCAACAAGCATGACAGGCTCTCGCCCTCCATGAGTGCCCTGATCATCATCAGCCATGTGAAGAAGGGTGTGGAAATCTGCAAACGTTACGGCCTTGGCCAGGAAATCATTGACATTATCGGCCAGCATCACGGCTCGCGCGTCATGCGCTACTTCTATCAGAAGGCCGTGAACCTTGGTGAGAACCCCATTGAGGCCGACTTCAGCTACCCTGGCCCCAAGCCCCAGACCAGGGAAGCAGCCATTCTCATGCTGGCGGACAGCGTGGAGGCCTCCAGCAGAACCCTCACCGATCCCACGCCTACCAGGCTGCGTGCCCATATTGACAAGATTATCAACGGCATCCTCTCTGAAGGCCAGCTCGACGAATCCGAGCTCACCTTCCGCGACCTGAACAAGCTTGCGGAAAGCTTCCAGAAGGTGCTGACAGGTATCTTCCATCACCGCATTGTTTACCCAGAGGCCAATAAGAAGGCCCCTGTGCCTGCAGCAGAGCCTGTGCATCCCCTGGCTTCCGCAGCAGCTGCCATTCCGCCCCTGCCTGAGCCGGGGTCTGCTGCCCCTGCAGCACATGCAGGTGCTGCAGAAGGTGCAGCGGCTTCCCGGGAACAGAGCCAGAGCCAGACTCAGGCCCGGAGCCAGGCCCGGACGCAGGAACAGCCTGCCGGACAGCCCGCGGACAAGGGTGCGTTCACAGGCCCCATGCCCTGTCCTGCAGACAGAAAGAAGGAGGCAAAGAAGGACGCTGGGAAGGACGCTGGGAAGGACGCAAAAAAGGACGCCGGGAAGGACGCAAAGAAGGGCGAAGCCAGGGCCGGGAAGGCTGACAAAGCTGACAAGACTGACGACGAACCCCTGCTGCTCACGGTGAAGGTTGAGGATGTGGCATGTCTGGACGAGGACAGCACCTGGCTGACTGCCCATGGCACTGGCCAGTCCCTGTGTGGTCCCATGCCGCTGCAGTCCCTGCCTGAGACGGGCACAGCTGCAGGCACGACTGAAGGCAAGCCCGAGGCCAGACCTGATGCCACCCGGACTTCTCAGCCTGCTGCAGACAAGGGCAGCGAGAGCAAGTAAGCCTGGCAGGGACTGGCATGATCAGCATCATCAGCGATGAGCCTCTGCTTGCGGCAGAACTGCCCTGTTCCAGACGCTGCCTGGCAGGCATTCTGGCAGTTATGCAGGCAAGGGCAGCCGAGCTTTGCGCAGAAGGGCGCATCCCCCAGGCTCCTGAGAACGTCATCCTGGCCCTGGTGACAGACAGGGAGATGGCCAGCATCAACCGTGATGCCATGCAGGTGCAGGGGCCGACCAACATCCTGTCCTTCCCGGATGACGGAAGCGGGGAAGGCACGGCAGAGCTGGCCCTGGATGTGGCCATGCTGCACAGAGAGGCCTTTGTGTACGGCCAACAGCCCCTGCGGCATCTGCTGCGCCTTGTGGCCCACGGCTTTGCCCATGTCTGTGGCTATGACCACAGTGAGGAAATGGATGCCTGTCAGGATGCACTTGAAACGGCAGGCCTGCTCTATCTTGAACGCGAGCAGTGCTGAAGCGAGACTGAAGTTTTTTAACAACGCAACCTGCTATATCCTTCTGAATGAAGCAAAACATATAGGCGGTCAGTTAGCCTGTATGAACTGACAACGTTGGTTATTTGGATACATGGGAAGTCAACTAAAGTGCTCAAATAAAGGAGAATGACATGACATATGACGATCTTATTTTTAAAATACCTGTTGAGTCGGAAACTTATAAAGAAGACTCAGATTTTGTTATTGAAAATATAATTAAAATTTTAGACGAAAGAAAAAGTAATAACGATAATAAAGTTGTTATAAATACGAATTTAAAATTCGGGATCCCTTTAAAAAATATTAATAAGATTGCAGGCCCCCTGGTAGAAGCATGGGCACAGGAAGTGTTTTCTAGTATTCGAGACGATGAGGACAACAGCTACAACTTAATAAATGTTGAGGCTCAGGATCGTTTGGGAATGGCAGATGTAATATTGCAATTCCGTAAGGATAGCAGAGTTATATCTGGAGAAGTAGATGTGAAAACTACCTCAAATGATATCCCTGGCAGTGGCAAATCTCCAAATATAACATCGTTTTCAAGGATCAGAACTGCATACGTTGTTAATCCAGACTATATGTTTATAGTTTTATCCATAAAACATAATGTGTACTCTGAGAGGAACAAAGATTCAAATTTAAACGAATGCGTTCTTGAAATTGTTGATTATAACGTATATGATTTGAAATACATAAGTGATATTGATTTATTATATAACCCTGCTTTGGGAACAGGACAGATACAAATTAAAGACATTCATTATGTTTCCTATAAATACAGAACAACATGGGAAATGTGTCAATTACTTGATGACAAGTACTTGAGCAGTTCGAGGCGAACATTTGAGGACTTTTACAGGGAGGCGAAGAAGAACAAATGGATAAAGAATTAGAATTGATATGTGGAGACTCCCTAGAAGAACTGTCTAAAATTAAAGATAAGAGTGTTCATCTTATTGTTGCTGATCCGCCATATAACTTAAGCAAAGATTATGGAAACAATACAGACAACTTAGAGTTTGGGTCTTATATTGATTTTTCTAGAAAGTGGCTCGGTGAAGCAAATAGAATCCTTGCAGATGACGGTTCTTTGTATGTATTTATGGGGATGAGATTTATTTCCTATGTGTATTCAATATTAGAACAAGAACTAGGTATGTTTTTTAGATCTTGGATTACGTGGTACTATACACAAGGGATCGGGAAAACTCGTGGGTTTTCTCCTCGCCATGATGATATTTTGTATTTTACAAAACATAGGGACAATTTTAAATTTAATTTAGATGACATACGGGTGCCACAAAAAACATATCGTTCCATAAATAATATGCGCGGAGCTAATCCTGGTAATGTTTGGGAATTTTCTCATGTACATTATTGCAATAAAAACAGAAAAAAACACCCAACACAGAAACCAGAAGGACTAATTGAAAGAATTGTACTGGCATCTTCAAATAAGAATGATCTTGTTTTAGATCCATTTGTTGGTAGTGGGACAACTCTTCGTGTATGCCAACAAACAAATAGACGAGCTATTGGCATTGATATAAATAAAGATTACATAGAAATGGCAAAGAAACGACTCACTGAGCCATTTTGTGGTTTTGATAGTATTGATACACGAATGCGTCGAGTACCCAACGACCTAAATGACACTGGAATAAGAGAAGAATATATTCAAAATCATATCAAATGGTTTTTAAGCAATCATCCAGACGAAGTTGAGTATTTTTTAAAAGAAGTTGACAGTAAATATAATAAGGCAAAACCCTCTAACAATACGGACCTTCTGAGTTACTTTGGTATTTGTACTTAAAAGTAGGTGAAGCTGAGAAGTTAGAGGAAACTGCTACTCTGTGGATACGTGTATATGGGCCAGTGCACAATCTTCTGTAGTTGATCAGGCAAATGAGAAGGCAATAGCGTATAAAACCGTTATCTTGTCTGTCCTTGCCTGTATTGTTGAGTAAACCCTACAGAAGCAGGCGCTAGTCCATGTTCAGGCTGATTTCAGGCAGGACTGCCACAGCAGCGGACTTCCAGTGTTGCATCAGCCTTGCGGCATCTTCCGAGACAGGCAGGATGCTCGTGCCATTCTGGCCTGGTATCAGCTTCAGGACCTCTTCAGGCTGAATGCCGGGGTCACTGAGCAGGGCATACGAATGCGTTGTCACAAGCACCTGCCGCCCCTGTCTGCCCCTGCTGACCATGGCAAAGAGACCGGGCAGCTGACACACAATGTCTTCATGCAGGGAAAGCTCAGGTTCTTCCCAGAGAATGGGGCCACCCTTCTCAAGCAGGGTCCAGAAGAGGGCTGTGAGGCGCAAGGTGCCGTCGGACATGCTGCGCTCATCCTGCATGGCGCCGGGACGCCAGTGCTGAAAGCTGACGAGAAGATGGGGCTGGCCTGCATCCAGGGCAATGCTCAGGCCGGACAGGGTGGGGATGGCAGTCTGCAGGGCCTTCTCAATGCGGCGCAGCCTGGCCTCGCGTGTCCTGCGCGGGGTCTGCCAGATCTGGCGGACAAAGTCACGCCCGAACGGATCGTTTGTGACTGGCACAGGGGAGAAGCTGTGCGGGTCCCGGACTGCCTGGGGCAGGATACGGCGATGGACAATGCTCTTGAAGAAGGTCGCAAGGATGCGAAAGTCCTGGTTCGCACTGACCTGCTCCAGGGCCGTCTGCGTTCTGCGCTGCCTGTCCTGTGCACCTGCAGCATCCGGGCGGTCCAGAAGCACTGTGCCGTTCTTACGAACGCATTCTCTGCTCACCAGAACAGGAAAGCCTTTGCCTGCTGCCAGTTCCAGCTCGTAGTCCCAGGTGTCGTCTATGGTCACAGCAAGGCGTATGGCTGCATCCCTTGGGGCAGAGAGGGAGCGCAGCTGTGTCAGGCCGCCGCGGCGCTGCACAGCGTGCGTGACACCATGGTCTGCAACATCATGCAGGAAGCAGAATGCGTCGAGAAGACTGGATTTCCCGACAGCATTGCTGCCAGGGAAGAAGGTGCGCTGCTGCAGGCGCACGTCTGCGTGGGGGAAGTTCTTCCAGTTGGTAAGCTGTACTCTTGTCACGTGCATAGGGCATTCTCTTTCTTTCGCTTCAGGTATGGGAACATCTGGCCATCCTGCAGACCGGACAGCCTGGCAGGGTGTCTGGCTGCATGGACCGGGCTGCAGAGACAGCTGAAACTGCGCACAGCATAGCTTCCCATGCCCCGGGAGTGAAGCTGCGCAGAGCTCCATTGACAGAGGGCAGAGGCAGACGCTACGCCAGAGCTTGTTCCGGGTCTGCGTCTGACCGGGAACACACGACGAGAAAGACAGAAGACACAGAACAGGAGAAGAGTCGGGGAGGAGAGCATGCTATCGCGTCTCACGTTGTCCAATACAGGACCTGCGCCAGCCATGGAGCTGAACCTTGGCAGTCGCTTGAATGTGCTGACAGGTGCCACTGGTCTGGGCAAGACCTTTGTGCTGGACTGCATCTGGTGGGCCCTGACGCATACCTGGCCGGCACAGGTGAACCCGCAGCTGGCTGCAGGCAGGATGGCCCTGCCAGCGGACAGGAAGAAGCCAGCCACCATCAGTGCAGTCTTTTCTGCAGCGCCCGACACATCCGGGGTCTCCGCGAGCTCAGGGGCCTTGGGGACTGTGACGTGGAAAAGCACCTTCAACGCCCGTGCGCAGAGCTGGACGTCCAGACAGGGGAAGCCTGTGAGCCCCGCGAACCCCGCGAGCCCCCCGAACCTGGGCCTGGTCTTCTCTGTCATGGCGGATGGCTGCTTTGCAGTCTGGGATCCTGTGCGCACTATGAGAACGCTCAGAGGCGGGGAAGGGGATGCACGTCCTGCAGCGTACGTGTTCAGCCCTGCGCAAGTCTGGAATGGCCTGCGGGATGCGCAGGGGGTCTGGCTGAGCAACGGACTCATTTGGGACTGGGCAAACTGGCAGAAGGAAGATGGGCAGGCCTTTGCGAGGCTGAAGGCTGTGCTTGCGGCCCTGTCCCCTTCAGCAGAGGAGAAGCTTGTCCCTGGCAGGCTTGTGCGCATCAGTCTGAAGGATGCGCGCGATATCCCCACCGTACGCATGCCGTATGGGCAGGATGTTCCCGTCCTGCACGCAGCCTCCGGCATGCGGCGCCTTGCAGCTCTGGCCTGGCTGCTGGTCTGGTGCCTGGAGGAACATGGGAGAGCCGCAGAGCTTCTGGGAGAAGAGCCTGCGAAGCGGGCAGTGCTCTGTGTCGATGATGTCGAGGCTCACCTGCATCCCGGATGGCAGCGTACCATTGTGCCTGCCCTGATGAAGGCCATGGACGCGGTTGGCATGGGCGAAGATGGCATGGGTAAAGCAACACAGCTCGTTGTCACGACGCACTCGCCCCTGATCATGGCCTCAGTGGAAACGTTGTTCGACAGCACGAAGGATGCCTGGTTTGACCTGAAGCTGACTGATGGCAGGGTGGCGCTGACAAAGCAGCCCTTGAGCAGCCCTTGAGCAGCCCTTGAGCCGCCAGGGAAGCATCAGCAACTGGCTGACTATCAGGGCCTTTGGGCTGAAGCAGGCGTACTCAAGGCAGGCAGAAGAGGTCCTTAGAGAAGGCAAGTCTGGCACTGCGTGACGAGGACTTTGGCCCTGATGACGCCCGCAGGCTGGAACAGCAGCTGCGCGCAGCTCTCCCGGAAACGGATCCCGTGGAAACGGATTCTTTCCAGCTGCGCTGGCGTTTTGTGGCGGAGAAGCGAGGGTGGCTGGGATGGCTGTGAGGCTGTGCGGCTGTGCGGGAATGGCAGCGCACCAGCAGAGAGAGGGAAGGGAACCCATGATATCTTTCTTGAGGCGAGCAGCTGTGTGCGCTATCGTCTCCCCTGAAGGGTAGGGAAGCAGGACTTGCGCCCCTGTCGGCCCTGCACCATCACGAACACGTACAAGTTCAGGATGTTCTTTTGTAAAATTTGCAGATAATCTGTAAATTTAGAGTTTATACACGGATATTACTGTGGCAGCACAACACAGTCTGTGTGTGCAGCCCCTGATGCGAGGTTTTTCCCATGAGTACTGCTCCCGGAGCATTTGCTGAAAGCCTGCAAGACTTTTTCTTTGACAAAGAGGAGTGCTGCAAATTTCTTGATGAGAGCAGTGATACTGTGCAGGTGCTGCAGCAGTTGTTCTCCTCGCGGAATCCCGCAGTACGCAGAATATTTGCGGAGCTGAGCCCGGAGATTCTGGAGGCTGCCAGGGCCGGAATACAGGATGCACAGCTGAGAATCCTTGTGACAGGGCAGTCTCAGGCAGGCAAGAGCACCATCATCAATGCCCTGCTTGGCAGGGACGTTCTTCCGACATCTTCTGCCCCCTGCGCAGCAGTGAGCACAGAAATCAGCTATGGGGAGTTCCCCATGGCCACTCTGTCCTTCAAGCCTGACATTCAGCACATCCCTGATGGGCTGTGTGCTGAGGTCGTCCAACACATCAGGAAATATGGCGGAAAAAACGTCCCGGATCTGGACGTGTATGCTGACGATCTTGCTGCAGAGCTTGCAACGTACCTTGTTCTGCGCACAAAAGGCAGGGAAGAGGCAGACTATGTGGCAGAAAGCCCGTATTCCCTGTGCAGGGTGTACCTGCCCCTTGATATCTGCAGGAACGGTGCAGTCATAGCAGAGTCCCCCGGCTTAGAGTCCCCAGGCCTTGAAGAAGCCGGTGTGCGTGCAAAACTTGTTCGCGACGCTGCAGCACAGGCAGATCTTCTTCTCTATGTGCTGCGTGTTCCCCGGGGTTCTGCCGGAGAAGATGTCAGTGCTTCTGTCAGCGCCGCTGTCAGGCTTGCTGAGGAGCTTGCTCAGGATGTCACAACGACTGTCCTGTCTGTCTTCGTGATTAATCAGTCTGGCGAGTCTGGCAATTCTGACCAGTCCGGGGCGGAAAACACTGAAGCTGAGCATGCAGACATGCTGGCCAGGCTGGCTGCTGTGTCCGCATATGACAGGGATGGGGTCTTCTTCCTTTCTGCCAGGGCAGCCTCTGATGCCGTTTGCGAGAACAATGCTGCAGTGTTCCGGCGCTCAGACTGGCAGGCATTTGAGACAGGGCTGGCAGAGATACTGCTGGAGCCCATACTGAAAGTAAAACTTGAAAAGTTGTCTGATATCCTGGTTTCCCTGCACGGTTTGTACACGGAATGTACAAGACATCCTGAAAAGTTTTCCTATGCAGATAAAACTGTCAATGTCAACGTACTTCATTCCTTCAGCAGTAATTTTAAAAAGATAGAACGTGCATTGCAGGAAATAACGGAGACATCTGCCAGGGAAACAGACAAATACTTCGAGCAACTCCGGGAAATACTTGCTGACGCAATGAAGTCTGTACACAGGGATGTCCATTCCCTGCTGGTGCACTATGCAGAAAGACAGCTGCGGTATGATGAAGCCAGTGGAGAGCAGCTTGCAGAGGACGTTACGGCAGCCATACAAAACATCTGTACGGAAGAGATTGATGACAAAATCGTGACCCTGGCTCTTCATATCCTGCGTGCCATCAGCAAGGCTGCCGAAAAGAATATTGCCGTCATCAAAAACGAAGCACAGTTGATTGCACAACAATGCAACATTCTGTCTTCCTGCAGGAAGTTCAATGAAAGGGAATTTGTCAGGAAGTTTTTGAGCAAAGAGACTGTTGTTGATATCGATGACAGCATCGCCATTGCCTTTGAAAACAAAATTCTTGAGCATTTGGAAAGCTATGGCGTCATCCACGCAAAAGACGAAGCAGGGCTGAGGACAGAAGAAAAGATTGCAAGGCTCTCTGACAGTCTTGAAAGTGCGACTGTTCTTGTTGATGAAATTGCCATCGAGATACAGGGAATTCTGAAGAACTATCATGATGAGCTGTGCACGTATCTGTCGCTGCGCATCGGCGAACCCGCAGAGTACGTGGGCAATCTCCTTCTCAAGGACCGTTACCGTCCTGCCCCTGCCGTGTTAGCCGAAGAATTGCTTGCAGGGCTTGCTGAAGAACTTGAAACAGTCTGCTTGCAGGGAAAAGAGCTGCTCACCAGACTGTAGGGAGTGCATGCCGGGAAAAGTGCAGTGTACTCGGCGTACATGTGAAACATCATACGAAAGCACAGCCACCCGGCTTCTTTTGTCCGCAAGAGTCCGGGTGGCACGAGTACCCTGACAGCCGGGGTGCTCTCATGCCCTGCGCCCCTGCGGGCAGCAGGGCATGATGCCTCATTGCCTTTGGAAAGAACAGGAGTCGTACCATGCCTGACGTCTATGAACTTGACAGCGTGACCAGTGTGCTTGACGAGGTGCGCAAAGAGCCCTGGGCCTCGCAGCTTCACGACTTTGACAGCATCATTGCCAGAGAGCAGACAGCCGGCAGAGGGCAGTTTCGCCGCAACTGGGCTTCGCCTGAGGGCAATATCCATGCCGCCCTGCGTCTGCCTATGGAGGGTCCCTTCCCGGGCACCGAGGCAGCCGTGGCCCTCGGGGTGCTCTTTGCCCTTGCCTTGCGCAGGGAGGGCTATCCCTGTCTTTTGAAGTGGCCCAATGACCTTGTGCTTGTGACAGAGCAGGGGGAGCCCTGCAAGGTGGGTGGTATCCTTCTGGAAGAACGCGGCAACGTTCTTGTTGCAGGCATTGGCATCAATGTTGTTCATGCTCCTTCTGCTGTGGAGCTGCGTTCTGATGCAGCCCTTCGGGCAATTGCTCTCAACCAGTGCAACACCGCGCAGAATGTGAAAAAGATCCCTGCAGCCGTACTGTGGAAAACGCTTGTCAATCATGTTTTTTCCTCTTACAGTCACAATCAATCGCCCCTTGCCTGGCATCCCCTGGCGCAGGAACTTCTGCTGTGGCGCAACTGCAGCATTGTTCTTACGGACGGAGAGGAAAGGCATGAGGGCGTTCTGCGCGGAACTGGTTTCAAGGGGGAACTTCTTCTGGAAGCGCAGGGGAGAACATTGTCCTTTTATAGTGGAAGCATCAGGCTCCATTGCTGATGCTGCAAACAGGGAGATGCGATGGCAAACAAAACGTTCAAGGATGTTCAGGAGTATCTGAAGGGAAAGAAAATTCTGGTGGCGAACAGGGGTATTCCTGCCCGCCGTATCTGCCGCTCAATCCGTGAGCATTTTGATGCCATTGCAGCAATGACCGCTACCGACGTGGACAAGACTGCTCCTGCAGCAGCCACAGCCCAGGAGCTCATTCTGCTCGGCCCGGATCCCCGTGCCTACCTGGACATCGACACCATTGTGACACTGGCCAAACAGGAAGGTGTGGTCGGTATCCATCCCGGCTGGGGCTTTGCCTCCGAAGACAGCCGCTTCCCGGCACTGTGCCGCAAGGCCGGCATTGTCTTCATCGGTGCCAGCGAAGAGGCCATGAACCTGCTCGGCAACAAGGTGCAGGCCCGTGCCGTGGCACGGCGTCTCGGCATCCCGGTGGTTCCCGGCTCTGACGGCGCTGTGGACATCCCCACTGCCAGAAAGCTCATTGAGGAGATGGGCCTGCCCATCATGCTCAAGGCAGAAGGCGGCGGCGGTGGCCGCGGCATCTTTGCCGTGCACAACGAGGAAGAGCTTGAGGATGCCTTCTTCAAGGCCTCCACCATGGCTCAGGCCTCCTTCGGCAACCCCAATCTCTTTGTGGAAAAGTTCCTGACAGACGTGCATCACATCGAGATCCAGGTGCTTGCTGACCACTATGGCAATGTCTTTGCCTTTGACGAGCGCGACTGTACTGTCCAGCGAAACAATCAGAAGCTCATGGAAGTGACCCCGTCCCCCTGGAAGGGTGTGACCAGGAATCTGCGTGAGCGCCTGAAGGACTACGCCCGCCGCCTGGTGAGCGCTGTGGGCTACCATTCTCTGGCCACAGTGGAGTTCCTGGTCACTGCCGACGGCACGCCCTACCTCATCGAGGTCAACACCCGTCTGCAGGTGGAACACGGTATCACCGAGTGTCGCTACGGCATTGACCTTGTGGAAGAGCAGATTGCCGTGGCCTTCGGTGCAGAGCTCAGATACAGCGAGAAGACCCTGCGTCCGAGCTACACGGCCATGCAGGTGCGTATCAACCTGGAGAACCCGCAGAAGAACTTCGAGCCCAATGCCGGCCGCATCACCCGCTACGTGTCGCCTGGCGGCCCTGGCGTGCGTCTGGACTCCAACCTCTCCGCAGGCTACGAATTTCCGCCCAACTATGACAGCGCAGGCGCGCTGCTCATTGCCTTTGCCCATGACTGGGAAAAGACCCTGGGCATCATGGACAGAGCCATGTCCGAGTACATCATCGGCGGCGTGTCCACTACCATTCCCTTCTTCCGCCAGGTCATCAGCTCGCCCGAGTTCCGCTCCGGCAAGATCACCACGAACTTTGTCAGCAACCATCCGGAGCTCATGTACTATGAGGACCTGGCTCCAGAGGCCGAGCGCCTGGCAAAGCTGGTGGCCGAGATCTCCGCGCGCGGCTACAACCCCTATGTGTCCCTGGGCGCCTACCGCTCCGTGGATACACCGCGCCTTGGCGCCTTCAATCCCGTGCTGCCGCCCATTGACGGTGCCAGACGCCGCAAGCCCTCTCCCTATCCGCATGGAGACCGCGAGGCACTGCTCGATTTTGTCAGGGACAGCGACTACATCCATTTCACGGACACAACGCCCCGTGACATGACACAGTCCAATACCGGCAACAGAATGCGCCTTGCAGAGGACAGGCTCATTGGCCCCTACATGGACAATGCCGGCTACTTCTCCATTGAAAACGGCGGTGGAGCCCACTTCCATGTGGCCATGCTGGCCAACATGACCTATCCCTTCTCAGAGGCACAGGCCTGGAATCACTTTGCGCCCAAGACCCTGAAACAGCTGCTCATCCGCTCCACCAACGTGCTGGGCTACAAGCCGCAGCCGCGCAATCTCACCCAGATCACAGGCGAAATGGTCTGTGACAACTACCAGATCGTGCGCTGCTTTGACTTTCTCAACCACGCAGAGAACATGCGCCCCTTTGCGGAAGTGGTCATGAACCGCCGCGAGTGCGTCTTTGAGCCCGCCATCTCCCTGTCCTGGGCAAAGGGCTTTGACGTGCAGCACTATCTTGGCGTCACCGAGGGCCTGCTCTCCATGATGGGCAGCATCCTTGGTGTGAGCGCAAAGGAAGCCTCCCGCCACATCATTCTCGGCCTCAAGGACATGGCAGGCGTGTGTCCGCCCCGCTTCATGACCGAGCTGGTGAAGGATCTGCGCAAGGAATGGCCTGAACTTGTCCTGCATTACCACAGGCATATGACTGACGGCCTCTTCATTCCCGCCTGCGGTGCCGCTGCGGCAGCCGGCTGCCACATTGTGGACGCAGCCCTGGGCTCCTCGGTGCGCAGCTACGGCCAGGGCGACGTGCAGTCCCTGGTGGCCTACCTCGAAGGCGAGCTCGGCCTCAAGACCAACCTGGACATTGACGCCATCCGTGACGCCAACTTCGTCTGCAAGCAGATCATGCCCTATTACGACCGCTACTGTTCGCCGTACTTCCGCGGCGTGGACTACGACGTGGTCTCGCACGGCATGCCCGGCGGTGCCACCTCCTCCTCCCAGGAAGGCGCCATGAAGCAGGGCTACATCCATCTGCTGCCCTACATGCTGCGCTTCCTTGAGCAGACCAGACGCATTGTACGCTACCATGACGTGACCCCTGGCAGCCAGATCACCTGGAATACGGCCTTTCTGGGCGTGACCGCAGCCTACAAGCGCGGCGGCGAGGAAGAGGTCAAGTACCTGCTGGAAGTCATGCAGGAAGTCAACCGCACGCCGGAAGAATCCCTGTCTCCGGAAATGCGCCATGCCCGCCTGAGCATCTATCACGATTGCAATGACGCCTTCCGTGACCTTCTGCTCGGCAAGTTCGGCAAACTGCCCCTGGGCTTCCCGCCGGACTGGGTCTACGAGAGCGCCTTTGGCTCCGAGTGGCGCAAGGCCATTGCCAGCAGAACCGAGGTCTCCCCGCTGGAACTGCTCTCGGATGTGGACATTGATCACGAACGCGAGGAGTGCACACGGCTGCTCAAGCGCAAGCCTTTGTCCGAAGAGTTCATCATGTACCTGAACTTCCCGGGCGATGCGCTGAAGACCATTCAGTTCCAGGCCCGCTTCGGCAATCCCAACTGCCTGCCCCTGGACGTCTGGTTCGAGGGCCTGGAAGTGGGCAAGAGCCTCAACTTCCAGGACAGCGGCGGCAAGCCGCACAACCTGCAGATCCTCCATATCTCCAGGCCCAACGAGGACGGCACCAGCGAAGTGCGCTATGTGCTTGACTCCGAATTCCTCAACACCGGCGTGCAGCTTGTGGAGCCTTCCCAGAGCGGCAGCAAGGGCGTGCCCATGGCAGATCCCAACAATATCTACCAGGTGCCCAGCCCCAGCAACGGCGACCTCTGGGTCATGTACGTGGCCCCAGGCGACGTGGTGACCAAAGGCGAGGAAATCTTCAACGTTTCCATCATGAAGCAGGAAAAGGCCGTGCTCTCGCCTGTGGATGGCATTGTCAAGCGCGTGCTCAAGACTGCAGACTTCAAGGAGAACAAGAAGATGGTGCCTGTGCGTGAGGGCGAGCTGCTGGTGGAGCTTGCTCCTGCCCCGCGCCTGTGCCCCAACGCTGCCTGCCGTCATCCCCTCACTGACCCTGAAGCACACTTCTGTCCCAAGTGCGGCGTGAAGCTGGATGCCGACCCCGAGTAGGGGAGAGGAAACAGACACGGACATTTTTGCCAGGGACTGCGACAGATGCGCAGTCCCTGGTCTGCGCTGCCGCTGTCTTGCTAGCCTGCAAACTCGCCCGGTATGTGGACAGAAGCGAAAATGCCGTGTATAAGAAAGGAGACTGTTACCGGTACATACAGTATTTCCGGGCAGTTCCCGCCAAATTTTCTGGACCCGTCCTGCACAAGTCGGGGACAGACCATCCGGGGACAAGCTCACCAGGGCATTGTCCGCCAGATCTTGCACCTGCACGTGTTCCATAAACCGGAGGAAATCATGTCCAAAGAACCGTCCGCTAAGACGGAGGCTCCCAAAGGAACCCCGTCTCCTGAGGCCATTAGAAAGCAGCTGGTACTGACAGGAGCGGATATTGTTCAGCTCGGGGAAAGTGCCGAACTGCTTGTCGGCGGCAAAAACTACAACACCGCCATCATCAGCGAGATCAAGGAGATCCAGGCTCCGCACTTCAGAGCCATTTCCTCTGTGGCCTTCCATCGCGTCCTGGACGAATGCAAGGTTAACAGCCGTGTTGTGCGAGCCGTTGTAGACCGTGAATATGGCCGTATTGACTGGAATGACCCTGTCATTAACAGCGACCCTGATTACCTGCAGAAACTGGTGCGCCGCCTGGGCAAGCAGATTCGCGAGACCATCGCCGAAGAGCGTGACCCCGGCTCCACGAAACTGCGCACCTTCATCAATAACGTGGTCGAAGGTTTTGCCACCTCTCCCGAGGGCATCGATCAGCTGCGCAAGCGCTCTGTGATGGTGCAGGCAGCCATTCTCTCCACACCCCTTCCGCCCGAGGTGGATGCAGCCGTGCGCTCCGCCTACAAGGCCATCTGCGACGCCAACGAGGACGAGATGGTGCCTGTGGCAGTGCGTTCCTCCGCAGCAGGCGAAGACTCCCGCAAGAAGGCCTTTGCCGGTCTGCAGGACACCTACCTCAACATGGTGGGCCCGGACAATGTTGCCGAGGCCTATCACTGGGACTGCGCCTCTGCCTACAACCTGCGCTCCATGACCTACCGTCGTGAAGCCATCTCCGACGCCATTGCCAAGGCTGACGAGCTCGGCGACGAGAGCATTGGCGAGGCTGCAAAGAAGGAGTGGGCCATTGAAGGCACCTCTCTTTCCGTCTGCATCATGCAGATGATCAACCCCGTGGTGTCCGGTACTGCCTTTGCCGCAGACACAGCCACAGGCTGCCGCGGCACGGACAGGAAGGACCTTGTGTCCATTGACGCCAGCTACGGCCTCGGTGAAGCCGTTGTGGGCGGCAAGGTCACCCCTGACAAACTCTATGTCTTCACCAGGGACGACGGTCAGGAAGTCATCATCCGCCAGATGGGCTGCAAGGACATGCGCATTGTCTACGACGAGCGCGGCGGCACCCGTGAGGAAGAGGTTCCTGAACTCGAATCCCTGCGCTGGGCTCTGTCCCTGACCCAGGCCTCCACAGTGGCCAGGGGCGTGCGCGCCGTGTCCAGGGCCTATGGCGGCATCATCATGGACACCGAGTTCTGCATTGACGCCAAGGACAAACTGTGGTTCGTGCAGGCCCGTCCCGAGACCCGCTGGAACGACGAGCTGGAAAAGCATCCTGACACCATCTTCATGCATCGCCGTGAAGTGGACGAGAAGGCTGCTGCAGAGGCTGAAGTGCTGCTCGAAGGCAATGGTGCCTCCCGCGGTGCAGGCCACGGCACAGTCCGCTTCCTGCGTTCCGCCCTTGAGCTCAACAAGGTCAACAAGGGCGACGTGCTGGCTGCAGAGCGCACTGACCCGGACATGGTGCCCGGCATGCGCATTGCCACAGCCATCATGGCAGACGTGGGCGGCGACACGTCCCACGCAGCCATCACCTCCCGTGAGCTCGGCATCCCCGCAGTCATCGGCATCCAGCGCATTGACGCCATCCGCTCCCTGGACGGCGTGGAAGTCACTGTGGACGGCACCCGCGGCCGCGTCTACAGGGGCCTTCTGCCCCTGCACGAGGTGGGCGGCGAGCTTGACGTCTCCAAACTGCCTCTGACCAGGACCCGCGTGGGCCTGGTGCTTGCCGACGTCTCCCAGGCGCTCTTCCTCTCCCGCCTGCGCAAGTTCCCGCGCTTCAAGGTGGGCCTGCTGCGCGCCGAATTCATGCTCGGCAACATCAGCGTCCATCCCCAGGCCCTGGAAGCCTTTGATAACGGCGAGCTCGACGGCATTGTGCAGCAGCACATGGACGAGCTTGAATCCCGTCTGTCCAAGGTCATTGCCGGCCAGATGGAAGCAGGCCTCATTGTCTTTGACTTTAACCTGCGCCAGTACGTGGGCGAAGTCAGCGGTCTGACCCGCAAGATGCAGAAGATGGCCGAAGAAGACAGGGGCATGAATGCAGACGAGATTCTGCTGTTGCACCGCAGAATGCGTGAAGTGGACCACAAGCTCGATGAATATCTCGAGAATGCCACCCGCCATCTGACCACACTCAAGACGTCCCAGGACCTTGCCGAACACGTCAAGTGCATCATGGGCTTTGATGAAGAGCTGGCCAAGTACAATCCTGCCGACTCCGAAGGCGCCAAGCGCATTTCCGAAATCAATGCCGACATCGCAGAACATGTGGCCCGCTGCAAGGACAATCCTGTCATTACAGCCCACATTGCGGACATTGCCAGGCTGCGCAATGAAGTCAGCCTGCGTGTGGGCCTGAAGAAGGAAATGGATGAAATGCGCGATCTGCCCAACACGATCGCAACCATCATCAAGTCCCGCGGCTACCGTTCCGGCAAGGAACACTACATCCAGACCCTTGCCCAGAACCTGGCACTCTTTGCCATGGCCTTCTACGGCAAGAAGATCGTGTACAGAACCACGGACTTCAAGTCCAACGAGTACCGCAACCTGGTCGGCGGCAACCTCTTCGAGCAGCATGAGGCCAACCCCATGCTCGGCTACCGCGGTGTTTCCCGTAACATCCATGACTGGGAACTCGAGGCCTTCAAGACTGCCCGCAGCGTCTTTGGTGCCAGCAATCTGCAGCTCATGCTGCCCTTCGTGCGCACCCTTGAGGAAGCCCGCGCCATGCGCCAGTACCTGGCCAATGTCCATGACATGGTCAGCGGCAAGGACGGCCTCAAGATCATCATGATGTCGGAAATCCCCTCCAACGCCATCATCTCCAAGGAGTTCATCGAAGAGTTCGACGGCTTCTCCATCGGCTCCAACGACATGACCCAGATGGTGCTGGCCACAGACCGCGACAACGCCCGTCTGCAGCGCATCTACGACGAAGAGGATCCGGCAGTTGTGTGGACCATTCTGGCCAGTATCTTCACAGGCCAGAAGTGGAAGAAGGAAGTGGGCTTCTGCGGCCAGGGCGTGTCCAACAGCGTCATCATCCGCGGCGTTGTGGCCATTGCCGGCATTGCCTCTGCCTCGGTTGTGCCGGACACCTATGCCCAGACTGTGCACGACGTCTACGAAGTGGAGCAGGAGAACATTCCGCTCAGCAAGCTCGGCGAATGGCTCTCCCAGCAGCACTACAACCGCCTTGCCAAGCTGCTTGAGGCAAATGGCTACGGCCATATCCTCAAGAGATACAACCTGGCCAGCGACCTGCAGGAATGGTATGACGGCGAGCAGAGCCGCCGCTTCCAGCAGCTGCGTGAGCACCTTGGCTCCACCAAGGAAGGCTTCTACCGCTCCGAACTGGAGAACTTCCGCAGCATCTTCCACAAGGCTGTCATCTACGCCACCTGGGACTGGGCCCGCACTGTCGAGGACGCCCTGCACCATGCAGGCTTTGCCTCCTTCGAGGAACATGCTCAGGCTCTGGAAGAATACCGCAAGCTTGACTTCTAAGCAGACCTGCTGACACAAGCCTTCTGACCGGCCTGCCTGTCAGGCAGCTTTGCCGGCGTTGTGAAGGCAATGTCGCCAGGGTCGCGACTTTCACGAACATAGACGGGGGGATCCGGTGTTTTGCCGGGTCCCTCTTTGCGCATCTGGCCCCTGGCAGGAAAACCAGACATCCGGGGGCGGCCCCTGGCAGCCGCACAAGGTCAGCCAGACGCTCTGACCCAGTCACCCGGGGGCGTCACAGGTCCAGCCCTGCAATGCCAGTTACCCGGGGCCAGCCACCCGGGGCCAGTCAGACAAAGCAGCCACCCTGGGACCATACCCCTGGGTCGTCACACAAAGCCATCGACACAAAACCGTCACACAAGGCCAGTGACCCGGGACCCTGCGCGTCTTCTGCACAGCAGCGCGTGTGCACCCTCCATGTCACAGTACAGGACTTGTGAAAAAGGGGACAAAATTTCTTTTGCCTTTTGGGCGTAAGAGGGCTAGTATTTTTCCTGAAGTTGTACGCCCTTGTTCTGCGCACTTAAGGGCTGTCTGCACAGGCGCATGCGTCAGCTCCTGCAAAACAAGAGTCTGCCTTCTCTCTTTTTCGTCTCTGACTAGAGAGGAAAGATTGCAAAACATATGCCATGTAGAACAAGCCCATGCAGAACAGTCTCATGTGCAGAACAGGGCCACAGGACGCAGGGCGCCCGCTTTCCGTTGCCCTGCTTGCCACACTGTTCCTTTTCACGTAGGAACACAACATGGGCAGGCAGAATCTGTCTGCCCGGACCCTGCAGCAGCACAGATGCAGCACAGATACAGCACAGACAGTTTTGCAGGGCCTGCCCCTGACAAAAGCAGTGTGCATCCGTTTTGTCACCTCTTTGTCGCATACGTGGACACATTGTCAGGCACAGTCACAGGCACACAAAAAACAGCTGCACGTCTGTTGTTGTGCACACAGACACATCAGAACACAGTCAGTATGTGACGTTTACGGGACAGAAGTCCCCTATACTTTCTCCAACCTTCACAGGAGCTTTTGTACAATGAAGCCCATAACCAGAGTTGTCATACCGGTCGCCGGCTGGGGTACACGATCTCTTCCTGCAACCAAGAACATTCCCAAGGAAATGCTTCCCATCTACAACAAACCCGTCATTCAGTACGTGGTTGAGGAAGCCCAGGCCTCCGGCATTGACAATGTGATCCTGATTACCAACAGAGACAAGAGCGTTATTGAGGATCATTTTGACCACAACCTGCAGCTCGAAGGCTATCTGCGGGACAAGGGCAAGGAGGAAATGCTCAAGGTGGTGCAGGACGTGGCGGAGATGGCGAACATCATTTCCGTGCGCCAGAAGCAGCAGAAGGGACTTGGCCATGCCATTCTCTGTGCAAAGGACGCCATTGGCAACAATCCCTTTGCCGTCATGGTGGGCGATGACCTTATCTTCAGCGGCACCCCGGGCATCAAGCAGCTCATTGAAGTGGCCATGTCCGAGAACATGCCCGTGGTGGGCGTCATGGAAGTGCCGTGGGAGAACGTGAACCGCTACGGCATTGTGGATGCCGAGAAGATCGAGTCCGGCATCTACAGGGTCAACAACCTGGTGGAAAAGCCCAGCCGTGAAAAGGCTCCTTCCAGACTGGCCATTGTGGGCCGCTACGTGCTCACCCCCGATATCTTCGACTACCTGGAGAAGACACCTCCAGGAGTGGGCGGCGAAGTGCAGCTCACAGACGCCATGCAGGCTTTGTGCAAGGACAGGGGCATGATGGCAGTGAAGATTCGCGGCAAGCGCTTTGACGCAGGCAACTGGCCGGAATTTCTGAGTGCCAATATTTACTTTGGTCTGCAGGATGAGAATGTTCGCTATCCTCTCATTGCAGATCTCAAGGAATTCCTGCAGTTTGAATAAGGAACAGGAAAACATGCAGGCTTTGTGCGCGGGATGAGTGAAAAGGGCTTGCCAAAGCATGGCAAATCCTTTACAAGACTCCTCGCAACGGGATGTGGCTCAGTTTGGTTAGAGTGCAGCGTTCGGGACGCTGAGGCCGTGCGTTCAAATCGCACCATCCCGACCACATGGAATGTACCAGGGGTTGTTCTCTTGAAGGACAGCCCCTTTTTTGCGTCCTGAAGGCTCCCCTGAGCCGGACCCTGAACAAGACGAAGGGGCCATGTCAGGCGCTCACCGGCCCGCAGAAGGCTGTCAGAAGGGCATGGGGCCAGGCTTCGGCTGGCCAGCGCTGGCCCGGACTCAGGGCTCCCAGGGCTCTCAGCTCAGCGCTGGCACGGACTGTCACCCCTGTGGCCAGGGCAAGAGAAAAGCCCCCTGGGCCTGATGCCTTCGGGGGCAGAATGCGTGAGAGAGGGCAGGCTGCAAGGTGGAACAGCGGCGAGGCGAAACGTCCGCAGCTAGCCTATGAGCACAAAGTTGACGGCAAAGAGCAGGGCAATGATCCAGGTGCAGACATTGACCTCGCGGGCTCTGCCCGTGCACAGCTTGACCAGGGGATAGGAGACAAAGGCAAAGCCTATGCCATTGGCAATGCTGTAGGTGAAGGGCATCATGACAATGGTCAGGAAGGCCGGAAAGCCCTCGGTGAGGTCGGAAAAGTCAATGTGCACCACATCAGCCATCATGAGTGAGCCCACGATGATCAGGGCAGGTGCAGTTGCACAGGCGGGGATGAGGCCGATGAGGGGCGCAAAGAGGAGGGAGAGGGCAAAGAGCCCTGCCACAGTGACTGCGGTGAGGCCTGTTCTGCCGCCCTGGGCAATGCCGGAGGCGCTCTCCACATAGCAGGCCACAGTGGAGGTGCCCACCAGACTGCTGGCAATGGTGCCTAAGGAGTCAGCGGTCAGGGCCTTGCCGAGGTTGTCGATATGGCCGTCCTCGTGCATGAAGCCTGCCTTTCTGGAAAGGCCGATGAGGGTGCCCATGTTGTCAAAGAGGGACACAATGGTGAAGGTCACCACCACGGAGAGGACGCTGTAGTGCAGGGCTCCCAGGATGTCGAGGCCGAAGAGGACCTCGCCAGGACCTGGCAGGTCAAGGCTGACAATGCTGTGCAGGCCCTGGGGCAGGGGAGCAGCCCCCATGATCATGGCCAGGGCCGTGGTGGCCAGCACGCCGATGAGCATGGCGCCAGGGACATTGCGCACCATGAGGGCCACAGTGAGCACAAGGCCGAAGCAGCAGAGCAGGGGCTCGGGCTTTGAGAGGGAGCCTAAGGTCACCAGGGTGGCGGCATTGCTGACCACAATGCCGCCGTTTTTCAGGCCAATGAGGGCAATGAAGGTGCCTATGCCCACCACAATGGCCAGTTTGAGGTTCAGCGGGATGGAGTCAATGAGCTGTTCGCGCAGCTTTGTGACCGTGAGGATGAGAAAGATGACGCCCGAGAGAAAGACTGTGCCCAGGGCCACGGACCAGTGCAGGCCCAGGGTCGCGCAGACATAGTAGGCAAAGAAGACATTGATGCCCATGGCAGGGGCCATGGCCACGGGGAAATTGACCCACAGGCCCATGAGCAGGGTGCCGAAGATGGAGGCATAGACTGTGGCCGCAATGGCCGCCTCCCTGGGAATGCCGGCATCTGCCAGCATACTGGGGTTGACGAAGAGGACATAGGCCATGGTCAGGAACGTGGTCACGCCAGCCAGGACTTCCCTGCGCACAGTGCTCCCGCGTTCCCTGATGCGGAAGATGCGTTCCAGTATCCCGGTAAGCTCAGGTGTCTGCGCCATGCTTGTCTCCTTGGATGTTGTAGTTCGGTGGCTGATATGTGCTGCCCGATATTCGCTGCCTGATGTTCCGTGCCCTGTGCTCAGGCCCAGTGCTCAGCATTGCCGCTGCTCGTCCAGCCCTGTTGCGTCTGTCCCGGACGCGCCGGCTCTGCCAGGCGCTGTCCGGATAGCCTGGTCCAGCCGGGTTCAGCCAGGTCCGGTCGGGGCCAGCCGGGGCCAGCCGGTGGGCTGCCTGGGGTCGGTCGGGGTCCAGCCTGGCACTGCCTTCCTGCCCCGGACCGCTGCTGCGCTCAGCAGCTGACTACAGTCTGCCAGTGGGCAGCCCCGGGTCAGGCATGGGTCTGGCATGGGTCAGTTCCGGGTCAGCCTGTGACGCGACCCCGGGCCAGTCAAGGTCTCCAGGCAAGGGGAGGTCTGTCAGGACCTGAAGGGCCGGTCCTGCACACACGAGGACCGGCCTCAGCGTCAAATGTACGTGCGGGACCTGCGCATCAGTCTGCGCTTTAGTCTTTTCCCTGCGGCATGCCGAAGGGTGCAGGTCCTTGTGGCTTCCTGGCGTCTTCCTAGCCCATTGTTGTGCGGGAGCTGTAGTTTCTGTCCAGCCACTCGCGGTAGGCACCAGAGCGCACATTCTCCACCCACCGGCCGTTGGCAAGGTACCAGCGCACTGTGTCCTGCAGGCCTGTGGCAAAGCTGTGGGCAGGCTTCCAGCCGAGCTCGCGCTCAATCTTGCTGCAGTCAATGGCATAGCGGAAGTCATGGCCGGGTCTGTCCGTCACAAAGCTGATGAGGTCTGCATACTGCCTGGAAGAGGGCACTTCCTCCTGCAAAAAGGCGCAGATGGTGCGCACCACTTCCAGGTTGGTGCGCTCGGAGTGGCCGCCGATATTGTAGCTCTCACCCACACGGCCCTTTTCCAGCACCAGGGCTATGGCAGCACAGTGGTCTTCCACATGCAGCCAGTCGCGGATATTGCTGCCGCTGCCGTAGACAGGCAGGGGCTTACCCTCCAGGGCATTGAGAAGCATGAGGGGAATGAGCTTTTCCGGGAACTGGCGCGGCCCGTAGTTATTGGAGCAGTTGGTGATGAGAATGGGCAGGCCATAGGTCTCGTGGAAGGCACGCACCAGATGGTCACTGCCGGCCTTGGAGGCCGAGTAGGGGCTGTTGGGGCTGTAGGGCGTGGTCTCCGTAAAGGCAGGATCGCCTGGCTGCAGGGCACCAAAGACCTCGTCTGTGGAGACATGCAGGAAGCGGAAGGAAGCCTTCCTGCTTTCCGGAAGATCTGCCCACCAGTTTGTCACCACTCTGAGCAGGGTGGAGGTGCCCAGCACATTGGTGCGCACAAAGGCCTCGGGGTCCAGGATGGAGCGGTCCACGTGGCTTTCGGCAGCAAAGTTGAGCACGGCATCAGGCGCGTAGCGCAGCAACAGCCAGCGCACAAGCTCGGCATTGCCGATGTCGCCCTGCACAAAGATATGGTCCGGGTCATGGGCCTGGGAAGCCAGATTGTCAGGATTGCCGGCATAGGTGAGTTTATCCAGGGTGATGACGCGATCCCCGCGCTGGCGTGCCTGCAGCACAAAGCAGGAGCCAATGAAGCCGGCACCACCTGTCACGAGCAGAGTTTTTGGCATGGCATGTCTGGCCAGGAACCCCTGGCGCTCTCCTTCAAGTTCGGTATGCCCCAGCCACCGTACAGTCCCGGGCAGGGACGAATGGGCGTGAGGGTGGCCGATTGTGACTGCTGCATTCCTGAAGGTCAAGCCCTGATCAAGCCCTGACTCTCCGTGCGTTGGGGGATGCCGCACAGGGTGGCTGCAGGGGGCATGGGCACTGTTGCCACCTGGCAGGGACGCTTCACCTTCTGCATGCAGCTGTCTTCTCCCTTCACAGGAACGTTGCCGTGCGTTTGCACACAAAAAAACACAGAGAGTCTTCTCCCTGTGTCCTTTTTTTGGAACACCATGGCGGTGGGGGCCATGACTGTGGGGGCCATGACTGTGTGACCCATGTCGCTCAACACCATGGCCGTGTTCGCATATCGTCCTGTCTGAAGCCCTGGCTGCATGGCCGGCAGGCCCGGTCAGGTAGCCGGAACAGGCCGGACAGGCCGGACAGGCCGGGCAGGCCGTTTCCCGTCGTGCAGCTACACTGCCTGCGAGGTGAGGGGGCGTCCCTGCAGCCGTTCAGGCTGGCTGTCCGCCTTGAGGGTATGGCTGTCTGTCCTGATGGTCCGGGGGCGTGCGGCAAGCTGCCTGATCATGGCCGCCAGTGCCTGTGTGGCTGTGGCAAGGTCCCCGGAGTTGTCGAGATGCAGGCAGGGCCGCATGCCCTCGGCTTCGGGCAGGGGCAGAGCAGCACGGGCCAGGCGCTCTTCGAGGTCTGCACCCTGCTCGCGGCCACGGGCAGTGAGGCGGGCACGCAGCACGCTGGCATCCACATCAATGAGCAGGGGCTGCAGGGTGGGGAAGCGGCGCACAGCCCGGGGCAGGGCCTCGCGTGAGCCATTGACCACCATGGTGATGCCATGGGCAAGAGCCAGATCCACACTGGCGGCAATGCCGTAGTCAAGACCGTGACTGTGCCAGGTCAGGGCAAGGGAGCCCTCTGCGGCAAGCCTGGCAAAGCGTTCGGTGCTCACGGGAATGTGCCACTCACCTCTGCCTGCAGGGCGGGTGATGTAGCGACGCACAAAGGCCACAGGCAGGTCTGCCAGCAGGGGGCGGACTGCCTGCAAAAGGCTGTCCTTGCCAGCCCCGGAGGGACCCATGACATAGAGCAGGGGCGCAGTATGCATGTCGTCAGCCTGCATCAGAACACCTGCCTTCCCTCGCGCCACACAGAGCGCACCAGGGGGAAGTTGTCCTCCACATGCACAACCACAAGGTCAGCACGCAGGCCTTCGGCAATGCGGCCCCTGTCCGTGAGACCCACGGCGTCAGCAGGATGGCTTGTCACCAGCTGCATGGCCTCGGGCAATGTCATGGTGCCGTGCTGGGCTAAGGTAAAGACAGCGCCGATGAGGCTCACAGGCACATAGTCCGAGGAGAGGACGCCAAGATATCCTTTGGCAGCTATGCTTTCGGCACCCACATTGCCGGAATGGGAGCCCCCGCGCACAATGTTGGGCGCACCCATGAGCACAGTCATGCCGCTTTCGGCAGCATATCTGGCAGCTTCCTCGGTGGTGGGGAACTCGCAGATGCTGATGCCGTTGGCAAGGGCCTCGTTCACATGCTCAAGCAGGGTGTCGTCATGGCTTGCCATGGGCAGATGATGCTGATGGCAGAAGGAGACGACACTTGCGGCATTGTCATCAGCGCAGGCGTCGCGGGTGGCCTGCAGCTTGTCCACCATGCGGCTGAACTCTTCATCGGTCCAGGTGGCAATCTGGCTGTAATACGTCCTGTAGCTCTCGGTATTGCGCCACTGACGCTGACCCGGGGTGTGGTCCATGAGGGAAACCAGGTGCAGGCTCGGCTCATCGCTGATGGGGAAGAAGAGGTCCTGCATCCTCGGGTCTGCCACTTCGCAGCGCAAATGCAGCAAATGCTCTGCGCGCAGCCTGCCGTCCTCGCGGCAGGCATGCAGGGCCTGCACAGCCTCGCCAAGCATGGCAATGCGGCCCTTGTCGTGGTACTCGCCCACAGACAGGGCATCAAAGACTGTGGTGATACCGGAGGCGATAATCTGCGCATCATGGGCATAGAAGGCGGATTTGGGCTGGGGCCAGAGCACCTTCGGCCTGGGGAGGAGATGCTTTTCCAGATTGTCTGTGTGCAGCTCCACAAGGCCGGGCACAAGGTAGTCGCCCTCGCAGTCGCACACGTGTGTGTGGCTGAGCACAGGGGCAGGGCCTTCGCCAACCTCGGCGATGTGGCCGTCTCTGACCAGCACATGGCCGCTCACAACCTCGTGCTCAAGGACAATGCTGCAGTTGGTGAAAACACGCTCGTTCATAACTTTTCTCAGTTTGTTGCGGACGCTTCTCGTTTGCTTGCGGACAATCCCGGGCCCCGGCAGGCCGGGCCTGCCTGTCAGGCTGGCAGTCTGACACGATGGCTGCCAGGCCAGGAGACGGCCAGACAGGCCGTCAGGCGGGCCGTCAGACAGGCCGTCAAACGGGTCATCAGGCGGGACAGCAGGCGGGCTTACGCGCTCATGAGCTCTGCGTCGCAAAGTTCCTTACTGTGGTGTTCGTTAATGTGCACAAGGCTGGTGGCCACCTTGTTTCTGGTGTCATCATCATGGAAGATGCCCACCACGGCGCAGTTATTGGCGCAGGCTTCCTGAATGAGTTCCACCACCACCTTGCGGTTCATGGCGTCCAGGGAGGCTGTGGGCTCGTCCAGGAGCAGGATGGGCGTGGGCCTGATAAAGCCCCTGGCAATGTTGACGCGCTGCTGCTCACCGCCGGAGAAGGTGGCAGGAGCAAGGTTCCACAGTCTGGGGGGCAGGTTCAGGCGGCTGAGCAGCTTTGCCGCACGGTCATAGGCAGTTTTGGCACGCACGCCTGCATAGAGCAGGGGCTCAGCCACAAGGTCCAGGGTGCTCACCCTGGGAATGACGCGCAGAAACTGGCTCACATAGCTGATGCAGGTGCGGCGCAGCATGCTCACTGTGCGCGGGTCAGCCTTTGCAATGTCCACAGGGCCTCTGGGGCAGTGCACAATGATGCTGCCCGAGGTGGGCAGATAGTTGCCGTAGAGGGCCTTGAGCAGGGTGGATTTGCCGGCACCGGACGGGCCGTAGAGGGCCACGCACTCGCCGGCCTTCACGGTGAAGTTGATGGCATCAAGGGCATCAATGCGGATGCCGCCCTGCTGATGGAGAATGAAGTACTTGCACAGATCCCGAACTTCAATGACAGTCTGAGTGGTCTGAGTGGTCTGAGTGCTAGGAGACATGAGACTTTCCTTTTTTCAGCCCTGGAGTATGGAAGAGACAAGAAGCTGCGTGTAGGCGTGATGGGGATCATCCAGCACCTGATCCGTCAGCCCCTCTTCCACAACCCTGCCATGGTACATGACCATGAGCCTGTGCGAGAGCAGCCGGGCCACCGCCAGGTCATGGGTGACTAAAATGACAGCCAGGTCCATGTCGCGCACAAGCCTGCGGATGAGGTCGAGCAGACGGGCCTGCACGGAGACATCCAGGCCTCCGGTGGGCTCGTCCATGAAGACCAGCCTGGGGCTTGTGACCAGGTTGCGGGCAATCTGCAGACGCTGCTGCATGCCACCCGAGTAGCTGGCAGGCGCATCGTCAAGGCGGCTTTGGGGAAGCTCCACCTTGTCCAGCCATTCCAGGGCAGCGGCCCTGAGGCGGCCGTAATGGCGCTCGCCCCTGGCCATGAGGCGCTCGCCGATATTGGCACCTGCACTGACGCGCATGCGCAGACCATCCCGCGGGTTCTGGTGCACATAGCCGAGCTCTGTGCGCAGAAGACGTCTGCGCTCGCCTTCACTGAGGCTGTGCAAGTCTATCTCGCAGCCTTGTGTGTCGGCAGTGTGGGCATCTGTCTGCGTTTGGGTGTGCGTTGTGTGGAATTCCTGTGACAGGAAATCCGCCTCACTGCCCGCGCTGCCGGCAGGGCAGGAGCTGCTGCCGTTCTCGCACACCCCTTGTGTTCTGTAGAGCACCTGGCCCGAGGTGGGGGTCAGACGCCCTGCCAGCATATTGAGCAGGGTGGACTTGCCGGACCCTGATTCCCCGACAATGCCCAGCACTTCGCCTGGCCACAGCTCAAGGGAGATATCCTGGCAGCCCACATGGTCGCCGTAGAGCCTGGTCAGGGACTGAGCTCTCAGCAGGGGGAGCTGTGTTTCCTTCATGGCTGCCGTGCCTGTCCCGTTCATGCCACCACCTCTCTGGTCTGTGTGTTCTCTGTCTTCTCTGTGTCTGCCGTATCTGCATCTGCAGCCTGTTTTGCAGCCAGGGCCGCCTGGCAGGCATCGCTGTCCGAGCAGACGTACATGCGTGTGCCCTGGTCATCGAGCACCACTTCATCCAGGTAGCTGGTGCGCGAGCCGCAGATGGCGCAGGGCTCGTCCCAGTGCTGCACGGTGAAGGGATAGTCCTCGAAGTCCAGACTCTTCACATCCGTATAGGGAGGAATGGCATAGAGGCGCTTTTCTCTGCCTGCACCAAAGAGCTGCAGGGCAGGGCACTGATGCATCTTGGGGTTGTCAAATCGGGGAATGGGTGAGGGCGAGGTGATGTAGCGCCCCTGCACGCGCACAGGGTAGTCAAAGCTCATGGCAATGGTGCCGTGGCGCATGATGTCCTCGTAGATCTTCACATTCATGAGTCCGTACTCTTCCAGGGCATGGAGCAGGCGTGTTTCCTGCTCACTGGGCTCAAGCCAGCGCAGGGGCTCCGGCAGGGGCACCTGGTAGACCAGGATCTGGTCCTCGCGCAACGGCTCCTCGGGAATGCGGTGCCTGGTCTGAATGATGCTGGCCTCACGGGTGTGGGTTGTGGTGGCCACATTGGTGGTGCGCCTGAAGAAGGAGCGGATGGAGACAGCATTGGTGGTGTCGTCCGAGCCCTGGTCAATGACCTTGAGCACGTCGTCCCTGCCAATGATGCTGGCAGTCACCTGGATGCCGCCTGTGCCCCAGCCGCAGGGCATGGGCATTTCCCTGCCTGCAAAGGGCACCTGGTAGCCGGGAATGGCCACTGCCTTCAAAAGCCCTCTGCGAATCATGCGCTTGCTGCTCTCATCAAGATAGGCAAAGTTGTAGCCTGCAAGGGCCTGCGCCCCCTGGCTCTGTGCGTCAGTGCCCTGACTGTCAGCCAGGCCTTCAGTCCGGCCTGCTGCCGTTACTTTTGCCGGATCTGTGCCTTTGGCGCACACAGGCGCGTTGCTTCTGGTCCTGCTGACTGTGTCCTGCTGCAAAATCATGCCACACTCCTGCTGCCTGCTGCCTGTTCTGTCAGCGCATCGGCCTCGCCGGCCTCGCTGGCCTGAGTCTGTGCCTGTGCCTGCTCGTCACTTGCTGTCGCGGGCTTTGCCCTGCGCAAGTCGCGAATAAGGGAGAGCTCAGCCTGGAAGTCCACGTAGTGGGGCAGCTTGATGTGCTGCACAAAGCCCGAGGCATCCACGCTGTCGCCGTGCATGAGCACAAATTCCGGGTTCTGGGCAGGGCCTGTCTCTTCCTCTTCCATTTCCTTTGCCCGCAGGGCACGGTCCACAATGGACATGGACAGGGCCTTGCGCTCATTGTTGCCAAAGGCCAGGCCGTAGCCCTGGGTGAAGCAGGGCTCGCAGGCTGTGCCTGTGTACCTGCTGATGGTGATGCACTCGGTCATTTCCAGCTCGCCAATGACCAGGGGGAAGTCCAGCTCTTCCGGGATGAGGCTGCACTCCACAAAGCCCCTGCGCAGCTCGGAGGTGAAGGGATGCACAGCACCAAAGCCGCGCTGGGTGGAGTAGGCCATGCTCAGCAAAAAGCCCTCATCGGATCTGGCCAGCATCTGCAGGCGCAGGGGACGATCCTCAGGCGCATCGCAGGGCAGCTCCAGGGGGTCACGGGTGATGTCCGGGCAGTCAGGGGTCACAGGCTTGCCGAAGGCATCCTGCTCAGAGCCCTGCTTAAGGTCTTTCCAGGCGCGCTCAAGCAGGCCTTCCTGCTCCAGGGCATGGGCAGCTCTGGGCATGCACTGCGGATGGGGAATGTGCTGGCAGGCAGATGCCCCGGCACTGGTCCCGGCAGAGTCTCCGGCTGCGGCAGAAGCGGCCGCCTGTGTGCCCTCGTGTGCGCCCTCGTGAGCAGTCAGGCTGTCTGCCACGTCGTGTTCCAGCGAGCGGTCCAGCAGTCTGTGGGTGTAGTCAAAGGTGGAACCGAGGATCTGGCCGCCTGGCAGGTCCTTCCAGGTGGCAGAGATGCGTCGTGACAGGCGCATGTAATCTGTGTCCACGGGAAGGCCGGGGTTGAAGCGGGGCAGCGTGGTTCTGTAGGCGCGCAGCAGAAAGACTGCTTCCTGCAGATCCCCTGCAGCCTGCTTGATGGCCAGGGCGGCAAGTTCGGGACAGTAGAGGCTTGCTTCAGCCATGACTCTGTCCACGGCAAATTTGAGCTGATGACCTATCTGTTCCAGAGACAGGTCCGGTATGGCGGCTGGGCCTCTGCGCTCGGCATGCAGCAGGGCATGGGCAGCAGCTATGGCCTTTTCGCCGCCTTTGACAGCGACATACATGTCTTTTCTCCATGCCTGAACCAGGGCCGGACGTGCAGTGCGTGCAAAAACGCTGTGTGCGTCCGGCGTTCAGGCTGTTGCGGGACGTCTGCCTGACGTGCAGGCATGCAGGGTGCAGGCCTTAAGCAGGCCTTGTACGGGCCTTGTACAGACCCTGTCCTGCGTGTCCCGTGTGTCTGTACGGCCCCCAATGAGGCCCTTAGTGAGGTTAAGAGGCCAGGCCCAGTGTGCTGCAGGCTTTGTCTGCAGGCTGCAGCCTTGTGCTGCGGGGAAGGCCTGCAACCAGGCCATTGCCGCAGAAGAGCACATCCACGCCCTGGGGGAAGCGGGCGTGATTGGCCTGCCACTGCGCAAGAAAGGAATGCGTCAGCGCAAAGGGGACAGCAATGCTGCCGCGGATGCCGGGGCCTGTGGCCTGCACAGCGGCTTCGCAGCAGGCAGCCTGTTCTTCGGGCTGGCAGCAGGGAGCTGCCAGGGGCATGCCAGCCACAATGAGGGTGGCTGACCTGTCAGGGTAGGTGGTGCTGCCCTGGGGCAGGGAAGCAAGCTCCGGGGCTTCGTCAAGGGCAGCTGCCAGGGCAAAGTCAGCCTCAGCGACAGTGTCTGCAAAGACGCAGCCAGTGTGAAAGCGCAGCCAGCTGCGCACGGCCTCTGTGTCCAGACTTTGGCTCAGCCAGAGGATGCAGGACTGGTCACAGAGCGTCAGGACAATGCCGGCTGCCTCCCAGGACAGGGGCAGCTGTGCCTGACTCAGCTCGCGAGGCAGGCGCTGACACTGGCAGGGACGGGCCAGGGCCTGCAGCAGAGCCCTGAAGGTCTGCTGGCAGAGAGCAACAGTGTCCCTGGCAGGAGAAAAGGAAGTGGGTGTCTGCATGGCGTTTTTTTTAGGAATACTTGAAATATTTTGCTGCACCTGTACGGGCAGGGGAAAAAATTCAGGCCTGTGTCAGGCCGTGCAATGCCCGGGAAAAGCCCGGGGGGCCTTTAGTCCTTGTCCTCGCCGCGCACCAGGGTGAAGAAGTCCACCTTTGTGGCAGCAGCGGCAGCGCTGTCAGCCTCGTAGCGGGCGCGCAGGGACGAGCACAGTTCGGGCAGAAGTTCTGTGTCCAGGATGGCGGCTGTGGCCTCGTTCTGCCAGAGGGCATCAAGCACGGCCATCATCTCGGCATGGCGGGGCTTTTCGCCCAGCACATAGCCGCAGCCAAGGATGGCGGCAGTGTCGCTTGCAGAAGCGTCGCTCGCAGGAATGCCGCAGGCCTGGCGGCTGGTCTCGCAGCCGGCAGCAAGGCTGATGCAGCAGCGGGTGACCAGGGCCTCGCCCACGTTGAAGGGCTGTCCCTGACCGCCAATGCGGCCGCGGACCATGACAAGGCCGCTTTCAGGGCCGCGCAGCAGCGTCCAGGAGGGCAGGATGTGTCTGGCGTGCAGACTGTCGAGGCAGGCTTCGAGCCGTGCGGTCTCGGCCAGGGCCAGCAGGCGCAGCCGTTCCGGACGACTTGTCTGGCGGCTTGTCTGGCGGCCTGTCTGGCAGCAGCAGGAGGAAGAAGCAGAGCAGGCAGTGCCGCTGTGCTGCTGAAGTATCTGTGTTGGCATAGCTCTCCCGTAGGGCAGAAAGGCAGAGCCCGCGACAGTGTCACATGCCATGCCACATGGCATCCGGGTGGTCGTCCAGGTGGCCATTCAGGTGGCCATCCCTGTGGGCATCCGTGGTCATGCTGGCGTCAGGGCGCTGCACATCCTGCACAAGGGTGTGGTAGACTGAGGGGTGAAACGACGGGTGGAACAGGCCGGGCCTGGTGCCAGATGATGGTGCCAGGCGCCTTGTGTCAGACAGCTGGTGTCAGGCGCAGGCTGCCAGACAGCCGGTGTCAGGTGCCTTGTGTCAGGCGCCTTGTGTCAAATGCCCTGTGTCAGACGTGCACGTGCACGGACATGGTGTCTGCGCTGCCATACGCGCGCACAAGGTACGGGCTCACGCGCTGTCTGGTGGCCAGGGGGAAGCGGGCAAGCTCCACAAAGGGTGCTGTGCGCTCTTCCTGGAAGCAGAGGCTGATGGCGTCCAGGCGCAGGGGCTGGCCGACATAGGTGCCAAGCAGGGGCAGCAGGGCCTCGCGTACCTGCATCAGCTCAGCCTCCGGCAGGCAGTTGGTCAGGGTGATGTGGAAGCGGAAGAGGTCAAAGACCAGGTGATAGCCAAAGGAGCGCAGGTAGCGCTCTTCCTTCTCCGTGAGGCTGCCCCTGGCAGCAATCTCAGCCTCCGTCAGCGGGGCGCGCAGGGGCTCGAAGCCGAGCACGCAGTCCTTTTCCAGGGCTGCCAGTTTCTGCTCTGCCAGAGCCTGAGTCGGCTCTGCTGTCTTCCCCTTTTCCGGAGTCAGGGCCAGGAAGTGGCCCTTCCCGTTGCGGGAGGGAAGGCATGCCAGCTGCAGGGGCCGGGTGAAGAAGGGCGTGTGGGCTGCTGCCAGCTTGCGGCAGGCAGCACGCACATCGTCCTCACACACACCTTTGGCCAGGGTGAAGGGGGCTTTCAAGGTCGCGTGCAGGCCGTAGTGGGCAGGCTCGCTCACCACGCGCTGCCATGCGTCCACGGCAAAGCCTGCAGGCGGCTCAGGGGTGAAAAAGTTCTTTGTGCGCAGGCTGCGGCCAAAGAGGCGGCTGACGCGGCTATAGAGCAGCGACTCTGAAGCCGGGGTGTAGTAGATGGCGTAACGGGCTGACATGCTGTGACCTCTGTGGTTGTGCGTGACAGGGAAGACCCTTCATTGGGCTTCGGGCCTTTCAGACGACTCCCGGCCCCCGGGCGGCCCCGGACATGGAGCCAGAGCCTGAGCTTTGGGCAGCGTCCCGGCCTGGGAATCTTCGGCCGTGTGGCCGGTGTTTGCTGCGGCTGTCAGTGTCAGTGCCGGTCTCTCAGATGACCTTCCTGTTCAGATGACCATCTTGCGCAGGCGCTGGGAAGCAAGGTCAAAGAGGGTGACCACCAGGACGATGATGGCCATGACAGCGCAGGTGCGCTGGAAATCAAAGCTGCGGATAAGTTCCCACAGCACCATGCCTATGCCGCCGGCACCCACCATGCCCACCACTGTGGCAGAGCGTACATTGGCTTCAAAGCGGTAGAGGGAGTAGGAAATCCACAGGGGAAAGACCTGGGGCAGCACGCCGTAGACAATTTCCTCCACATAGGAGGCGCCGGTCGAGCGCACGCCTTCCACAGGGGCACTCTCAATGGCTTCCACAGCCTCGGAGAAGAGCTTGGCAAGGGTGCCTGTGGTGTGGACCCACAGGGCCAGCACGCCGGCAAAGGGGCCAAGGCCCACGGCCACCACGAAGAGCATGGCAAAGACCATTTCGTTGATGGCTCTGGCAGCATCCATGAGGCGGCGCACAGGCTGGTTGATGTACCAGGGCACCATGTTCTCGGCAGAGAGGATGCCTAAGGGAATGGCGCAGATGACAGCCAGCACTGTGCCCCAGATGGCGACCTGGAGCGTGACCAGCATTTCCTTCACATACAGGCGCCAGTCCGTGAAGTCAGGCGGAAAGAAGTCTGCGAGCAGGGTGCCGATATTGCCTGCGTCGCGAATGAGGGTCATGGGCTTCATTTCAGCGCCATGCCAGGACCAGACCAGCAGCACTGCCACAATGACCCAGGTGAGGAGGCGGTTGAGTTTCTCCGAGGCCTCCATGGGAGGCCTCAGAGCAAGCTTTGCAGGGGATTTGGCGTTCATACAGACTTACTTGGCAGCAGCGGCAAGAGCAGCGAGCTTTGCGTCAATGTCGGCAATCCTGGCGGCCTTTTCACTGGCGCTGAGAGCCTCACTGGCCTGCACCTTCATCTTGTCGCGGAAGAGCTCAAGCTGGCGCAGAGGAATGAGCTGGCTGTTGTCGGACTTCTTGAAGGGGCCCCACTGCAGGCCTTCCAGCACCTTGCGCTGACGCTCGACATCAGGACCGGACACGCCGTAGGAGAAGATGAAGTCGCTGATCTTCTTCTTGGTCTCGTCGGAGAGGTCCAGGCGCCACACCAGCGGGTCGCTGGGGATGGTGGGGGAGGTCCAGATCACAGCCAGGCGCTCGGCCTTCTCAGGGCTGGTGATCTTGAGGCGGGCCATGCCTTCGTTGTTGAAGGTGGCCACGTCCACCTGGCCATTGGCCACTGCCAGGGCATTGGCCTCGTGGTTGGAGGAAACCACGCGCTTGAAGATCTGCTTGGGATCCTTGCCGTTTTTGGCAAAGACATAGTAGCTGGGCACAAGGAAGCCGGAGGTGGAGTTGGGGTCGCCGTTGCTGAAGGAAAGGTCCTTTGCCTTTGCGAACATGTCATCAATGTTCTTGATGCCGCTGTCCTTGCGGGCAACAAGCAGGGACCAGTAGCCGGCATTGCCGTCTGTGTCGGTGGTCTGGGCAAAGACTGCGCCATTGGCACGGTCCACCATGACCATGGCACCCTTGTTGCCGACCCAGCTCAAATCCACCTTCTTGAAGCGCATGCCTTCGATGATGCCTGCATAGTCACTGGCAAAGAAGGCATTGACCTTCATGCCACAGGCCTTGCTCATGTCTTCCAGGAAGGGCTCCCAGCGGGTGCGCAGGTTCTGCGAGGATTCAGTGGAGATGATGCCGAAGTTCAGCTCTTTGGGTTCAGCGGCTCTGGCTGTGCCGGTGCCGACTGTGAAGCAAAGCACAGCGGCACAGAGGAGGGTAAGCAGGCGTCGGTACATGGAAAAGGCTCCTTGACTGTCCTGTACGGATTGTTCGTACTGAATGTTTGTACGAAACGTTTGTACGGGACGGAGAATGATGTTGGGAGACGTTGTTTGTATCTGAGGGCGTATCCCGGGTTGCAGCCTGGGAAAGGCCGGAGGCAGGACATTCCTGTCTCAAGAAAGCTTGAGGTCTGTCAGGCCTGTGCAGGCAGGACTGTGTCAGGCTGCCTGGTTGTGTTCTGCAGGCATGGGGATTTCTTCGTTCCTGGCAAAGAGGTCGTCGGACTCAGCGCCATAGAGGGTGTCGAGCATGTCTCTGGTGAGATTGCTGGTCGGCCCGTCATAGACAATGTGGCCCTTTTTCAGGGCAATGGTGCGGGGGCAGTATTCCATGGCGTAGTTGACCTGATGCAGGGTCACCACCACGGTGATGCCGTCGGTACGGTTGAGTTCCTGCAGGGTGGACATGACCACGCGGGCAGACTCGGGGTCCAGGGAGGCAATGGGCTCGTCAGCGAGCAGCACCTCTGCCTTCTGCACCAGGGCCCTGGCAATGGCTGCGCGCTGCTGCTGGCCGCCGGAAAGGGTGGAGGTGCGCTGCCAGGCCTTTTCGGCAATGCCCACTCTGTCCAGAGCCCTGAAGGCCAGCTCCATGTCCTCCCGGGCAAAGCGGCCGGTGAGACCTGCCAGGAAGGGGGTGCGGGAGAGGGCGCCAAGACAGACATTGCGGGCAACGCTCAGGCGCCCCACCAGGTTGAACTGCTGGAAGATGACGCCGATGTGGGTGCGCATCTCGCGGATGTGGCTGTTGATGCGGCCAGCATCCTGGATGAGGTGGCCGTTGACCTGCACCTGACCGCTGCTTTTGTCCGCAGCTGTCAGACCGCAGATATGACGCATGAGGGTGGACTTTCCGGAACCGGAAGAGCCGATGAGGGCCACCATTTCGCCCCTGGCAATGTGCACATTGATGTCAGACAGGGCCTTGACACCGGAAAATGTCTTGTTCAGATGAGTAACATGTATCATACAAGATGCTCCTGAGCTGCAGTACAAAGAATAAATACCTCTTTCGCCATGCACATGCTACGCAGTTTTTACACAATAAAAGAGCATGTTCAAAAAAATGCAGGCGAATTTTTCCTGCAAAAATGATGCTCGTCTTCTAGGAAGAGTTTTTGTCTCTGCAGTGTCGTGCAAGTGAATATTCTGTGACGTGCAGAAAGCTCGCTGCTCTTTGAAAAAGTCCATTGTTCCCAGAAGTTACCTGCTGTGTCCTGTGCACGCATGTGTCAGGGATGTGACAGAAGCAGTGCAAAAGACGCCTGCCGGACTGCGCTGAAAAACGACAAAAATGTCAGAAAGTGAGGAGCTTAGGCAGAGTCATACCTGTGCGCAGGGCACAGATGCCGTTTTTGACACTGCTGTCATTTTCTGTCGATGCATGGTCACACTGCCTGCCAGCAAGGAAAGAACAGGCGCCGGGCCTGAAGAAGTGGGGCAGAAGAAGTGGCACTCAAGCGAGGGGACTGAGGAAGCAGGGCAGAGGAGGTGGCACTGAGGGACAGGGCTGGAGATGCAGGGCAGAGGCTGGCTCAGCCGCTGACGCAGACCCTGTTGCCTGTGTTCTTGAGTTTTTGCAGGGACAGCGCTATGCCTTGCCTTCCTGAAATGCTGCCATGCTGTCATCTGCATTGCTGTCATTTGCACTGCCGTCTGCACTGCTGAAAGACAGCACTGCTGCACTGCAAGACTGTGCTGCAACAAGCTCTTGTGCGGTGTTTCAGGCAAATTTCCCTGCACCCTGGCCTGCATATGCTGAAGCAGGCTCATCAGAACGTCATCAGAACGTCATCAGGACCTTCAGCAACAGCAGCATGCCTGCAGCTGGTCTTCATGGTGCGTCATCATGATGCAGGGAACACTGCAGGGAACACTGCAGAGAACACTGCAGAGAACACTGCACGACTGCACGTCACAAAGCACGGGGGTGCTTCCATGTATATGATCTTTGCCTCGCTTGCGCCTGTCTTTCTCATCATTCTGGCAGGCTTTCTCATTGAGAGGCTTTCTTATCTGCCTGCCAGTACAGGCGACATCCTCAGTTTCTTCTCTCTCAATATCTGCATCCCCTGTCTGCTCTTTCACATCATGTGCGGCACAACCATGGAGCAGTTCTCCCAGGTGAACTGGTGGGGCGGCATGATTGGCGTGCAGGTGGGCTGCTTTTTCCTCTTCTACTGGATTGAGCGACGGCTCAGACACTCCGAGTCCGGGCCAGCCACCATCTCGGCACTCTCTGCCAGCTTCTGCAATGCGGGCTTTGTGGGCATTTCCGTCATCATCAGCCTCTTTCCCGGCAATGCCGAGGCCATGAGTGCAGCAGGCCTCACCGTGATCACAAGCAATATCATTGTCATCATCGGGCAGATGCTCATGCTTGGCTGGTCAAGGCAGCGCAGGATGCCCCAGGGCAGGCACATGCACTTTGCCATTCCCCTGCGTCTCAGGATCTGGCGTTTTGTGCGCCGCTTCCTCCTGGGCAATCCCATTCTCATGGCAACGGCCTTAGGCCTGGCCTGTGCCTTTTTGGAAATCCCGGTCTGGAAGCCCCTGGACCAGGCCTGCGCCATGCTTGGCTATGTCTCCCCCACCTGCATGCTCTTTACTCTTGGCTTCTCCTTACGCAAGAACCTTGCCGAGGCCTTTCGGGGGCACAGCATCAATGTGAAACATCAGGTCATGCTCATGTCCTGGCGTCTGCTGGGCATGCCATTGCTGCTCCTGCTGGTCCTGGTGCTGCTGAACTGTCCCCCTCTGTGGATCAGCGTCAGCGTGATCATGATGGCTACAGGCTCCGCCATCATGGTGTCCGCCCTTTCCCAGGTCTATCAGGCCGTGCCAGGCCAGGCTGCCCTCACTGTGGCAGTGACCAATATCTTAAGCTTCTTCTCCCTGCTGGCAGCCATCTGGCTGCTGACCATCACAGGCCTGATGCCTGCCTCGGCAGCCAGTCTGTAGACACACGAGTACGGCGCAAGGCCCCGCCTGTTCGGGCGGAGGCAGGACTGTGTCACAGTGCCCTCAGGGCTGCGAGCACCGCTCTGCAGATGACAGCAGTGTCAGCAGGCACACGTTCGGACTGTTTCGGCACTGTCTGTGGACTGAAGTGCTGTCAGTGACGCTGTCGCCAGTATGGTATTCCAAAGAGTTAGCAGTGTCTCGCTGCGCTTTTGCTGTGGACTCTCCTGGCGGATGAGTGGACTTGTTTCGGGACTGGCAGTTTGTTGTTCCAGAGAGGGTGCAGCGTGCGCGGACACTGCCAGAGGTCCTGCACCGGACGTTTCCTGTGGCTTACGTGGACTGCCTTTTCGGGAGATTGCGAGCTTTTGCTGTGGCCTTGGCCCACACAGGATTGGGCAGTGTGCCTGCCCCGGCGCGCTGCCCCATGGCCACCTGACCAGGTGCGGCCCAACCTGTCGGAAAATCCGACAGGTTCAAAAAGGTGGCCTCTGGCAGGCTTTTTCCCGGGATTGACAGTATGTCTCCTCGCGTTGGTGGCGTTGTCGTCCCTGGCGGCCTGGCCTGCAGGTCCCGCAATGGGCAGACTGTGTGCCTGCTCTGGTGCTAGCCCAGGCCGAGCCCCTTGCGCAATGCTGTCAGGTCTGCCTCTGCCGGGGGCTGGGCATTGAGAAGACCATAGCAAGCTTTGACCTTCGCGTGTGCAGCTTCCACACTGACACGGTCGCTGCCATCTGATGCGCACATCAGGGTCTGCAGCGCGCCCACAAGGTCGCTGACGGACAGGGAGCCGGCCATGCGCTGCATTTCGGCAAGGATGAAGGTGCTGATGACGTCCAGCAGCATCATGCCGCTCACAGTCTCAGTGGTCCATGCGGATTTCGGCAGTATCCTTGTGCCGGCATCCTCGTCCTGCCCGTCTCCGAGCACAACGTGGGGCAGGCGCGAACTCCGGATGCTTTCGTAGCGCTTCATGATCTCTTCCGGGGTGGCATTCCTGCTGGACAAAAGGACAGAATAGCCATTCTTGTATTTCTGCCAGCAGAGCTCTTTCTCCGTCATGCGCTCCCGTGCCGAGGGATGCAGCATGTGAAAGTTTGCCGCAGCCCGCGTGGCAGCGAACTCTTCGACATAGAGATAGGCGTTGAGTGTGAACCCGAAGATGTGTATGGGCACCCTCTTGCCAATCCACATGCCATTTTTCGTGTAGAAGTTGTACTTGAGATTGTGCAAACATGGCATCATCTCCTTCCAGAAGAGCTCCATGTACGGGAAATTCTCGCCGAAGGGCATGGGCACAAGGAAATGCGGCCCGCGCCTGATACTGTGGAACCGATACAACCAGGTAAGAATGT
>CASEWR010000192.1 GCA_949291675.1 uncultured Desulfovibrio sp. | reverse complement strand
GAGGCCATGGCCCTGTGGCCGTCAGTGGACAGCCTTGTCACCTCGCGCTTTGGCGAGCGCAGGGGCTCTGCTGTCCCCCTGCTCAGTGACGTGCCCATGCGGCCGCGCTATCACAGCGGCCTCGACCTTCGCGGCCACCTTGGCTGGCCTGTGCGCTCCCTGAAGGACGGCACGGTGGTGCAGGCCGGCAGGGCAGGCAGTGCAGGACTTATCGTGAAGATCGCCCAGACAGACGGCAAGACTGTGGCCTATGCCCATCTTGGCAAAGTGCTGGTCAAGAAGGGCGATACCGTGAAGCAGGGCCAGCACGTCGGCGAAGTCGGCTGCACCGGGCGCACCACTGGTGCCCATGTGCACCTGACTGTGCGCGACAGCAAGGGCAGACACATTGACCCGCGCAAGGAGCTCACAGGGCTCTGGGAGCTCTATGACCCGCCGCTGGAGGAGCTGAAAAAGCCCATCACGGCCCAGGCCTGCATGCGCCGCGGCGTCAACAAGCGCCTGGCAGGCACACAGCAGTATCTGCGCATGCGCAAGGCGCTCATCGAGTCCGGCTCCTACAAGATTCCCGAGATCGAGCCCTGGTCAAAGAGCCATTAGGAACTTTCCTAAAGGCTGCTGTCCTCATGGTCTTGCCGCAAGCAAGACCACAAGACCTTACTCTTCTGATGGCGGCAAAGGGGTTTTCCTGGGTCTGCCACGCGGCCTCTTTGGCGCTTCAGGATCGGGCAGGGGCTTTGTCCGTGGCCTGCCAGGCTGCCTCTTCGGGGCATCAGGATCGGGCAGAGGCCTGGTCCGTGGCCTGCCGCGCGGCCTCTTTGGCGCTTCCGGATCGGGCAGGGGCTTTGTCCGCGGTCTGCCGCGCGGCTTCTTCGGCGCTTCAGGATCAGGCAGGGGCTTTGTCCGCGGCCTGCCAGGTTTGCCACGCGGTTTGAGCAACTCGGGTGGCTTCTGGCACAGCCCCAGACTCTCAAGCATCGCAAGGGCGTCATCAAAGGAAGGCTGCTCCCAGTAGCGATCATCACGCTTCGGCAGCACATCATCCGGAGCGCTTGTACTGCGTCTGAGGCAGCCGAGATCGGTCATGACATCGCCATAGGAGTCTTTGTCGAGCAAGCCGGCCTCTTCCATCTTTCTGGTGATGCGGCAGGTAATGATCGTGGCTATGAAATTGATGAACTCGCTGCCTTGCAGGAACAAATCAGCCTGTACACTGGCCGCTGCCAGCTCTTCATCACCTGTAAACTGGGCGAGCATCAGCTCCAGCAGCCGTCTTCCCTGGCTGCACTTCCACACCTCGCTGCACGTCAGATCTGTGTCGGATTCAAACACACTGAGACCAAAGCGCGCTGCCCTGATGCGGAACTCCTCAGCATCAAAATTCTGAAGTGCGCGAGCTCTTTCCAGCCAGGCTTTGCGCTCAAGGGCAAAGCGGCTGTTGTCACGGAACGAGTAGAGAAAGGTTCCATCCGCAAGCTGTTGTTTTTTGCAGACGACTTCAGCCTCCACGCAATACAGCTGCTCGGTGAAGCGAAGCATATCGTACTGGACAATGCGGGGGTCGCCGGGGCTGACGGGTGACAGGTAGTGCAGCCCCTTCTGTTCCTTCTCCCCCTTCTGTTCATTCTGCTCATTCTGCTGAACAGCCTCCTCTCCCTGCTGAGCAACATCCTCTGCGGCTGCAGACGTGAAAAGTCCTCTACCGGCCAGAATGATGCCGCGGGAGAGCTGATTGTCACGAATGAATGCGCTGTACGAAGCGACATCTCTGCAGTTGCCCTGAATGACGTCCGCGCACACAGGCTCCATGGTTTCCATGTCAAAGGCATAGAGAATGGGTATTTTCCTGATGCCCTGTGTCCTTGCTTTGCGCGAAAAGGCGCCGAGGCTGTGTATGCGGCTGCTGCTCTGCCTGATGGTGCCGGCAATGGCGATATGCTGCTCCTCACCAGCATGGGCAAGGCGCAGCGCGCAGAAGTCAGCCCGTCTGCTCTTGTTCATGCCCAGCCTGAGCAGCAGATCTGTCACCCTGTCTTCGCTGAGGTGCGCGTCAGGGTACCACACGGACACATAGGAGTACGCATACTCCGTGGCATAGCGCTCGACTGTACTGTGCGGAGAAAGCACGCGCAGCAGAGCAATGGTCAGAATATCGAGGGCCTCGGCAGGATGAAAGCAGTGCAGCAGATCTGCTTTCAGATCGGCAGTGACCGAGTGCACCAGCGCAGCCGAGCCATAGGAAAGAAACTGCGCACGGTGTTGCCTGGGTGCAGCCAGGGGCACATAGGCGCCATCAATGATGTGCCCGATGACCCGGCCATTGACGGGCACGGATTTGCCTTGCGTATTTTTTGCAAAACCCTTGCGCTCGCGCACACTGTAACGCAGGGGAGTGGAGCCCCCGCTGTCACAAACTACTGTATTCGAGGGGCGAGGCACCCTCCTGATACTCTCAGGAACACCCATGGCAAAGCACCCGAAGAAAAAAAAACTAAAAGACTACTTTCCTAAAACAATAGTACAAAAAGAACAACACTCCTGACACGTTGTCAAGATGTTTCGTTTGATTGCATACTTTTCCCGGGATTTTTCAACAGGAGTTTTGCCAGTTAAAACAGTTTAGTATCAGGTAGTCAGAAATGACACACAGGGTCTGAATGCTCTGGCTGCCCGGCCTCTGACACTGGTCATGCCTGGCCGGATGTCCGGGCAGGTGTCCGGTTACATGTCCACCAGCTCCACGTCGTCTTCGGACAGATTGCGGCCGAGGAAGAGGCCGCCTGTAGCGGCAAAGCGGCGCACATTGTCCGTGGCCATGAAGCGCACACTGCCCTGCTGTGCACGGGTGCAGAGCAGGTTCTGCTCTTTGAGACTGTCTGCCACAGCCTCGGCTGTGGTGCCTGCAGAGTCCACAATGGCAATCTTCGGGCCCACCACACTGGCAATGGCCTTTTGCAGCAGGGGAAAGTGCGTGCAGCCGAGCAGCAGGGTGTCCGGCGTCTGTGTCTGCTCTGGGGCAAAGAGATCGCCGATATAGCGGCGCACCACACCTTCCACCACGTCGCCCTCAAGCCAGCCCTCTTCTGCCAGAGGGACAAAGAGGGTGCAGGCACGGCCAATCACGTGTGCGTCGGGATTCAGGGCATGAATGGCCCGCACATAGGCTCCGCCGCGCACTGTGGCCTCTGTGGCCAGCACGGCAATGCGCCCTTCTCCTGAGGCACGCACTGCAGCCTTCGCTCCAGGCTGGATGACGCCCACCACAGGGATATTTGGAAAGCGCTCGCGCAGGGCAGGCAGGGCTACGCTGCTTGCCGTATTGCAGGCCACCACCAGCATCTTCACAGGGCCCATGTCCACAAGCTTGCCTGCGGCCTTGAGGGTATACTCAATGATGGTGGATGCCCCCTTGGTGCCATAGGGCAGACGGGCAGTGTCGCCGAGAAAACGGTAGCTTTCCGCAGGCAGACGCTGCAGCAGTGCCCGCAGCACAGTCATGCCTCCCACGCCGGAATCGAAAATGCCTATGGGGCTGTCGGAATTGTTGTACATGCCCACTCCTTGCAGGACCATGCGGGCACAGAACGCTGCCCGCTGCCGTGTCTTGTGATGCCCAAATGGCTGGCGCACCTTAGCGAAAAAGGACAGGTGCGGCAATATCAGTGCATT
>CASEWR010000191.1 GCA_949291675.1 uncultured Desulfovibrio sp. | reverse complement strand
GAAGAACGCGCGGCAAAGCTTGCGGAACTGCGAGCCCTGCAGGATGAGGAAGCCAGACAGTATGCAGCTGGTTTTCTCCAGACCGGGGGGCGCGTACGCGTGCCGAAGAAGACGGGCGAACGTGTGCCTGGCAGGCGTGGTCGTCCCAAGGGGAGTAAGAACAAGGCCACGCTTGAGCGCGAAGCCAGGATTGCAGCAGGTCTTGAACCGGCTCCGCAAAAGCGCGGGCCCGGTCGTCCCAGAATCCGTCCTGTCACACCAGAGGAAGAAATCCGCTGGGAAGATCATCCGCTCTATAACTTTGTCGGCCCGATGAAGCGCAGACGTGGCCGTCCCAAGGGCACCAAGAACAGGAAGACACTTGCACACGAGGCCCTGCAGGCTGTCCTGGCAGCCGGCCAGACCGAGGAAGTGATCGAAGTCCTGAAGAAGGCTGCTGCAGCCCCGGGGCAGTCAGATGCCGCAGCCTCTGTCGTCAAGCTTATGGCAGAGGCCATGGAGGCTATGGTTGCACAAGCCGCCCATGATGACGCCAGGGCAGCCTCTGCTGGAACAGCAGCCGAGCCTGTGGCCGAACCCGCAGCCGGAGTTGCTTCCGTGCAGCCTGACGCTGAGGCAGCCCCTGCAGAAACAGCAGCCGAGCCTGTGGCCGAGCCCGCAGCCTGGGGTGCTTCCGCCCGGCCTGATGCCGGGGAAGGTCCTGTTTTTGAAGAAGAACGTGCTGTCACAGGCACTGCTGATGCGGAAACCTCAGCCAGTGTCCGCGAAACAGACCCTGCTGCCCCTGCTGCCGACAGTGCGGATTTCGGAGAAAAGACTGAGTAACACGTTGCAATTGCAGATAAATTTTTCCTGAGCTGCAGGAGAATGTCCACGAAGAGCCTGACAAAAAATTTTTTGTTCAGGCTCTTTTCTTAACTTTTTACAGGCTTTTGTGTATAGAAAAACCTTGGCTGGCGTCTTCCCTGCCCCGTGCAGGGCGCCTGCAGGCTTTTCTCGCACCCCCATCCCGGGCTTTTCGCAACCGGGAACCTGCGGCATGAGGCTGCAGGCAAAAGCACGTCCCCTGCAAACCAGCTCCGGTTTGTCATGAACCGGGCCGGCAGAAGTTTTTCCCCGACTTTTCGGGGATGTGTCTTTTGCTGTACTGAGGTGATTGTGGCGCCCTTTTGTCCAACCTTATTACGTACGGAGTCTCCATGAAATTTCCTGCGTCTCTTCTGGCCGTTGTGGCCATGGCGGGTCTGTGCCTTGGTGCTGCACCTTGTGCAAGTGCAGCTGACCAGGGCCCTGTCAAAATCGGCGTCTATCTGCCCCTGACCGGTCAGAATGCTTTCGGTGGTCAGCTGGAACTGGACGGCGTCAAGCTTGCCCATCAGCAGATGCCCAAGGTGCTCAACCGTGACGTGGAGCTTGTTGTCGTGGACAACAAGTCTGACAAGGTGGAAGCAGGCAATGCCGTGAAGCGTCTCATCGAACGCGATCAGGTCAGCGCCATCATCGGTACCTACGGCTCCTCCCTGGCTCTGGCCGGCGGTGAGGTGGCAGAAAAGGGCAAGACCCCTGTGGTTGGCACCTCCTGCACCAATCCCCTGGTGACCATGGGCAAGAAGTACTACTTCCGCGTGTGCTACATCGACCCCTGGCAGGGCGCTGCTGCAGCGACCTATGTGTATGACAACCTGGGCTTCAAGAAGGCTGCCATCCTCATGGACATGACCAATGACTACGCTGTGGGCCTGTCCTCCTTCTTCAAGCGCTCCTACAAGAAGCTCGGCGGCGAAATCGTTGCCGAACTGAAGTACAGCTCCGGCGACCAGGACTTCACTGCCCAGCTGACCGAACTCATCAAGCAGAAGCCTGATGTGGTCTTCATGCCCGCCTACTTTGCAGAAGGCGCCATCATCATGAAGCAGGCCCGCGAACTCGGTGCCACCTTCCGCCTCATGGGCGCTGACGCCATGGACAACCCTGACACCGTGAAGATCGGTGGCAAGGCTGTGGAAGGCTTCCTGCATACAACCTTCCCCTATGATGCCAGGATGCCCAACATGAGCGCAGAAGCCAAGACCTTCACCGAGGTCTGGTACAAGGCCAATCCCAAGCAGGATCCCAACGTCAATGCCGCTCTGGGCTACAATGCCTACTATCTGATCATGGACGCCATCACCCGCGCCGGCTCTGCTGACCAGCAGGCTATCGCTGAAGCCCTGGCCAAGACCAAGGATCTGCCCACTCCTCTTGGCAAGCTGTCCATCAATGCCACCCATGACGCTGAAATGGCTGTTGGTATCATTGAGTACCGCGACGGCAAGCGCGTCTATCTGACCGAAGTCACACCCAAGTAATTCCTTCTTTTTTCACCGGACATGCTCCCAGTTTTCGGGGCATGTCCGGTTTTTGTACCTTGCGATTTGCGAACTGATCGCGAACAGATCACCTGGGGGCTTTTTTAATGAGCCTGGAAATGTTTTTTCAGCACTGTTTCAACGCTTTGACGCTGGGGTCGCTCTACGCCCTGATCGCCATTGGCTACACCATGGTCTACGGCGTTCTGCGACTTATCAACTTTGCCCATGGCGATATCCTGATGGTCGGAGCGTATTTTGTTTTCTTCGGGACCTTTGCCTTTGGCTGGCCCTGGGGAATTTCCGCTATCGTGGCTGTCTGTGGCGCAAGTCTGCTCGGCGTATTGGTTGAGAGGATTGCCTACAGGCCTTTGCGTGAGGCGCCACGTATCTCGGCCCTCATCTCGGCAATCGCAGTGTCTTTCTTCATTGAAAGTCTTGCTGTGGTTGTCTTCACAGGCCAGCCCCGCCCTGTGCTGCAGCCTGACTGGCTCATCAGTGAGTGGCAGCTGGGCAGTGTGCGTGTCCTCAAGCTCACAGCCTTTGTGCCGGTCATGACCGCCGTGCTTGTGGCAGGTCTGCTCTACATTCTTTACCGCACAAAACCCGGCCTCGCCATGCGGGCCATTTCCAAGGATATTGAAACGACCAGGCTCATGGGCGTGCGCGTTGACAATATCATTGCCTTTACCTTTGCAGTTGGTTCCGCGCTTGCTGCTGCCTCTGGCATCATGTGGGCTCTGCGTTACCCCCAGGTGCACCCCTACATGGGCATCATGCCAGGTCTGAAAGCCTTCGTGGCAGCCGTTGTCGGCGGAATCGGCTCTGTGCAGGGTGCCGTCATAGGCGGTGTTATCCTCGGTTTTGTGGAGATCATGTCCATTGCCTTCTTCCCGGAACTTTCCGGCTACCGCGACGCCTTTGCCTTCATCATCCTGGTGCTGGTGCTTGTCTTCAAGCCCACAGGCCTGCTTGGTGAAAATCTGAAGGAGAAGATCTGATGCAATTCAATCGTACTACCTTCATGTGCCTGGCACTCATGATTGCGGGCGGGCTGTTTCTCACCCAGGCGGACATGTTTCTGGGCAATTACCAGCTCTACATTCTGAAGCTTTTCTTCATCAATGCCATCCTGGCCCTGTCGCTGAACCTGATCTACGGCTTCACGGGCATGTTCTCCCTCGGACATGCGGGCTTCATGGCTCTGGGCGCCTATATGGCAGCCCTCTGTATCCTGCCTCCGGAACACAAGGAAATGATGTGGATTCTGGAACCCATCATCTGGCCCTTCTCGGAGCTGTTCACTCCCTTCTGGCTGGCAGTCATTCTGGGCGGTTTGGTCGCCTTCATCTTTGCATTGTTCATAGCAGTGCCTGCACTGCGCCTTGGTGATGACTATCTGGGCATTGCAACACTGGGCTTTGCTGAAATCATTCGCGTGCTGCTCACCAATGCCACACCCATCACCAACGGTTCCCTGGGCATCAAGGGCATACCAGAGGCAGCTACCTTGGTGACCTGTTACGTCTGGATGCTCATCACACTGGTGGTCATTGCGCGCATTGTCTACGGTAACTTCGGCAATGTGCTGCGCTGCATCAGGGATAATGAAATCGCAGCCCAGGTCATGGGCATCAATGTCTTCGGCTATAAAGTCATTTCCTTCTGCGTTGGTGCCTTCTTTGCCGGCGTGGGCGGTGCCCTGCTCGGCAGCCATCTGTCCACCATTGACCCCAAGATGTTCAACTTCCTGCTGACCTTCCAGGTGCTCATGTACGTGGTCGCAGGCGGCCTCGGTTCTCTCTCCGGCTCCATTCTCGGTGCAGGCATCATCACGGTGCTGCTGGAATGGCTGCGTGCCATTGAAGAGCCCATTGACCTTGGCTTTGTGGAAATCCCGGGCATTCCCGGCATGCGCATGGTGGTCTTCTCTGTGCTCCTGCTTGCCATTATCCTCTATCGCAGAGAAGGCATCATGGGCACCAGGGAAATCACCTTTGCCGGTATAGCCAGATTCTTCAGACGCTTCAGCTCCAGGACTGAGACAGCGGGGAGGTAGACCATGAGTTTCACAGTTCCCAGGCCTCAGGACGCACTCCTGGCTGCCTGTGATGTCACCATGCGCTTTGGTGGCATTGTTGCCGTGAATGAGATGAACATCGCCCTGCCAAAGGGCAGTATCTGCGGCATCATCGGCCCCAATGGCGCAGGCAAGACCACCCTGTTCAATATCCTGAGCGGCTTTTACACACCAACGGAAGGCAAGGTGCTCTTCGGGGGCAAAAATATCAGCAGACTTGCCCCGGACAAGGTCTGCAAGCTCGGCGTGGCCCGCACCTTCCAGAACATCCGCCTCTCCACCCAGATGAGTGTCATCGAAAACGTCATGGTCGGCTGCCATGTGCGTCGTCACTGCTCCTGGTGGATGGCTGCCCTGGGGCTTCCCATGTACTACCGTGAAGAGCGCGAGATCCGTGAGAAGGCCCGCGCTCTGGTGGAAAAGGTGGACCTTGGCTCCATGCAGGATGAAAAGGCAGGCTCGCTGCCCTATGGTGCCCAGCGCCGTCTGGAAATTGCCCGTGCCCTTGCCACGGAACCCTCCCTGCTTTTGCTCGACGAGCCTGCTGCAGGTATGAATCCCCAGGAAAGCCTGGAGCTTCTGCACTTCATCAGGCAGATCCGCGATGAGTTCAACCTGACCATTTTGCTCATTGAACACGATATGAAGGTGGTCATGGGCGTGTGCGAGTACATCTGGGTCATGGAATACGGAGCCCTGATTGCCGAAGGCGAACCGGCAGCCATTCAGGAAAACCCCGAAGTCATCAGAGCCTACCTTGGCGATGACTTCGTGAAGGGTCATTAGGAGGCCGCAATGTCCGACAATATGCTGGAAATCAGGGATCTTAAGGTCAACTATGGCGGTATCTGCGCTGTGCAGGGTGTCAACCTGAACATCAGGCGCGGCAGCATCGTGACCCTTGTCGGAGCCAATGGTGCCGGAAAGAGCAGTATCATTCGCAGTATTGCCGGCCTGAACCATCAGGTGCAGGGCGACATTCTCTTTTCCCGCAAGCCTGGTGACAAGCCGGAGTCCATTCTGGGCCTCAAGCCCGAAAACATGGTGCGCAGGGGCATCAGCCTCTCTCCCGAGGGACGCCGCATCCTCCCCCACCTTACAGTGGAGGAAAATCTCATGCTCGGCGCCTATTCCCGCAATGACAAGGAAGGCATCGAGAAGGACAAGGAACGCGTCTTTGCGCTCTTCCCCAGACTGGAGGAGCGTCACTGGCAGAAGGGCGGCACCCTTTCCGGCGGCGAGCAGCAGATGCTGGCAGTGGGCCGTGCGCTCATGAGCCAGCCGGACCTCATCATGCTGGATGAGCCCTCCCTTGGTCTTGCGCCGCTCCTGGTCAAGGAAATCTTCGCCATCATCGAGCGCATCCATGAGACAGGCATGACAGTGCTGCTGGTGGAGCAGAACGCCTATGCTGCCCTCAATGTGGCAGACTATGCCTACATTCTGGAAGTGGGCAGAATCGCTCTGGAAGGCACAGGGCAGGAGCTTCTGGCCAATCCCCAGGTGCGTGCAGCCTATCTCGGCGGCTAAGGCACAGCTTTTCCACTGTTGTGTACAGGCCCTGCTGTTCGTTGTTACGGCAGGGCCTTTTTGCGCGTGCAGGGCCTGTTTCCTGCCCGTGCACCTTCCCGGGGACTCGCCGTAAGACCGTACTGGCGGCCCATGAGACCCCATTTGAGCCCCCTTGTGAGCTCTCCTCCGAGTTCAGGGAAAGGGAGATGTCGCCTCCCGGGCGGGTGGAAAGGCTGCCTTGAGAGGGGAGTGTGCGGGCAGCTGCCGTGTCTCGGGCGCTTCAGGCCAGGCCCGGCTGTTCCGGGTGTCCCAGGGGAGCCGGCTTCAGGGGCAGGAAAAGCAGAAGGCATCCGGGATGTGCGGATGCCTTTGCAAGGAACATGGTGTTGACAGTGCTGGCAATGCAGCAGCCTGTCCTGGTGCCAGCCGGTTAGTCCAGGGTAAAGCGCTGGGTGGCGTGGCCTGTGTGGTAGGTTACTGTGATGGCCTGCTTGGTGAAGTTCCACATGGGCTGTCTGGTATTGTGCAGCGCCTGTCTCCAGATCTCCTGGTAGAACACCGGCCACCAGTCATGCTCTCCTACAGGGCCGAGGCTGGTGGTGCCGAGCTCGATATAGGAGTCAAAGCGGGAAGACATGGCAAAGTACTCGCGGCGTATGCCCTGGCCAAGCAGGGTGCCGGTGTTGCGGTTGGCCACAATGGTGTAGAGGAAATCCTCTACAGGGAAGTCGTCGCCTTCAGCGCGCGGAGAGTAGGAGAGCAGCAGGAAGTCTTCATAGGTGGAGACATTGACCAGCACAGGGTGAATCTGGTCACTCAGCCAGTTGCGCGGCGAGGTCCGCATGAGTTCACACTCGCTGCCATCGGGTCTTGTGTAGAGGAAGGACCAGCTGTCATTGGCATCACGGTTCTCAAGCAGACGCACATTTTCCAGAACGCGCTCCGTATAGGTCCCGCTCACGGGAAGAACAATCAGGTCCTTTTCCAGGATGGGCGAGAAGACGATCATCCTCTTGTCACGCAATTCCACTCTGTAAAAGAGCCACTCACCACTGTCCGGAGATTCTGGGAAACCGAAGTGGGTGTAGATACGCCCTGCAGACAAAAAGCCGTGTCCGACAGGTGTGTGCTGATCAGGGCCCAGGATGGTAAAGCTGTTGCCGCCGTTCAGACCGTCAAAGTGAATGGCGCCGGCATTGGGAGTGGGATCAGTGTTCTGACCCGGGGCCTTGGCAAACCAGCCTGCCGAGGGAGCGGTGAAGGAAATAGGCATAACTCTTCCCCCTGTAGATGCAAAAACGGTGAAGCCTGACTGCGTCTGCCCCCTGGACGCACATGACGGGAACGCTGTCTCTGGGAAGCTTCAGCCCTGCGCTGCCTGCGCAGGCAAATGACTGCAGTTTATTTTTGTGTAGCACAGGCAACGCCTGCTTTGCCAGAGTTCACAGATGCTTTTTTGCGAAAAGAGCAGAAAAAACTGTGTTTTTTCTGCTCCTGAAGATGTTTTGCAGCCTGATGCCGCTGTATGTGCCATGGCAAAAGAGGTGCACTGCCTGAGCAACGGGTGCATGCAGCCTGCCCCACATGGCTGTTTGTCAGAATGTGAGCCGCATCTGATGCCAGACCTGACCGCCATGGGTGGAGGGACACACACCTTCATCAGCAAAACCAAAGCGCAGATAGAAGGGCACAAGCTTCTTCTTGCAGGTGAGGACAACCCCCTTTTTACCGCGGGCCCTGGTCTCGTCAATCAGGCCCTGCAGCACGTGGCTTGCAAGTCCCTGGCCTCTGTGCTCCACGTCCGTGCACAGACTGAAGATCATCTGCCAGGCGCCATCTGCCCTGTGCATGCCGGCATCGGCATACATGCAGTCCTCAAGATCAGGAATATCGGATGCCAGACCGCCGCTGTAGGCCACGAGCCTTGTCTCGTCAAAGAGCAGCCAGTAATTCTCGGGAAAGGTGGCGAGGCGCTCCATGAGCCGCTGCCTGTCTGCACCTTCCTCCGGGGGAAAGCCACTGGCTTCAAGCTCCACAACGGCTTCGAGATCGTCAGGACGTGCGTGGCGAAGACAGAGCATGCTCCTAGGCCTCCATGCCGAGGTAGGCTGTGCGCACCTTTTCCGAGGCCAGCAGGTTGGCTGAGCTGTCTTCCATGGTGACACTGCCGTTTTCCATGACATAGCCGCGGTGGGCAATGCGCAGAGCCTGGTTGGCGTTTTGCTCCACTAAAAAGACAGTGGTGCCGTCACTGTTGACCTTCTGAATGATCTGGAAGATCTGCTGGATGATGATGGGAGCAAGGCCTAAGGAGGGCTCGTCCAGCAACAGAAGCTTCGGACGGGCCATGATGGCGCGGCCCACAGCCAGCATCTGCTGTTCACCACCAGAGAGGGTGCCGCCTGCCTGGCCGATACGCTGCTTCAGGATGGGGAAGAGGCTGAAGACATATTCCATGTCCGAGGCAATGCCGTCCTTGTCCCTGCGCAGGAAGGCCCCGAGATCAAGGTTTTCCGCCACTGTGAGGTCAGGGAAGATGAGACGGCCCTCAGGAACCTGAGAGATGCCCAGCTTCACGATTTCGTTGGGCGCAAGCTCGTGAATGGGCTTGCCTCTGAAGAGAATGGTGCCGGAGCGCGGATGCTGGATGCCACAGATGGTCATGAGCGTGGTGGACTTGCCGGCGCCGTTGGCACCAATGAGGGTCACGATTTCCCCTTCATCCACATGCAGGCTCACATCGCGCAGGGCCTGGATGACACCGTAATAGGTATTGATGTTCTTGAGCTCAAGCATCGCGACTTTCTCCGAGGTAGGCCCTGATGACGTCGGGGTTGCTGCGGATTTCCGCAGGAGTGCCACTGGCAATGGGGGAGCCGTATTCCATGACGTAGATACGGTCGGACAGGGACATGACCATGCTCATGTCGTGCTCGATGAGCAGGACAGAGAGGCTGTACCTGTCGCGCAGCGCAAGCACAAGCTCGCGCAGCTCCCTGGTTTCATGGGGATTCATGCCTGCGGCAGGCTCGTCGAGCAGCAGCATGTGCGGCTCTGTGGCCATGGCCCTGGCAATTTCGAGACGGCGCTGGGCACCATAGGGCAGGTTGCAGGCAGTTTCATTCCACTGCTTCTCAAGGCCCACGGTCTTCAGAAGCTCATAGCTTATGTCCACGCTCTCCTGTTCCTCTCTGCGTGTCCTTTTGTCACGCATAAGGGCAGAGAGAATGCCGGCCTTTGTTCTGCAGTGGCGACCGACCATGACGTTTTCCAGCACTGTCATCTGGCTGAAGAGCCTGATGTTCTGGAAGGTGCGTGCCATGCCCAGGGCTGTGATCTCATGGGTCTTTTTGCCAATCAGAGAGTGACGCACACCGTTGACGGTCAGGCTGCAGTCGCCGGCAGTGGGACGGTAGATGCCTGTGATACAGTTGAAGAAGGTGGTCTTGCCTGCGCCGTTGGGGCCGATGAGGGCAACGATTTCCTTTTCCGCAACCTCAAGGCAGACTTCATTGAGGGCGCGCAGACCGCCAAAGTCCTGGGTCAGATCCCGTACTTCAAGAACTGGTGTCATGCCGCCTCTCCTTTTCCTTCAAGGGCATTTCCTTCAAGGGCACTGACGCGATACTTGCGGCGCTCGCCGGTGATAAGGCCCTGGGGTCTGAAGATCATCATCAGTACCATGACCAGACCAAAGAGCAGCATGCGGTAGTCTGCAAAGGCACGCAGGTATTCGGGCACAAGAATGAGAATCAGCGCGCCGAGAGTCACGCCGGTGATGGAGCCCATGCCGCCGAGCACGACCATGGAGAGCATCATGGCGCTCTCCATGAAGGTGAAGGAGGCCGGGTTTACGAAGCTGGTCTTGGCAGCAAAGAACACGCCGGCAAAGCCTGCCCAGGCAGATGACAGGGCAAAGGCAGCCAGCTTGACCTTTGTCAGGTTGATGCCCATGGCCTCGGAAGCGATTTCATCCTCGCGCAGCGCCTGCAGGGCCAGACCGACACGGGAGTTTTTCAGGCGCGAAATGATGATAATGGCCACAATGACTGCTGCCACGCACAGATAGTACAGGTAGACAGTGGCCTGCTGAATATCCAGGTCAATACCGAAGAGGCCGGGCTTGGGGATGTTGCTGACACCGTGGCTGCCGCCGGTGACGGAAACCCAGTTCAAAAGCACCAGACGCACGATTTCGCCAAAGCCCAGGGTCACGATGGCCAGGTAGTCACCACGCAGGCGCAGCACCGGGAAGCCCAGGGCCAGGCCAAAGAGGATGGTCATCACACCGCCAATGGGCAGACAGATCCAGAAGCCGAAGCCGAAATAGGTGGTGAGCAGTGCGTAGGTGTAGGCACCAATGGCGTAGAAGGCGGCATAGCCAAGCACCAGCTGGCCGGCCAGACCAACCACGATGTTCAGCCCCAGAGCCAGCATAACGTAGATCAGGGCCGAAATGAGAATGGAGATCTGGTAAATGCTGCCAAACACAGGCAGGAAGGGAATGGCCAGCAGGAAGATGAGCAGGGCTGCAAGAGCAGTGCGTCTGGTTTTCGGCTGCCTGAAGAGGGCAACAGCATTGCTGATGCTGGCAGGCATCTTCAGGGTGACGCTTGCCTTCTTGTTGGCAAAGTACCACTGCCACACCAGTGAGGCAAAGAAGATACCCACACCAAGGACAAGGATGCGATCCCAGAGGAAGCTGACAGATTTGTCCGGATTGATCTGCAGTCCCATGATGGGAGAGCAGAGGATCATGAACCAGACACCTGCAAGAAGAGCGCGCAATATCTGTTTCATGACTAGACCTTCTGGACCTGATGCTTGCCGAGGATGCCGTCAGGTCTGAAAATAAGAATGAGAATGAGCAGGCAGAAGGACAGCACATCTTCGTAGTTGCCTGCCACATAGCCGGTGGTAAAGGATTCTGCGAGGCCCAGGGTCAGTCCGCCGAGCACTGCGCCGGGCACAGAGCCGATGCCGCCGAGCACTGCGGCTGTGAAGGCCTTCATGCCGGCAAGGAAGCCGATACCAAAGTTGATTTGTCCCATATGGGAAGCGATGAGCACACCGCCGAGAGCTGCCAGGGCAGAGCCAACGATAAAGGTCACGGAAATGATGTGGTTGGCGTCAATGCCCAGCAGCATGGCCATGGTGCGGTTCTGGGCTGTGGCGCGCATGGCCTTGCCCATACGTGTGTAGCGGATCCACAGCATGAGTCCGATCATGGTGGCAAAGCTCACGACCAGGATGAAGAAATCACTGGGGCCGAGCACGTAGTCAAATTTCTCCAGAAGCCAGTCAATGTCTGGCAGGAGCATGGGGAAGGGCACAAAGTCCGGCGTCTGTGCCAGCAGCACATAGTTCTGCAGGAAGGTGGACATGCCGATGGCGGAGATGAGCGGGCTCAGGCGCGGCGCATTGCGCAGGGGCTTGTAGGCTATCTTTTCCATGGTATAGCCGTAGGCCGATGTCCAGACGATGGCAGCCAGGGCAGCCACAATGAGGATGCCACCTGCCGGGAAGCCGAGGTAGCCGAGCAGGCCTGCAAAAAGCAGGGCGGTAAAGGCACCGACCATGTAGATTTCGCCGTGGGCGAAGTTGATCAGGCCAATAATGCCATAGACCAGAGTGTAGCCGAGCGCGATGAGCGCATAGATGCTGCCTCTGGTCAGTCCGCCGAAAAAGAGTTCGATAAAGTATTGAAAGTCCATGATGCCGGTTTCTTGACCCTGGTCAAAAGGACGGAAGGGAGCATCTCCCTTCCGTCCTGCGGGAAAAAAGCGTTAGTCGAGCGTCACGCTGTAGTCAGTTTCCACAAACTTGCCGTCCTTGATCTGGTACACGGACAGGGCAAGACCTGCAGCATCACCGCTCTTGTTGAAGACGAGGTCACCGAGGGGAGTGGACACCTTGCTGGTGTGCAGGGCTTCGATGATCTTGTCAGTGTCAGTGGAGCCGGCCACCTTGATGGCATTGATGAGAGCCAGCATGGCGCTGTAGGCATTATAGTAGAAGGAGCCGGGCTCGGAGTTGAACATGTCAATGTGACCCTGACGGGCTTCCTGGTAGATGGGCAGGGAGGCAGTGTCCTTGGGATAGGAGCAGTACACACCTTCGGCAGCGGCGCCGGCCATCTTGATGAAAGCGTCGTCCTTGAGGCCGTCAGGACCGATGACAGGGGTCTTGACACGGTCACGACGCATCTGCTGCAGCAGCTTGGAGGCAGTGGGCTGATAGCCGCCGAAGACAATGATGTCAGCCTTGGCACGGCGCAGCTTGCGCACGATGGGGCTGAAGTCCACAGCATCAGGCGTGATGGCTTCAAAGAGAGCGGTCTCGGCACCGCCGGCTTCCAGGAGAGCGCGGTTGTTGTCGCAGAACCCCTTGCCGTAGTCGCCGTTGTCATGAATGTAAGCGACCTTCTTGACCTTCAGCTTTTCGAGCATGAAGCGACTGGTCAGCTTGGCCTGGTCATCGTCCTTGGCGATGGTGCGGAAGAACATGGGGTTCGCTCCGCCGGCAGACAGACCAGGGGTAGTGGCGGAGGGAGACATGGAAATGATGTGGGCATCATTGTACAGGGGCAGGGATGCCTTGGCAGGACCGGAACAGATGTGGCCCATGACCACTGCGACCTTGTCGGAAATGAGCTTGGTGGCCACGTTGGTGCCGAGTTCGGGCTTGCACTGATCGTCGCCGATAACCAGTTCAATCTGCTTGCCAAGCACGCCACCCTGGGCGTTGACCTTGGCTGTGACAATCTTGGCAGCATTGAGGCTGGGCACGCCATAGGAGGCAAGGTCGCCGGAGTGAGCGCCGGCAACGCCGATTTTGATGGTATCGGCAGCCTGAAGCGGAGCTGCAAGGCCGAGGCTCAGAAGTGCCGCAGCCACAGTACCAATGAAGACACGTTTCATGGGATCCCTCCTTCAGGGAAGTTCGTGGAAACACGTGGAAGCACGTGGAAACACTGTGACACAGTTGGTGACACAGTCGGTGGCACGGGAGTGACGCAGTCGGGCACTGCTGGTGACACGGTCAGTGACACTGTTGGTGACACAGGCGCCAGATGAGGTCTGACGAGGTCTGACGATGATGAGGTCTGACGCAAAAGGTCCGAAATTTTACGGACAATGTCCGTGCATGGCAAGCTTAAAACCTGCAGGAAATCGAACCTGTATGCTGTCAGCTCCCGTGCAGCCAGGCTTGTGCAGCGGGGCGCAGGGCTGTACGGGCGTATTTGCCTATTTTGCCTGAAGCCGCATATTTGTGCAAGGCTTTTGCAGGGATAGCACACAGGTTTGCAGTGCGGCAGGAAAAAGAGATATTTTTCACAAAATACAAAAAGAGCCTTTGTGACAGATATTCCACAGCACTTTGGAAAAAGTACATGCCCTGTCCAGAGAAACCGTGCGCCCAAAACGTGGGAAAAACAGGCATGATTGTGAAAGAAACAGTATGAGCGGCCGCATCTTTCACTAGATGTACAGAACAAGAGCGTGTCAGCATGGTGTGAACACAAGGGAGTGCCGTGTCCCGGGGCTGTTTCAGGAAAACATGCATTAAAGAGATGTGCAGTCCCCGCAGTGTGCCAGAAATGTTCAGCTGCCCTTGTACCATACTCTTGTACCATCCTGTCACAAGGAAAGAAGCCCTGAGAAAGAAACCCTGAGAAAGACGCCCAAAACTGTGTCAGGCCAGTGTGCGGGACAGTGTCTGACAGCAGGCCGGACAGCTGCGTACCACTGTCAGACGCAAAAAAGGGAGAAAGAGCAGACATCTGTTCTTTCCCCCGGAGTCCGGATTCCAGTTTCCCGGGAAAAATTTCCGGGAAGAAGCATGGAATGTTCAAAAGACTACTGTGCGGCAGGAGCAGTCTTGCTGTGCGCCTCCACAGCCTTCATCAGGTAGGTATTGTTCACAAAGCCACTGGCATGGACCTTGGCAAGTTCCGTATGGCTGATACGGCCTGACCTGGCCAGGAATTCGGCGAGGTGTGTGAACCAGCGCTGCACAGTGGAAGGACCGTTGCTGGTGTCAAAGACCCTGGTCAGTTCCGGGAAGGTGTACAGGGCGTGGGCCTCGATATCACGCCGTGCCAGCTGCGGAGTGTACTCGGAGCCAGCCCAGCTGCTGTAAAATTCCAGGTACAGGGGAATCAGCTCCTCAATGGGCGTCTCGCGCATAAAGCGCACGCCACGCTGATAGACCTGGAGGAACTTTGCAGTGATCTCGGGGTTGTCTTCAGCAAATTTCTTGTTGGCCACCAGCAGCAGGGGCTGAGGATGGCCGGTCTGGTCCGGGGAAGAGGCAACAAGCCAGCCGCGGTTCTGGCCGACGTAGGTCAGAGGAGCCCAGAGCACCACTGCGTCGCCAATGCCGTATTCAAAGGCTGCCAGAGCAGAGGCCTGCTCCATGTTCTTGATGGTCACGTCCTTTTCAGTGAGACCAAGGCTTTCAAGCCAGGTGGCAAGGGCGTAGTGGGAAGAGGAGACAGTGGTGGTGAGCACGGTGATGCCCTTCACAGTCTCGGGACTGCCGAGCACATTGGGGCACTGGCTGTTCCAGCCCTTCACCCTGGCAATGGGAGAGTCGGAGCGGATGAGCACGGCATTGGCTTCTGCTTCGTCATTGCACAGGCCGATGACCTGCATGTCGTAGCGCAGAGCGCCCATCAGGGCAGGCACGGCACCTACGCCGGCAAAGACCCAGGACCCGGCAGGCATGGTGTTGACGGCATCCATGCCGGAGTTGAAGTAGAGCATGCTGATGTCAAGGCCGGCTTCCTTGTCCCAGCCTTTTTCCTTGGCATACCAGATGGGGAAGGTCTCCTGTTCACCCATCCAGGCTGTGGCCACTTTCTGCAGGGGGGCTGCCGGAGCAGACGCAGGTGCAAGGATGAGGGCGCACAGAAGGAGGGCAGACAGGCGACAGAACCATGTTTTTATGGACATCTCTTGTCTCCGTACAGAAGAGGCGGGGCAAAAGCCGTTCCATGGCCTCGCCCCGCCTCGATGTCAGTTATGTCTCAGCTGTGTCCAGGGACTACTTGTAGCCGGGAATGGGACCGCTGATGAGCTTCAGGTACTTGCCGGTGGCGTAGGTGCCGTCACCAACCTTCTTCAGCTCGTCCTTGTTAATGGAGCCAACGCTGTTGAAGAAGGTGGCAATGGCGGCCTGCCACTGCTGGGCAGTGCTGGCGCCCTTGCTGTCGTCAAACAGGGCGAGCTGCTGCTCGAGGTTGAACACAGGGTGGGTCTTCATGTCGGTCAGGCAGAGCTGCTTGGTGTAGTTCTTGCCGGCCCATTCCAGGAAGAAACGCTGGTATTCGGAAACGAGGTTTTCCAGGGGTTCCTGCTGCATCATGTTGACAGCGCGCAGGTAGACTCTGAGGAACTTGGCAACCACTTCGGGGTTGGCTTCAGCGTACTTGGTGTCAGCAATGAGAACGATGGGGTTACCAACCTTGCACTTGTTGAGGTCGGCAGCGATCTTCCAGCCCTTGGCTTCACCGGCGTACATATGAGGAGCCCACAGGGCCACACCGTCACCGATATTGTTGTCAAAGGCGGCCAGAGCCTGGGCCTGGTCCATGTTCTTGATGGTGATGTCAGCGTCGGTCAGACCCAGAACCTTGAGCCAGGAGCTCAGGGCGTAGTGGGCAGAGGACACGGTGGTGGTCAGGAAGGTCTTGCCCTTGACGGTCTCGGGGGAGCCGTAGACTTCGGGGTAGTCCTTGTTCCAGCCCTTCACCTTGGCAATGGGGGAGTCACCACGCACGAGCACGGCGTTGGTCATGGACTCGTCGTTACCAATGGCGATGACGGAGGTACCGTAGCGCAGGTTGCCCATCATGGCAGGCACGCCACCCATGCCGGCGAACACCCAGGAACCGGAGGGCAGGGCATTGAGGATGTCCATACCGGAGCTGAAGTACTGAACGTCGATATCAAGACCTTCAGCCTTGTCCCAGCCTTTTTCCTTGGCATACCAGATGAGGAAGGTTTCATGTTCGTCCATCCAGGCAGTGGGGAGTTTCACCAGGTCAGCGGCCTTCACACCGGCTGCGGAGACGGAAAAACTGAACACGGCGATCAGGAGGGCCATCAGAAGTTTCTTAAAACGCATACTAACCTCCAAGTTAGTCTGTGTAATGCAGGAGGAGAAGTCCTCAATGCTGATGAATGCTGATGTCAGCAGTTCTTTCTGAAGCAGATTGTGTGTACTGCAGCAGTGCAGGGAAGGTTCAAAGAAGGCTCAGAGAAGACTCAGGCTCTCTTTTCCCTGTTGGGAACAAGACGTCTGTGCTGCAGATGCTTGTATCTGATGCGGAAGGACAGATACTGGGTGATGCAGCCGGCTGCCGCAAGCAGAAGTGCCAGACCGCTGTGCAGTCCGAAATAGAGGACTGCCACTGCAAGAAGACAGAGAACAAGACCGAGAATGCGGACAGAGAAGATCTTGCGATAGGTCGCGTCTATTTCTTCCTGGCTCGGTTCTTCATAGTCTTCGTCAGGCTGTGCACTCGTCTGTGTACAGCTTTCCTGACCGGCACCATGGCGCCTGGCATAGTTGCTGGACACAGTCCAGACAATGCAGATGCCGAAGAAGCCGACCAGCAGGGCCATCATCAGAGGATCCATATGCCTTCCTCACGCTTGTGTCTGGCTGGCGCACGTCAGAACACGTCTGGGGACGCCAGTCTGCGCCATTCTGCGCCAGTCTGCGTTAGAGCACGAGCTCTGTATTGTCCGTGATTTCCTTGCGGAGCTGGAGGAAATCCATGGCTGTATGCTCGCGGGGACGGGGCAGTTCAATGACGTATTCTGTCTTGATGGTGCCGGGCAGCTTGCCTTCCATGAGCACGATGCGGTCGCCAAGGTAGAGGGCTTCGTCAATATTGTTGGTAACAAAGATGACGGTTCTCTTTTCCTGTTCCCAGATGCGGGCCGTTTCCTTCTGCATGAAGAGACGGGTCTGGGCGTCGAGCTGACCAAAGGGCTCGTCCAGGAGCATGATGTTCGGGGTATTGGCATAGGCGCGGGCAATGCCGACGCGCTGCTTCATACCGCCGGAGAGCTGGTGTGGATAGTGCTTTTCAAAGCCGGTGAGGCCCACGAGGTCAATGTAGTGCTGGGCAATCTTGCGGCGTTCCTCAGCGGGAATGCCGCGCAGCTTGAGGCCCAGTTCCACGTTGTCACGCACGTTCTTCCAGGCAAAGAGCATGTAGCTCTGGAAGACGATGCCGCGGTCCGGTCCGGGACCCTCGACAGGCTTGCCGTCCAGGGTGATGGTTCCTGTATCAGGCTGCTCAAGGCCTGCGAAGATCTTCAGCAGCGTGGACTTGCCGCACTGGCCGGGTCCGAGGATGACCAGGAACTCGTTCTCGTACACATCAATGGTGATGTCACGAATGACGGGCACTTCCTGGTTACCCTTCTGGATAAAGGTCTTGCTCACGTTTGAGCAGTGGAGTTTCAGTTTCATATTGCTCATAATCTCGCCGCCTCCAGATGCCGGGGATGGCATGCTCGTCCTACAGGTTTTCAATGTTGCGCTGCCACGGGCAGAGCTTGCGCTCGGCCATGGTGATGAGCAGCGAGGTCAGGCAGGCTGCTGCGGCAATGAGAATCATGCCGCCCAGAACCAGTGTCGGCTGGTGTGTGTCCATGCCGCGCTTGATCAGAAAGCCCATACCGTTACGGGAGTTCATGAGCTCGGCTGCCAGCACGCAGGTCCAGGCAGAGCTTAAGGAAATCTGCAGACCGGCGAAGATGGCCGGGAAGGAGGCAGGGAAGCAGACATGGATGATTTCGTCGCGACGCTTGCCACCAAGCACACGGATAACGTCGTACAGTTCCGGATCAACCAGGCGCACGCCATTATAGGCATTGAGCAGGCAGGGCACGAAGGTGCCGATGATAATGATGAAAACCTTGGAGGTTTCGCCGATGCCGAACCACAGGATGGCGATGGACACCCAGGCAATGGGAGGCATGGGCTTGAAGAGGTCGAAGAGCGGCTTGACGATGGCATTCACATACTTGTTGAGCGCCATGAACAGGCCAAGGGGAATGGCCACGATGGAGGCCAGCACGAAGCCGATGAGCACGCGCTGCATGCTTGCCCAGATATGGCCCCACAGATGGGTGCCGGCAAACTTGATCTGTGTCAGCATGACCAGCTGATCCCACACTTCCAGGGGCCTGGCCAGGGAATCGCGGAAGATCTTTTCACGGGCCACGTAGTCCCACAGGGAGAGGAACAGGGTGATGGAAACACAGTAGAGGAAATATTTGTTGGTCAGGAAGCGGTAGAGGCTGAAAGGCTCACGGGTGCGTTTCTGACTGATGGTCTCGTTAGCAATGGAATTTCCAGACATGCCTATCTCCTGATACCGGCCAAAAGCTTCTTTTCAACGTGGTCGATGATAACGCCGATGATGGCGCCGGAGATGCCGACGCAGATCATGCCGAGCACGATGATGTCGGGACGACCGAGACGTCCGCCCATGGTGATGAGGAAGCCGAGACCGGAGTCAGCGGCCAGAAGTTCGGCTGCCACGAGGTTGGTCCAGCAGTAGGCCAGGGCGAGCTGCAGCGCACCGAAGACCATGGGAAGAGCAGAGGGGATGCACAGCTGGCGGAAGATCTGCCAGTCATTGGCACCATAGGTACGGGCCATCTGAATGAGCACCGGGCTGGTCATGCGCACACCGACGTAGGAGTTGATGACGCAGGGCACAATGCCTGCAATCCAGATGATGAAGACCTTGCCGGTCAGACCGATACCGAACCAGAACACGGTGAGCGGAATCCAGGCAATGGGAGGGATGGGGCGGATAAGCTCGAAGATGGGGCGGAAGAGACCTTCCACAATATTGAACCAGCCCATGGCCAGCCCCAGAGGGATACCGACAACCAGGGAGAGAAGGTAGCCCAGAAAGGCTTCCTGCACGCTCGTCCAGGCGTGGGCGCCCATGGTGGCACCGTCAGGGTTAGCATTGGTCAGTTTGTCAATGAAGGTGGAGATAACCTGCGAGGGAGAGGCCAGCAGGGTATTGGGAATGATGCCGAACTGCACCACGCCCTGCCAGACAGCAAAGAAGACAAGGACGCTGATATAGGGCAGGATGATCAGGGGCAGAGGTTTTTTGACAACAACTTCTTGATAGGCCATAGCTTTTCCTCTTGGACAAGGGGCTTTGCAAGCGCTTTTACCACCAGCGGATCAGTTCCGTGACCTGTTTGCGCAGTTCCACGAACTCAGGCGCAATGGTGTCTCGCGGACGGGGCAGGTCAATGGGAATTTCAGCCTTGATGCTGGTAGGCTTGTTGCTCAGGATGAGCACGCGCTCGGCAATGTAGACGGCCTCTTCCACGTTGTGTGTCACAAAGAGAACCGTGGCGTTGAGCTTCTGCCAGAGTTTGACGAGCTCGTCCTCGAGGTAGAAGCGCAGCTTGACGTCGAGCTGGCCATAGGGTTCGTCCATAAGGAGCAGGTCAGGGTTCACGGCGAAGGCGCGGGACACGGCGATACGCTGCATCATACTGGCCGACACCTGGTTGGGGTACAGATCTGCACAGGACTTGAGGCCCACAAGTTCCATGATCTTGTCGGCCCGTTCCATGCGTTCGTCCCTCGGGACACCCTTGATTTCCATGCCGTAGGCAACGTTTTCGCGCACTGTGCGCCAGGGCAGGCAGGTGGGTTCCTGGAAAACGTATGAGATGTTGTGCTTCCTCGGGTTCGCTTCTTCTCCGTCAATGAGAATCTGTCCCTCGGTAGCGGGCATCAGCTTGGAAATGCAGTTCAGGAAGGTGGTTTTGCCGCAGCCTGTGGGGCCCACAATGGCCAGAAGCTCGCCTTCCTTGATGTTGAAGTTGATGCCATTCAAAACAGTGAGTTCGCCAAATCTTTTTGTGAGATTTTTCACATCGATCTTGACGCGTCTTTGAGAGTCTGCTGGCACGTTTTGCTCCTTTGTTTCTATTGGCAATTCGTCCTGGTTAGGCTCTATGTATGAAGCTGGGAAAAGCTTTGCAGGTTGGGGGTCCCTGGGGGGACTGGTTGCCGCTGATACGGGGTGCGGCGAGGGGAGAAAGAATCGGGGGGTTCGGGGGAGTTGGGGAGAGTGAGGCGCAGGGAAAGCGGGAGGGAGGAGTGACCCCTGCATCACATGAAGACATACTAACGGACAAGGTCCCGGATGCCAAGAAAAAAAGGGGCAAATCTGGAGAAAAATTTGAATTTTTCCGGGAAGAGAGGGAGTGTGCTGACCTTGCCGGCACCATGGTTGTGGTGCATCTTTTCACAAGCGGCGGAGTCCGGGTGACGAACTCCGCCGGATGGAAATTGTGCCTTGCTGGCGGCTGTCGCAATCATGCCGGCAGCACGCCCGAACCAGATCTTACTTGTAGGAGGCTTCGAGCATCTCCAGAATCATCTTTGCATTGGCAGGACGGGGATTGTTGCCAATGAGGCGGACATTGCCGGCTGCACGCTCGGCGATGAGGGGCAGGTCCTCGCGCTTCACGCCGTAGGGCTGCAGGCCTTCAGCAATGCCGATGTCCTTCAGCAGGGCGCTCATTCTGCCAGAGGCCTTCTCTGCCAGGGCCAGGGTATCGCTGTCGTACTTTTCGCCAAGAATCATGGCCACTTCGGCGTACTTTTCGGGGCGGGCCATGTAGTTGAATGCCATGCACATGGGGGTGAGGCAGGCGATGGCCACACCGTGAGGCATGTGATATTCGCGCGGAATGGCGGTACCCACGGCATGGATGATGCCGTTCTGGGTATTGGAGAAGCCCATGCCGGCAATGGCGGAGGCATAGAGCATGTCGGCTCTGGCCTGCAGGTCGCCGCCGTTGGTGTAGGCGCGACGGATGCTGCGTGCAATGAGCTTCATGGCCTGGATGTTGAGGCCATTGGTGATGGGGGTGTCAGCCTTGCCGCAGAAGGATTCCATGGCGTGCACAAAGGCGTCAATGCCGGTGGTGGAGGTCACATGCGGGGGCAGGCCGGTGGTGAGCTCGGGGTCAAGGATGACGGAAGTGGCATACATGTAGTCGGAAACAACGCCCCACTTGCCGCCGTTCTTGGTGTCAGCGAGCACGGAGATGGAGGTCATTTCGGAGCCTGTGCCGGCAGTGGTGGGCACGAGGATCATGGGCGGGAGGGGATTTTTCACCTTGCCCATGCCGAAGTACTGGTCAATGGTGCCTTCATTGGTCAGAAGGACAGCAGCGGCCTTGGTGGTATCCAGGGCAGAGCCGCCGCCGAAGCCGAAGATGACGTCGGCCTTGAATTCCTTGGCTGTGTCAGCGCAATGGGCGATGGAGTCAACAGAAGGTTCAAGCTCGGCCTCGGCATAGACGTGACAGGGAACGCCGCCATTGACAAGAGCTTCCTCAAGGGGCTTGTGCACACCGAGTTTGGCAAGGCCGGGGTCGGTGACGATGATGGCTCTGGTGCCGCCGAGTGCTTTGGCTTCAGCAGCGGCTTCCTTGATGGAACCACAGCCGTGAACAATGCGTTTGACTGTATTGTGTACGAAGGACATGTGTTGACTCCTGTATCTGTGCCGGCGCGTGATGCACGTTGCCTTGTGCAGACTCTTCCCATGCCCTGGTGCTGCGTTCTTCTGCTCTGCAAAACTCTGCGTGGTGAGGACTGTGCGGGAAGAGAGTGTGGACCCGGACGTATTGGCCTTGCGGGGGATATCGTTTTTGGGGCAGCCCGGAGAGGATCTCCGGGCTGCCCGCATTCAGGGATGGGATGTTGTGAGCTTGGGTCTGACTAGAGGGCGCCCAGAGCGGCGTCGAGAGCGCGCAGCAGTTCGTCCATGTCGCCCTTGGTGGAAATGAGGGCAGGAGCGAGGCAGATGGTGTTGTTGAGCTCGCGGAAGGAGCGGGCGGTGCGGCCGATGATGACGCCGTTCTTCATGCAGTGGCCGGCAACGGCACCAACGACGCTTTCATCAACAGGCTCGCGGGTGGCGCGATCCTTGACCAGCTCGAAGCCTGCGAACAGGCCCTTGCCGCGCACATCACCGATGATCTGGTACTTGTCCTTCAGGGCATTGAGGCCGTCCATGAGGTAGGCACCGACTTCGACAACGTTGTCGAGGATGTTGTTCTTTTCGATGTACTCGATGTTGGCAAGACCAGCGGTCGGGCCGGCGGTGCAGCCACCGAAGGTGGAGATATCGCGGAAATAGGCGTCGCGGTTGGCGGGATCGTTGACGAAGTCCTGGAAGACGGCTTCAGTGGTCACTGTGCAGGAGATGGCTGCGTAGCCGGAAGCAACGCCCTTGGCCATGGTGACGATGTCAGGCTGCACGTTCCAGTGCTGGTAGCCGAACCACTTGCCGGTACGACCAACGCCGCAGACCACTTCGTCGATGATGAGCAGGATGCCGTACTTTTTGCAGATGGCAGCCACTTCTTCCATGTAGCCGTCCGGAGGAACGATGACGCCGCCACCAGCGGTGATGGGCTCGATGATCACGCCGCCGACGGTATCGGGATCTTCGCGCAGGATGACGTCTTCAAGCTGCTTGGCGAAAATCTTGCCGGCATCGGGATTGTTCTCGAGGCCATGACGGTAGGCGGAGCAGTCGGGGAATTCCACGAAGCCGGGGGTGAAGGGACCATACTGGTTCCTGCGCTCGAACTGGCCGCAGGAAGACAGGCAGGTGATGGTGGTGCCATGGTAGTCACGGTTTCTGAAGAGGATCTTGTTCTTCTTGCCGCCGTGTTTGAGTTCGCTGATCTGACGAACGATCTTGTAGGCCTTTTCGTTGGCTTCGGAACCGGAGTTGTTCAGGTACACGCGGTTCATGCCAGGCATCTTGGAGACGAGCTTCTCGGAGAAGAGAATGGTGGGGATGTTGCCGTTGGCATTGGAGAAGTAGTTGAACTTCCTCAGCTGTTCGGCCATCTTGTCCACGATTTCATCGCAGCCGTAGCCCACGTTGACGGTCCACACACCACCGGACACGCAGTCAAGGTATTCCTTGCCATTGATGTCGGTCAGACGGGGGCCCTTGCCTTCCACGAAGATGACCGGGTCGGCGTTTTCGTACACTTTGTGCTGGGTCAGGTGGTGCCACACGTGCTTTTTATCGAGAGCAACAAAATCTTTTGCTTCCATGGAAATTCTCCAGTCTCACTTGCAGGAAATTTTGAGGGGGACTTTGTGCTGGTCAGGGGGCAGGTGCCTGCCCCCTGACTGTACAGCGGGTCCTGCTCAGAAAGGCAGGCAGGACCCTTTCCTTTGCATTTTTAGAGGATTTCGCTGAGGGCGTGGAACTCGTAGCCGAGAGCGTCGCACACACCCTTGAAGAACACCTTGCCGTCGCAGGTGTTGATGCCCTTGGCCAGAGCGCGATCGGCCTGGCAGGCCTTCTTCCAGCCCTTGCTGGCCAGGGCGACCATGTAGGGCATGGTGGCGTTGGTCAGAGCAAAGGTGGAGGTGCGGGCAACGGCGCCGGGCATGTTGCCGACGGAGTAGTGGACCACGTCGTATTCCACGAAGGTCGGATTATCGTGGTAGGTGGCACCGTGACGTGCAGTGGTTTCCACGCAGCCGCCCTGGTCGATGGCCACGTCAACAATGGCAGCACCCTTCTTCATGGTCTTGACCATGGCTTCGGTGACCAGCTTCGGGGTCAGGGCGCCGGGGATGAGGACGGAGCCGACGAGGAGGTCAGCCTGCTTCACGGCAGCGGCGATGTTGTAGGCATTGGAGTACAGGGTCTGCATCTTCTGGCCGTACACGTCGTCGAGGTAACGCAGACGGTTGATGTTGCTGTCCAGCATGGTGACGCGGGCGCCCATGCCCATGGCAACCTTGGCTGCGGCAAGACCCACGGTGCCGGCACCGAGGATGACGACGTGAGCAGCTTCCACACCAGCGGTGCCGCCCATCAGCAGACCCATGCCACCAGCGTGCTTGGTCAGCATTTCAGCGCCCACCTGGACGGACATGCGGCCGGCCACTTCGGACATGGGGGCGAGCAGGGGCAGAGCACCGTTGTCCAGCTGCACGGTCTCGTAGGCGATACCGACGACCTTCTTCTCAAGGAGAGCCTTGGTGAGGGCCGGCTCGGGAGCGAGGTGCAGGTAGGTGTAGAGGATCAGACCTTCATGGAAAAGTTCGTATTCAGGAGCAAGGGGTTCCTTGACTTTCACGACCATGTCGCAGGCCCACACTTCAGCAGGAGTCTCCACGATGGTGGCACCAGCTTCCACGTACTGCTCGTCAGTGATCATGCTGCCGAGGCCAGCACCCTTCTGAACGTACACTTCGTGACCGGCTTCCTTGAGAGCATGAACACCAGCAGGGGTGATACCAACGCGGAACTCCTGAACTTTGATTTCGGTGGGGATACCAACTTTCATGGGAAAGACTCCTTCTAATGAAATAAGCGTGTGTGTCTGTGGGTGAAGGGTGCCAGTTCTGTCCAGGGGTGGACGAGCACGTGGCTTTCTCTGTCTGGTAGTATAGCAAGCTTTGTGCCATAGCGAACGAAAGCGCCTGTGCAGGGTCAACAAAGTGATTTACTGTTCTTTTTTTCACCTCTGGGATGGAGCGTAGATAGACTGCAAAACAAACTGATGCAAATTGTACTTGATTAGACTGCTAATGATTCTCAATTAAAGCATTTCTGACTTGACTGCTGATGGCGTGCCCTGATGTGCACCTGACTGGAGTGCAACAGAAATAGCGCGCAGCACACAGGATGGAAACAGGAATGTGACAGGGGAGGAAGCAGTGGGGATGGCTGGCACGAAATGCCCTTCAGGTGGGCATTTCGGGGAAGTTTGCGACAAACATCCCCGGGAGGAGAAAGGCGGGGAGAACGTCTTTGCAGCATGCCGTAAAAATACTGCAGGCATGCCGCGGAAGTGACGATTTTCTCAAGAAAAGGCGTGTTGAGACAGGAAAAATGCAGCGACTTTGTGAAGTAAATCACTTATCTCTGATGACGCCCTGATCGGTGAGCTGATAGCGGTGCGCCTTGCGCACAATGGTGCTCTGGCTCACCTTGAGCAGACGGGCTGCCTTGTAGGTGGAGCCGGTTTCACGCAGGGCACGGCCAATGAGGTCCTTTTCCAGGGCTTCCACCTGCTCCTGCAGCCCCAGGCGGGAGAGTCTGCTCTTGCCGATGGATCCCTTAGGCAGAATGGAAAGAATATAGGGCGGGAGGTCATCCATGGTCAGGCGCTTCTTGCCCAGAGCAAGCAGATATCTGGCAACAGAGCGTATTTCTCTGATGTTGCCAGGCCAGGAATAGGCGCGCAGCGCAGAGCGCAGGGTGGAGTTGAGATGCGGGACAGGCTGTCCCTTGGCAATGGAGGTGAGGAAGTACTCAATGAGTCCGGGGACGTCCTCGGGACGCTCGCGCACGGCAGGGATTTCAATGGCAATGACGCGCAGCCTGTAGAAGAGGTCCTTGCGGAAGGAGCCCTCCTCAACCATATGTTCCAGGTTCTTGTTGGTGGCAGCCAGGATGCGCACATTGGTGCTGATGTCCTGGGAGCCGCCCACCCTGCGGAAGGGCTCGCCGTCAAGCACGTGCAGCAGCGTTGCCTGGGCCGAGAGGGGAAGCTCCGCGATTTCGTCCAGGAAGAGGGTACCCTGGTCTGCAAGCTCGAACACACTCTTGCGCCCCTTGCGCGAGGCGCCTGTGAAGGCGCCGGACTCATAGCCGAACAGTTCCGATTCCAGCAGGGACAGGGGGATGGACGCGCAGTTCAGGGACACAAAATTCATGTCCTTGCGCTGGCTCAGGTTATGGATGGCCTTGGCGGACATGGTCTTGCCGGTGCCTGTCTCGCCCAGCAAAAGCACTGGAGCATCAGTCTGTGCCGCCATCATCAGGGAAGCGCGCAGCTGCTGCGAGGCCGGTGAGCAGCCTAAGATGCCCATCTGCAGCATTTCCCCTTCATTGTACTTGGGACGCAGCGAGCTGTTCTTGTTTTCCAGGCTGTCGTTCAGGGACTCAAGTTCCGAGAGGTCGCGAATGATGGCAATGACGCGCACCACGTTGCCGTTCTCGTCAAAGACAGGGGTGGCTGTGTTGAGGCAGTGACGGCCGTTGGCATAGTCATCAAACATGGTGACTGTGCGCTTGTCCTTGAGGGCCTGCATGGTGACACAGCTGGAAAAGTGCTTGAGTTTGGCTGCTTCCATGACTGTCAGGCCCACCACGTCCCTGGCCTCAATGCCTGCTATGCGCTGCATGGCCTTGTTGACCGCAAGGGTGGTGCCCTCGGCATCAATCATCCAGATGCCGTCGTGAATGCTGTCCAGGATGTGCTCAATGGAGGTGTAGAGCAGCTCGCGCTCCTGGAACATGTCTTTGGGAAGCTGCAGGACGTCCAGCACCCGGAAGGGGAGGATGAAGTCAAGGCGCACTGTCATCCAGCGCAAAAAGGTGAGTGTGCTGCCCTGTACCGGGCAGACAATACCGCCTGAATCCTCTGCGGAGTCCAGCTGACCCGGCCTGGTAAGTTCCCTTTTTTCAAAGAGAGGCAGGAGCGGAGTGCCCGGGCCGGCCTCGGGAAAGAGTTCCAGAAACTGCGGTGTGGCCTGGGTCAGAGTCCAGTCTGAATAGCTGCAGACCGCACTCGCCGGCTGCAGGGTGAAATCCTTGCTCGTGGAAAGCATGTTGCCTCTCTTGTGTCGAAACGAAAGCAGGGGAATGTGTCAGGCGGATACAGGGAGAGAGTGCAGACAGTACAAAATACTGCGGTGTTAGAGATACTGATGTCAGGAAATCCTAGTCAAGGACGTCACGCATAGCAAGCTGACATGCACGTTGGGGAAAACTCTCCCGCCTGCCGGTCCGAAAAACTGCAAATGAGCAGAATGGCCAGGTTGCAGATGCGTGAAATCCCCGCCGGTGAGGGCAGGGATTTCACATGTCAAGGCTTTACGGCACAAAGCCCGGGGCAGGGTCTGCAAGTGAGGAGCAACAGACCTTTGCTTTCTTAGAGAATGTGATCCCGTATGCCCATCCTGCGTAAAAAGACGTGGAAGAGTTCGTTGTCACCAAGGATAAGGAAGGCGCGTTCCTTTTCGGGAATGCTCTTCACTGCGGCCAGGCGCATGTAGTAGACAACAAAGCCGAGGGCCACCCAGATACCGAGCACCACCCAGGAGGGGATGCCGATGGAGGCAGGAGAGAAGGGGATGACAAGCAGTCCGAGGCAGATGAGGGAGGAGATGCAGCCAAGGACTGCCAGAGGACGCACAGTACCACTCTGGAACTGCACGCATTCCGTGGCCAGCTTGTAGCTGGCAAGGGAGGCGAAGAAGTAGCCGATGATGGTGCCGATGGAGGACATGTCCACAACCCAGGAAAGCACTTCACGACCGAAGAAGGGGGCCACGAGCACCAGCACCAGGATGAAGTTCAGTGCGTTGCACGGCGTCTTGTAGCGGGGATGAAGCTGGGCAAACCAGATGGGGAGGATGCGTGAACGGCCCATGGAGAAGAGCAGGCGGGAGCAGGCAATGTAGAAGCCGTTGATACCGGTGAGGATTGCGGAGAGCACTGCCAGGCCGAGAATGATGGAGCCTGGTGTGCCGAGGGTCATGTTGACCACATGGCCGGTATGCCAGAAGATGGTGAAGTCTCTGATGAGGGGTTCCCAGGGTACGACCACGGCCACGGCAATGGTGATGGCAGCATAGGTCAGAATACCGCAGACGATGGAAAGAATCATCAGTATGGTACTCATCGAGGGCTTGAAGTTGAATTCCTCGGCTGCCTGAGGGATGGTATCAAAGCCCACGAAAAGCCAGGGGGCAATGGCTGTCACTGCGATGATGCAGGCCAGTGGTGTCTTGTCGGGAGCAAACCAGGGCTCAAGGTTGGTCAGAGAGGACGTGGGGTGAATCACGGCACCGGCCATGATGAGGATAACACCAGCTGCCAGGATGACTGCCAGGGCCACCTGAATCTTGCCCACGATGTCGGCACCGCGGTAGTTCAGGAACCAGAACAGGACCAGCACAGCCTCGAGCATGACGAGTTCGCCCGCATAGATATGCCAGTCCACAATGGTATAAAGATGCCCGAACTCGAAGAGACCGGGCAGAAGGAAGCGCGTCAGAAGCACAATGGCTGTGGCATTGAGCGCGATGATGCTCAGGTAGCCCAGCACCAGGGCCCAGCCACAGATAAAGGACAGTGTGGGGCCGAAGGCCGCGTAGGCAAAGGCAAAGACGCCACCGGCAATGGGGAAGGCGCCGACCAGTCGTCCGTAGGCAAGTGCCACAAACATCAGCATGATACCGCCGACGAAGAAGCCAATGACTGCGCCCATGGGGCCGGAGCCGGGCAGGAAGCGCAGGCCGGGCATGACAAAGGCGCCCCAGCCGATGATGGCGCCAAATGCCAGTGCCCAGATGGCAAGGGGCGACATGCTTTTTTCAAGTGTTGGTCTGTCAGCAGCGTTGAGTTCAGCCATGTATGTCTCCCTGTGTGTGAGATTGTACACAATAGTGACGTGATATATTGAAGAACGTGGAATGTGCAGGAGTATGGCGACCCTGATGCGGAGGGAAGGAGAGAGGGGAGAACTGCTTCAGGGGCTTGTGGGTCTGGGTGCTTCGCCCGGGCTGCACTGCCCTGGTCAGACGGGCAGGCACGGGAGAAAGCTGCAGGTGGCCATGGCAGGCCTGACAGATTCTAGCAAGAAGCGGGCCATCATGGAGCCGGGAACGCGGCAAAAGCCCCGGGAACTGTCCTGAAGGCCGCACACTTGTGAGAAAAAGAGCGAAGTCAGCCAGAGACACGTGGCAGCGAAGTGCCTGATATGTCCTGCAGCAGGCTGTCCCATACCCCGGCTTGCACCGGCCAGAGAGGCCACTTTTCAGAAAAGCACACCTGGCGGCTGCAGGACTGAATGAGTCAGTTTGTACAGTGAACTGAAAGCGACTGATTGTCAAAATAAGTTATATCTGCATCACTTTCCTGAGGTAACCCGGCAAAAAGAGACGGCTTTACATGATACAGAGAGGGTATGCTGCCAGGGCAACAAAATGAAATCATGTCGTAAAAGAGACACTTAACCCGCCCTTTCCCGGCTGTGCTGCAATTGTGCAGTACACTGCTTGATTTTCCGCCATCACTGCTGTTTCCGGGCATTTCTTTGAAAATACAGTGTTTTGATGAGTCGCATATAACTTGTGTTTTTCTGCAAACGCCCACTGTCAGAATTGCATTACATGGGCAAACCATGCCAGGCATGCGACGCGTTTGAACTGCATCTGCAGCGCTCATGGGCTGCAGACCGGGAGCATTTGTGTGCGGCCCTGGCTTTCGAGGGGCATGTCAGGGCGCTTGCCAGGTGCTTGTCAGGCTCCTGTCGGGAACCTGTGCGTCCCGGTAGTGTGAGAGTTTTGAGCAAGATTGCGCCTGAAATGCCTCTGGACGAAGCGACAGACGCTGACTAAACTCTGCACATCTGTTCTGTTACAAGACAACAGGGCAGCGCTGTGCCCTTTGCCTGTCGTTTGTGTGCGCCATTGTGCAGGCACACAGGCAGACGCTCAGCCTGCCGGACGCTCAGCCCGGGGCGCAGAGGCTGCGACATTGAGCGTGCGACATTGAGGCTGCATCGTTGAGGTTGCCTCGTTGACGTTGTGCACTTCTCATGTCTGTTCCGGGCACGGTCTTTTTCTTCAGCGTTCTTCTGCTTTCAACCGGGGCAACAGGCTGTCTTCCTGATGGCCGCCTGCGTGCACAGTCTGCATGTGCAGCCCTGTTCGCAGCACCACAACGTGCAACGCAACTGACATTTTTCCGAAATCTCTTTTCCAGGAGTACCGTTTCCATGGCATCCACTGTGTATTATTACTCCATGTCCTGCAGGAAGTCCTCGCGGACCAAGGAAGCCAAGATTGCCCGTCTTCTTTCCCTCATGAAACTGCCTGACGTGGTGGTGAAGGACAAACCCTGTGCCATCAAGCTGCACTTTGGTGAAAACGGCAATGACACCCACCTCAATCCCCAGCTGGTGCAGGTCGTGGTGGACAAGGTGCGTGCCGCAGGAGCCAAGCCCTTCCTGACTGATACGACCACCCTCTACGGCGGCAGCCGTCACAATGCCGTGGACCATATCAATACTGCCCTGCGCCATGGCTTTGCTCCCGGCGTTGTGGACGCTCCCATCATCATTGCTGACGGCCTGTTCGGCGATAATGAAGTCATGGTGCCCATCAATGCAAAGAACCTGAAGGAAACAAGGATTGCCACCGAAATCGTGAAGTCTCCGGCCATGGTGGTGCTCTCCCACTTCAAGGGGCATGAAATGGCCGGCTTCGGCGGCGCCATCAAGAACCTGGCCATGGGCTGTGCTTCCAGACTGGGCAAGAAAGATCAGCATGCCACCAAGGTGCAGATCAATGCCGACAAGTGCATTGGCTGCGGTTCCTGTGTGCGTCACTGTCCCGAGAAGGCCCTGAGCCTTGTGGAAGGCAAGAGCCAGTGCGACCACACAAAGTGCATCGGCTGTTTCGAGTGTATGACCGTCTGTGAACCCAAGGCCGTTGAGGTTGACTGGGCGACAGACGTGCCTGCCTTCATGGAGCGCCTCACCGAGTACGCCTGGGGCGCTGTCCAGGGGAAGGAAGGGCATATCTGCTACATCAACTTTGTCATCAATGTGACCCCTGACTGTGACTGCTGCGGCTGGTCTGACATGCCCATGATTCCTGATGTGGGCATCCTGGCCTCTCTGGACCCCGTTGCCCTGGACCAGGCCTGTTTTGACCTGGTGCAGAAGCAGCCCCTGCTCGCCTCCCTGGATCTTGACGGCCGCGACATCTTCACGGCCCGCTGGCCCCACACCCATGGCCGCATCCAGCTTGAGTATGCTGAAAAGCTCGGCATGGGCACCAGGGAATACGAACTGAAGGAACTGTAATCATCCCCGGGCCTGCAGCCCGGATGCCTGGCCCATGCCTGCAGCATGAGCCAGGAAGAATGAGCCAGAAAGACAGGAATGCCCGCATGCTCTCCCGGAAGGGGAACATGCGGGCAGTTCTGATCTTTGGAAATGAAGATTCTGAAGACGCTGAAGATTCTGAACGCATGCGGCAGATGCCGTCTGCTCTTGTGCCGGACGTTTGCGATTACTGTGCCGGGGCCGCGGCAGACGCTGCGTGGGCGTCAGTATAGACAGCTTCCGGGGCAAGGAGCTTCAGATACCTGTCTGTGGCATTGTTCTTAATGGCTGCAGGGTCAACAGGGCTGTCAGAGCCCGGGCGGTTCAGGAAGCTGACAATGTCAGCCTGCCACTTCTCAATCATGCTGCTGCCTCTGCAGGTGTCAAAGAGAACGAGCTGCTCATTGAGGTTGTAGACTGTGTGGGCCTTGAGGTCAGCAAGGCAGAGCTCCTTTGAGTACTCCTTGCCAGCCCATTCCAGGTAGAAGCGCTGGTATTCGGAGACTACTTCGTCGGTCAGGCCTTTTTGCAGCACATCCACAGTGCGCATGCACAGCTTGAGGAATTTTGCGACGATGTCGGGATGCTCCTCGGCATACTTTGACTCTGCCACCAGCATGATGGGGTTGGTCATCTTGCACTTGTGCAGGTCTGCGACGACCTGCCAGCCCCTGTCCAGGCCATGAAAAATATAGGGAGACCAGAGGGAAACGCCGTCACCGAGATTGTTGCCAAAGGCGGTCAGGGCCTGGGTCTGGTCCATATCCTTGATGATCACGTCCTTGTCGGTGAGGCCGAGCACCTTGAGCCAGGAGATCAGGGCATACTGGGAAGACGTGGTGGACGTGGTCAGAAAGGTCTTGCCCCTGACTGTCTCAGGGGAGCCATAGACGTCGGGATAGTCCTTGTTCCAGCCCTTAACCTTGAGGATGGGGGAGGACTTGTGCACCAGCACGGCACTGGTGCTGGCTTCGTCGTTGGCAACGGCGATGATCGTGGTGTTGTAGTGATGGCTGCCGCGCAGGGCAGAGACATCACCCATGCCGGCAAAGACCCAGGCGTTGGAGTCCAGACCTTCAAGAATGGCCTTGCCGGAGGGGAAGTACTGAATGTCAATGTCCAGACCTTCTTCCGCATCCCAGCCCTTCTGCTTGGCATACCAGATGAGGAAGGTCTCATGCCTGTCTATCCAGGCAGTGGGAACTTTGATGAGTTCAGCGGCCTGCAGACCGGCAGCAGAGCCGGCAAGAGAGAATATTGCCAGGAGCAACAGGGACAGGATTTTTGTAAAAAGCATGTACACCTCCTGAAGAGAACTGTTTTTGCAAGGGGCAAAAACCAGGCAGTGCAGTGTGCGCGATGCACATTGCCTGCAGTGACGAAAGGGGCAGGAGGCAAGGGGAAATCCTGTCCTTGGCCGGCACAAGGTGAGGGAAGAATGAGAACACACTGTGCGCTCTTCCGACTGACCAGATCTTGCGCTGACCTTCGGCCACAGAAGCAGTCT
>CASEWR010000190.1 GCA_949291675.1 uncultured Desulfovibrio sp. | reverse complement strand
CTGGCAAATACCGCTGTTACTTTCAGTATGGCGGAGAGACAGAGATTCGAACTCTGGAACGGCTTTAGACCGTTACACGATTTCCAATCGTGCTCCTTCGGCCAACTCGGACATCTCTCCGTAAGCGAACTTGAGCTTTGTACGCACTTTCTTGCGCTTTGGCAAGCAAAAAATCAGGCAAAAGTTATTTTTTTTCCCGAGTTTCTGAAGAGTCTTCAGTTTTGCTTGTTATTTCACGAGCTTGCGCTTCACGGGCCTGTCTGGCTTTCCGGGAGTGATTCTTTCCTACCCAGTAGAACACGCCCATGCCCAGAATGCCTGCCAGGGTTATGCCAACCTCATTGAGGGTCTGGACATCCATGACATGTTTCCCGAGAAGGCCCCTAGAAGGCCATCATGCTGAAGCCGCTGTCCACGAAGATGACCTGGCCGGTAATGGCGCTGGCCAGAGGAGAGGCCAGGTACACGGCAGTGCCACCCACGTCCAGGGGCTCGATGTTGCGGTGCAGGGGTGCGCTTTCCTCGACCTTGCTGAACACGGTCTTGAGGCCGCTCACTGCAGAGGCAGCCAGAGTCTTGACCGGGCCTGCGCTGATGGCGTTCACGCGCACGCCCCTGGAGCCGAGGTCATAGGACAGGTAGCGCACAGAGGCTTCCAGAGCGGCCTTGGCAACACCCATGACGTTGTAGCCGGGCACAATCTTGGTGGAGCCGTAGTAGGTCATGGCCATGATGGAGCCGCCCTCGCTCATGAGAGGAGCAAAGGCACGACAGATGCCCAGCAGGGAGTAGGCTGAGATGTCCAGGGCCAGGTGGAAGCCGGCACGGTTGGTGTGCAGGAAGTCGTCCTTCAGGTCTTCGCGATTGGCATAGGCAACGGAGTGCACCAGGATGTCCACGCTGCCCCACTTTTCCTTCACAAGCTCGGCAGCAGCTTCAATCTGATCGTCCTGGCTCACATCACACTGGAAGGTGAACTCACCGCCGATTTCCTCGGCCAGCGGATCAAGACGCTTCTTGATGGCGTCGCCGACATAGTTGAAGGCCAGGCGTGCACCCTGTGCCTTGAAAGCCTGGGAAATGCCCCAGGCAATGCTCTTATTGTTTGCAACCCCGAAAACAAGGGCTTTTTTTCCTTCAAGCAACATATTCAGTTCTCCAAAGAGCTACATAGAGCTGATGGTTAGTTGATGCCCAGCTCACGTCCCGTGAGGATGCGGTACGCTTCCTGGTACTTGGCAGCAGTGGCTTCCACCACCTCGTCAGGCAGTGCAGGTGCCGGGGGCTGCATGTCCCAGGGCTGGCTCTTGAGCCAGTCGCGCAGGTACTGCTTGTCAAAGCTGGGCTGGCTGTGGCCGGGCTCGTAGCTGTCTGCAGGCCAGAAGCGGGAGGAGTCGGGGGTCAGCACTTCGTCAATGAGGTGCAGGGAGCCATCAATCATACCGAACTCAAACTTGGTGTCAGCAACGATGATGCCGCGGGAGGCTGCATAGTCACGGGCCTTCTGGTAGATGGCCAGGGTCTTCTCCTCCACGTCGCGGGCAACGCTGTCGCCAAGCAGGGTGCGGGCGCAGTCCACAGTGATGTTCTCATCGTGCTGACCGAACTGGGCCTTGGTGGAGGGCGTAAAGATGGGCTGTTCCAGTTTGTCGGACTCTTTCAGGCCTTCAGGGAGCTTGTGGCCGCAGATGGTGCCGTCTTCCTTGTAGGACTTCCAGCCGGAGCCGGAGATGTAGCCGCGCACAATGCATTCCACGGGCAGGGGACGGGCTCTGCGCACAAGGACTGCACGACCTTCGAGCTGATCAGCCCAGGGCTGCAGTTCTTCCGGGAATTTGGTGACATCGCTTTCCAGAATGTGATTGGGCACAATATCCTTGAACATTTCCATCCAGAACAGGGTGATCTGGTTGAGCACCACGCCCTTGTAGGGAATTGCTCTGGACATCATGACGTCAAAGGCGCTCATGCGGTCAGTGGTGACAATGAGCAGGGTTTTGTCGTCAATGGCATAGATGTCGCGGACTTTGCCGCGGGACAGAAGGGGGAAAGCGTTAATACCCGTTCTGGTAAGTATCTTCACAAAACACCTCGTCAGGCAGGGTCCTGCCAGTATGCATGCTTCAATGGCACGCGTCTGTGCTGCAAGGATGGGACGCCGGGTATGCCGGCTGAAGCTGGGTGGAAGCCCTTGTCTTAGTTGCGCACTTCAACGGAAAGGGCGTGCGCTTCCAGGGCCTCGAGACGGGCAAGCCTGGCGATGGCTTCCCGATTGTCGCGCATGAAGTTGCGCGACGTGGCGATAATGCTGGTCTTCTTGCAGAAGGTCTGCACAGAAAGAGCAGAGGAGAAACGTGCCGTGCCAAGCGTGGGCAGCACGTGGTTCGGACCGGCAAAGTAGTCACCAACCGGCTCCGGGCTGTTATGACCAAGGAAGACTGCGCCTGCATTCCTGATGTAGGGCAGTGTCTCCCAGGGAGAACGGATGCACAGCTCCAGATGCTCGGGAGCAATCTGATTGGCGACGCTCAAGGCGTCATTGAGGGAGGGAACGACCACAATGGCACCCCAGTCTCTGAGGGATGCAGAGGCAATCTCTGCCCTGGGGAGCCTGGCGCACTGGGCCTCAAGCTCTTCGGCAACGGCCTTGGCCATAAGGGGATCCAGCACAATACAGACTGCAGAGGCCAGGGGATCGTGCTCGGCCTGGCTGAGCAGGTCTGCTGCCAGCCAGCGCACATTGGCGGAACTGTCTGCAATGACGCAGACTTCGCTGGGGCCGGCAATCATGTCAATGCCGACCCTGCCCTGCACCAGGCGCTTGGCTGTGGTCACATAGAGGTTGCCCGGACCGGCAATGATGTCCACCGAGGCAATGGACTGGGTCCCGTAGGCCATTGCGGCCACTGCCCAGGCTCCGCCCACGCGGTAGACTTCATGGATGTCCAGAAGGTGTGCTGCTGCCAGAATGACGGGGTTCACGGAGCCGTCAGCCCTGGGAGGCGTGCAGACTGCGATTTCCGGCACACCTGCCACCAGAGCGGGGATGGCATTCATGAGCATGGAGGAGACCAGGGGGGTGTTGCCACCCTTGCCTCCGGGAACATAGAGGCCTGCGCGGGGCAGGGGATTCACCATCTGTCCCAGGATGCTGCCGTCGGGCCTGGTCTGCAGCCAGGTTTTTTCCTTCTGTTCCTCATGGAAGGTGCGGATATTGCTGCATGCCTGGGCGATGACTTCTCTGTCCTCGCTGGCCACGCTGGCGGCACCAAGAGCAATTTCCTGTTCGCTCAGACGTATGGGGCCGCTGAAGTCAGGACAGTCAAACTGCCGGGTGTAGTTCACCAGGGCTTCATCGCCCTTTTCTCTGACATTTGCCAGGATTTCCCGGACGCCGGACTCCACATCCGCTGAGCCGGGATTGCCGCGCTCCTGCAGCCACTGTCCTGCGGCTGCCCATTCACGCTCATTCTGCAGATTGATAATGCGACATATTGCCATGACTATACCTCTTGAACGGGCACAATACAGGAAATGTTTCGTATTGTCTAACTATGGAGAAGCAGAGTCCTCGCCAGACCTGCGCCTGTCCCTGACCAGCCCTGACCAGCCCTGACCAGTCCGGACCAGCCCGGGCCTGCATCAGGCAGCTGAGGGCAGGCCCCCGGGAATGGAGAACCGGAGACCCCTGCGGGACCTCCGGTTCAAACATACGCTCTGCCTCGTCTTCAGCTACTTTGCCTGACGGGCGAGGCTCTCGCAGGCCTCGTCAGCCCTGGCAATGGAGGCTGCCACACGGGCCTGCAGGCTCTTTGCATAGGCATCGAGGTCCCCGATGCGGGTGCGGGCCACGCCAGTGTCCATGGCTGCCTTTGCCACGGCAGGCGTCATGGTGGTGAGAATGCGCGGATCCAGGGGCATGGGCAGGATGTAGTCCCTGCCAAAGGCCGGAGCCTGCTCCATGTTGTAGGCCTTGAGCACGTCCGCAGGAATGGGCTCGTGGGCAAGGCTGGCCAGGGCGCGGGCAGCTGCCAGCTTCATCTCTTCGTTGATGCAGGTGGCATGCACGTCCAGAGCGCCGCGGAAGATGTAGGGGAAGCCCGAGACATTGTTAATCTGGTTGGGATAGTCGGACCTGCCTGTGCCGATGATGGCATCGGGGCGGGCCTCTCTGGCGTCCTCATAGGTGATTTCCGGGTCAGGATTGGCCATGGCGAAGATGACAGGGTCAGCAGCCATGCTCTTCACCATCTCCTTGCTGAGCAGTCCCTTCTTGGAGAGGCCGAGGAAGAGGTCAGCACCCTTCATGCAGGCAGCCAGGTCGCCCTCATTGCGGCTCTGCGCGAATTCTTCCTTGTAGGGATTGAGGCCTTCGCGCCCCTTGTAGATCAGGCCCCTGCTGTCGAACATGTAAATGTTCTCCACCGGCACGCCGAGCAGGGTGTAGAATTTGGAGCAGGCAATGCCGGCTGCACCTGCGCCCACTACTACGATTTTCATGTCGCTCATCTTCTTGCCGGTGATTTCACAGGCATTGATGAGGGCTGCGCCGGAGATGATGGCTGTGCCGTGCTGATCGTCATGGAAGACCGGGATGTCCATCATCTCGATGAGCTTGCGCTCGATGTAGAAACATTCCGGAGCCTTGATGTCCTCAAGGTTAATGCCGCCGAAGGTGGGCTCAAGGGCCTTGACAATGGCAATGAAGGTGTCGGGATCAAGCTCGTTCACGTCAATGTCATAGGCATCCACGTCAGCAAAGTGCTTGAACAGACAGCCCTTGCCTTCCATGACAGGTTTGCCTGCCAGAGCACCGATATTGCCAAGGCCAAGCACTGCTGTGCCATTGCTCACCACGCCAACCAGGTTGCCCCTGCCGGTATAGATGCTGGCAGCAGCAGGATCAGCGACAATCTCCCTGCAGGCCTCGGCAACGCCGGGGGAGTAGGCCATGGCCAGATCCTTCTGGGTATGAAAGGGCTTGATGGGCAGCACTTCGAGTTTGCCCGGGCGGGGAAAACGATGGTAGGCGAGGGCATCAGCTTTGAGATCCTGAACCATGACAAATCCTTGCTGTGGCGCTGCGAAA
>CASEWR010000189.1 GCA_949291675.1 uncultured Desulfovibrio sp. | reverse complement strand
ATAGTCATTCCTTTGCCCCTTGGCAATGTGAAGCAGGGCAGACTTTTTACAAGATCCCGAAGGAGGCCCATGCCAGGCTTTCGGAATGACGGACTTTTTTCATTGCCTGCCGCAGGGCCCCGGATGGTCTTTGACAAGAATCAGGCACATTCAGGCAAGTTCCTGGCAGCGTCAGTGACAGTGTCAGGGGCACCGGGCAGGGCACTGACGCTCCTGTCGGCAGGCCCGTGCCGGCAGCGGGCTGCCCCGGAGTGCTGCAGGCAGCCAGCCTGGCACCAGTCTGACACACGTCTGGCACCATTTTGTCAACTTTCTGACATCTTGCTGACAGTTCTCTGCCAGGCAGGACCATGCTGCCTGCCTGTGCTACCATGGCCCGGCTTCTGCCAGCTCCTGTCCCCGCCTGGCCCGGCTTCTGTCAGGCCCGGCGCTGCTTTTGGAGCCGTACTGTGGTGAGTCTGACTGTGCTGCAGGCGGGAGGCCTTGCAGGGGGACCTGGCACAGGCTCAGGAAGCAGCCGCAAAGGGTGCGTCGGAGCAGGCCCGAAGGAGCTGCCCTTCAGGCATTTTTGCGGGACTTTTCCGGCTATTCGCTGGCATGGCACAGGGCAAAAAGGCGTAGACAAGTCCCGTATTTTTCAGTAGAGGTGTGGCATGGCAGAATGTTCATCCATGGCCGAGCTGGTCGAATTTGACGACCCGTCGCTGGCCCAGCTTCTCTTTGGTCCCAACAACGCCAACCTGGAACTCCTGGCGCATGCCAGCGGCGCGAGGATATCGAGCCGTGGCCTCAAGGTGCTGGTCGAGGCAGCGGACCCCCGCTGCAGGCAGTGCCTGGCAAGCCTCTTTCTCCAGCTGGCAGAGCTCTTCCGTCAGGGAGTGCACCTGACCCAGGAAGACGTGCTGCGAGCCTGGGAAATGGTGTGGAACGACCCCGGTGTGGTCCTGGCCCAGGTTTTCCGTGAAGCTGTGTTCATTCACACGCCGCAGCGTACTGTGACAGCCCGCAACCTGGCACAGAAGGCCTACCTTGAAGCGTTGCGCAGGCACTCCCTGGTCTTTGCCGTGGGGCCTGCCGGCACTGGCAAGACCTATCTTGCCGTGGCCATGGCCCTCTCCCTCCTTGCCCAGCATCAGGTCAAGCGCATCATCCTGACCAGGCCGGCAGTGGAGGCAGGAGAGCGCCTGGGCTTTCTGCCCGGTGATCTGGCCGAGAAGGTCAATCCCTACCTGCGTCCCCTCTACGACGCCCTGAACGACATGCTCCCCCAGGCCAGAGTGAGCTCCATGCTGGAAAACGGCAGCATCGAGATTGCGCCGCTGGCCTTCATGCGCGGCAGGACACTGAACGATGCCTTTGTCATTCTTGACGAGGCACAGAACACCACCCAGGAACAGATGAAGATGTTTCTCACCCGCATGGGTTTCGGAACGCGCATGGTGGTGACAGGTGATGTCACGCAGATAGATCTGCCCATGCTCCCCGGCAACGGCGGTCAGCGCTCCGGCCTTGTGCAGGCCTTGCGTGTCCTGGCCCGCGTCCAGGGCATTGCAGTGCATACCTTTCTCAAAAGCGACGTGGTTCGCCATCCTCTGGTCGGTGCCATTGTGGAGGCCTACGAGAAAGCGTCTGACAAGGCGTCAGACACGGCGCCCATGGCAGACGGGCCGGCAGGCAGGGCGTCTGACAAGGCACCTGGCAAGGCATCTGACAAAGCATCAGACACGGCATCAGACAAGGCAGGCAGGAAGTAGCGCATGTCCATCAAGAGCAGGCAGAACAGCTTTGCCAAATCAGCCAATCCCTGCACCCTTGCGGTGAAAAGGACGATAGAGGCGCACAGGGACTGTGCCCGG
>CASEWR010000188.1 GCA_949291675.1 uncultured Desulfovibrio sp. | reverse complement strand
GAAGATGCCGGCGGCAGCCCCAGGCTCGCACATGGTTGCTCGGACCCAGGCGGCGAGGGAGGGTAAGGGGGTCAGGGGAGCTATGGCGCGCAGGGTGGCTATGATGGTCAGGGAGGCTATGATGGTCAGGGAGGCTATGATGGTCAGGGGAGCTATGGCCCTTCGGGTGCTCCCCGCAGTCCGGCTGGCGCTGCTTCTGCCAGACCTGCTGCCATGGCACAGGGACCGCTCTGCCCGCGCTGCGGCAGGCCCCTTGTCAGGCGCAACGGCTCGCGCGGCCCCTTCTGGGGCTGCTCTGGCTACCCTTCCTGCCGCTTTACTGCAGATCTCACTGCGCTGCCGGATGGCCCTGCAACTGATGGCCAGGCAGGGTATGGTGCAGGTTCCGGACAGGCTCCGGCCGCTGCTGTCCCTGCAACCCGGCCTGCCAGTCCGTCTGCCCGGCCTGCCAGGCCTGCCAGAGCATCCGGGGCAGCTGCTGCCGGCTCGCACATGCGTCCAGGCTGGCTGCCGGGCACAGGACCTGCTGCAGGACCAGCTGCAGCTCCTGCCCGGCATGTTCAACCTGCGCAGCCAGAACCCTGGTCTGGATCCGGGCCTGAACCCGGGCCTGAAACCTCGCCTGGCGCCTTTCCTGGCGCCGCTGCTGGCCCTGCAGGGCCCATGTCCGGTCCTGCGGACGAGGCACTGCCTGCCCCCTTCCTGACAGACGATATGCCGGATATGCCTGACATGCCGGAGCCCCCGGATGCAGACGATATTCCCTGGGATGCAGACACTGATGCCCTCTATGAGGAGTGGGCCTGGCAGAGCTCGCAGGACGAGCGTCGCTGACAGTGGCAGGGCTGAGGCAGCTGAGAACTTTGCATACGAAGAGGGGGAAGGCAGCCGTATACTGCCTTCCCCCGTGCAAAAGAAAGTGTGGAATCTGCGGGAGCAGATGGATCTGGCGGACCTGGCGGGCCTGATGGGCCGGCGGGCCTGAGAAATCAGGTGGAAGCGGCGGATGCTATTGCCGGCTGGCCAGAGCGCTAGATCTCGTCAGAAAGTCTGCGGAAGTTCTTCTTGCTTGCGCCACAGACAGGACAGGTCCAGTCGTCGGGCAGGTCTTCAAACTTCGTTCCCTTGGGGATCTTGCGCTTGCGATCGCCTCTGTCAGGGTCATACACGTAACCGCAATTGGAAACAGGGCAACGCCACATATCCTGGGGTTCTGCCATGATGCACTCCTTCTGGCTGTTCCTGTGTCTTGTGCTCAGGACAGCCATGGTCAGATGTCAAAACAGGACAGCCGGCACTCCGTAAGGCCTGCTGTCCTGAAAAAAATCAGTCTTCTGCGGCAGAGCGGGACGAGGCACACTGCCGGCTTTGCAGAAACTTGCCGGGAGAGTGCAGGGAAACTGCTCTGCAGCCTGCGTGACTGCCAGCTGCTAGATGGGCTTGTGGCAGAACCACCAGTCGTAGCCTTCGTAGCTTTCCAGACGCCTCTTTGCTCCCTCCACATCTGCCGGCGGAGGCACGATGACATGGTCGCCAATGAGGCCGTTTCTGGGCCAGTTGGCAGGCATGGCGCAGCAGTGGGTGTCAGAAACCTGCAGGGCCTTGAGTGCACGCAGGATTTCGTCCAGGCAGCGGCCCACTTCCTGAGGATAGTACATGATCAGGCGCACAATGCCCTTGGGATCCACGATGAAGACGGCGCGCACCGTATTGGTGCCCTTGCCTTCGTGAACCATGCCGAGCAGTTTGGCGATCTCGCCGCAGTCGTCAGCAATGACAGGGAACTCAATGTTGTACTTGAGGTTGTCCCTGATCCATTCAATCCATTTGATATGGGAGTAGACCTGGTCAATGGAAAGGCCGACCAGCATGCAGTTCAGCTCCTTGAAGGCTGCATAGCGTTTCTGGAAGGAGCAGAACTCTGTGGTGCACACAGGGGTGAAGTCAGCGGGGTGGCTGAAGAGCACGAGCCACTTGCCGGAAGCGTCAGCGGGCAGGGTCAGTGTTCCCTGGGTGGTGTTGGCGCTGAACTCGGGGAGCGCCTGGCCGAGAGTGGGCAGATGCGGGCAATTGTCCATTGGAAAACCTCCTGGCACTACTGCGGTCTGTTCAGAGTGAAAGTGACATTGTGTATGCAGCTTCGTTGTCCGGCTCCATGTCCGGGAACTGCCTGGAATGCGGGAGCCATTATGTCCGGGGCTGTGCCTGACAGTGTGTCTGTCATTGTGTCTGCCCGGCTGCGCAGGAGCCGGCAGCACGGATTTTTGTTTCCGGGTTCCTGGTTTGTGAGTTCCTGGCTTGTGGATTCCCGGCTTGTGGATTCCCGGCTTGTGAGTTCCAAGCTTGTGGGTTCCTGACTTGTAAGATACGTCAGGCTAGCACAGGAACAACAGGTTGGCAACACGTTCTGATCTGCAGGGACTGTTGTTTGTCCTTATTTCCTGTCTCCTGGCACTGTATGTGCCACTGTACATCTTACTGTGCACAAGAAAAAGTGCAAGACAGTGCAGTGCGTGATACAAAATCCTGGTTCTCCTGCTGCAGGAATGCAGGGGACAGACAGAAGATGTCTGCGAGAAGTACAGGGCAAACAATGAACAGCGCAGGCCATGCTGCCGGAAACAGCGTCTTGGAAAGGTCCTCTGCACAGGAGAACAACACAGAAGAACTGCACAGTCTCAGGTGCAGAGGATTGCCCCGGGATGGTTGTCCTTCCTGTGCAGAACAACCATGCTCAGGCTACGTACTTTGATAAAAATTATCAATAGCACTTTAAAATGTTCCAGCGCTTCGTTGAAGCAGGGCAGGTCTTGTGCTACGAAGGCACGCGCAAAAAGGGCGCGCATGACGCTGTGACGGTGTGTGCGCTTTTTTCTTCCCCTGCCTGTCCTGTACAGAAGCCTGGCTTCAGGGGCCCTGATGCAGGAGCCCGGAGGCAGGAGTTCGGGCAGCAACGTCCGGGGCACAGAGCTGGTCAGAACTGTTCAAGACTGTTCAGGGCTGCACAGTACTGTTCTGCGGCACAGTCCTGTCATGCACTGCATGCACAGAGCTGTCCAGCGCTGCACCGGCTTGGGAAGACGATGTTCAGAGTGAGGAGAGCTGCATGGCACAGGAGACACACTGCACGGAAAGAGAGACAGGTTCAGGCTGGACCTTTGCCTGCATTACCTTTGGCTGCAAGGTCAATCAGTATGAGACACAGGCCATACGCGAGGCCTGGCTGCAGGCAGGCGGCACAGAGACCGACACAGTCTCCGAAGCACAGCTTGTGCTGGTGAACAGCTGTGCCATCACTTCCCGTGCCGAGCGCGATGCCCGCAATGCCCTCATTCGTCTGCGCCGTGAAGCCCCTGCTGCCCTGCTTGTGCTCACAGGCTGTGCAGCCCGTCTGGTGGCCTCCTTTGTGCCCAGAAAGCATGCCCCGCACCCGGAGGCTGACTGTATCCTTGTGCAGGAGCGCAAGGAAGAGCTGTGCAGGGCTGAAGTCATTGCAGACCTTGTCAGGCGTCTGCACAAAGTTGCGCAGGAGAGAAGGGCAGGCAGGGCTGCGGCAGAAGTTGGCGCCATGCACTGGAAGGACTACCGGACCCGTCCCTGGCCTGCCATGCAGATCGAGCACTTCAAGCGCGTGCGCCCTGTGCTCAAGGTACAGGACGGCTGCACGCACCGCTGCACCTACTGCATTGTGCCCCTGACCCGCGGTCCCCATGTGAGCAGGCATCCGGACGATGTGATTGCCGAGGCCGAAAGACTCTTGCAGGACCATGCCGAGATCATGCTCTCCGGTGTCAATCTCGGCCAGTACGGGCGCGATGAGCAGAGCTTTGGTGACTTCTGGACCCTTGTGCAAAAGCTTGAAGAAGCACTGGCGCCGGACTTTGCCGGCAGACGCAGACTGCGCATCAGCTCCCTTGAGCCCTCGCAGCTTGATGCCAGGGGCTGCGAGATCCTGGGTGCCAGCACGCTCATTGCTCCCCACCTGCACATTTCGTTGCAGCACGCAAGCTCGTCAGTGCTGAAGCGCATGGGCAGGGGCCATTACTCAGCCTCGACCCTGACCAGGGCTCTTGAGCGTTTGCATGCCTTCTGGCCTGTCATGGGGCTTGGGGCTGACATCCTGGTGGGCTTTCCCGGAGAGCGGCCGGAAGATGTGGATGCTCTGTGCCGCTTTGTGGAAGAAACACCCTTCACCTATGCCCATGTCTTTCCCTATTCCCGGCGTCCGGGCACAGCTGCAGCAAGCTTCCCTGACCAGCTCGACAAAAAGGAAAAGGCTGCCAGGGCTGCAGAAGTGCGGGCTGTGGTGGCAGAAAAGGCCAGGGCCTTCTGGCAGGCACAGAGCATGTGTCAGCACATGGAACTGGCCCTTGATGCAGCCGAAGGCCACCTTGTGGAAGGCTGCGTGCACGCAGTGGATGCCTTCTACACCCCCTGTTTCATCGAAACACAGGCCCTGCACACACTCAGTGCAGGTGCCGGCAGAAAGGACTTTGTGCAGGCCAGGGCCTGCGGCGTGTGTGAGAAGGGCGTGCTGGTCAGCATAGAGGCGGACCCTGCCAGCAGGGCAGCTTCCGATGCATAAGAGAAGGGCAGCTGAAGGGATCAGCTGCCCGCCAAAAGGACCACGAAGCCGGAGAGACCGGCAAGTCTGCGTACCTACCCCTGAGGCTGATCGGGCTCAAGCAGGTTGTATGCAGCAAGGCAGCCAAGAAAGCTGTTCAGAATGTTCTGTGTCCTTGCCATAATGTCGCCTTCCTTGAAGTCCTCGTATGTCTGGGCAAGTACCCGCAGATCCTGAACGTCTGTTCCAGTGTGCTCGTTTCGTTTGCCAAGATAATAGCTGGCCTTGTCCTGGAAACGATAGTCTGAAGCACGAATATTGATGCGTCGTTCCAGGATGGACTTGTTGCCCAGGGACTCATAGCTCCTGCCTGCCAGAGGCTCTTCCTTCATGCGCCGTGAAGGATAGATGTGCTCGATGTCAAACTTTGTGAACTTGTCGAGAACCTGCTGCTCCGGTCTTGTCATGGCCCACCAGGTCAGCAGAGAGCGGGTTACCAAAGGCGCCGTAAAGCCTCTCCCTTCAGGGAGAGGATATAAGGCGCACCCTACCGGGGAGTCCTCTGTGATTCAATATTTTCCTGCAAGGAAGAGAGAGCGCTCCCCACAGCTTCCGGCAAAATAGCTTGGAGACCAGAGGGAACCAGCCCAGAGTTTGTTGCGAATCGAAGGGTAGTCTTTCTTCCGAATCAATCTGCTCGAGACACCTTTCAGACTATTGACCAGGGATGAAACAGCTA
>CASEWR010000187.1 GCA_949291675.1 uncultured Desulfovibrio sp. | reverse complement strand
CTGACAACCAGAAGAAGATGGGGCCTGATGGTGGAATTGATGGTGCTGTCTACGCCTATGGCACGCCGACGGCAAAGAAGCCCTTCCGTATCATCATGGGCGTGAAGAGCGGCAAGATCACGGCAAACCACATCAGGGAGCTGAGGGGACTGATTGAGGAGCGCAGGGGCAGAGACAACACACAGATGGCCTTTTTGCTGACACTTGAGGAACCGAGCAAGAGGATGCTGACGGATGCCATCGCTGCGGGCAAGAACGTCTACCCAGGAGGGCAGAAGGAGTTCCAGCGGATTCAGGTTCTCACCATAGAGGAGCTTCTGGAGGCAGGAAGCCTGACTACCTGGACTACCAGGATCGCAGGAGCAGGAATAAGCAGGCTAGGAAAAAGAATCGACCGGTGGCGGTGCAGAGGTCTTTGCTGGATTTGTGAAGAAAGAGGCCCCAAAGAACGGCACAAATGTACAGATACGGACAGTGCGACAAACGTTCGGCTTGACTCTTTAACAAACAACGAACTAGTCCTCTCTCGAAGGCCATATAAGGTCATCCCCTTGTTAGGATGGCCTTTTTTGTAACTAGACACCCCGGAGGAGGAGCATGGAAGACAAGAGTGCGATAGTTGTTTCTGACTTTGATTCAGCAATGGATGCCATTATATCTCAAATTACACACGAGAATAGAAAAATAGAATTTGCAGAAAAAGATATACGCATAAAAATAACAGGAGAACAATGGGACGGAAAGATTGATTATAAAATTGCAGAATTTATTTCAAGATTACAAAGAGAAGTTATATCAATATATAATTTATATAATGAAGAAAAAATAAAGTATAACACAAGTAAAGTTGACGCTTGTGGACTTAGGGTTACGGTAGAGGTCAAAGAAGGTTGCACAGAACTAGTTGTGCCTGTATTTGAATTATTGAAAAAGATGAATCCAGACCAAATTTTTGACATATGCATTACTGGTTTAATATTATATTTCTCTTCTAAAATTGCTATATCTTATTTTAACAATAAAAAAGAAAGAGAAAAAGCCGAGTTTGATTACAAAGTTGAAATTGAAAGAATACGCGAAGAATCAAAATTAAAAATATTGCAACAGACTGATAATAACGAAATTCAGAAAAAGGCACTCGAAATCAATGAACAATTAATTGGAGCCCTAGACAGATCAAACCAACACATGTCTTATATTTCAGGAAAAATGAACAAGAACGACAAGATGGAAATTGACGGAGTTACCCTTTCTGCACAAGAAGCAAAATCAATTTATAAAAAACTGCCTACTTCTGAAGAATATTGTAATGAATCAAGATATTTTATAGATGGTAATTATGTAGTAACAACAATAAAAACAGAAAAGGATATAGCAGTAATACGCATTAACGATAAGTTGCGACCTTTTTCTTTGATATGGCTTGAGAACTCGGAACGAGAAAATTTCTATCGGATGTGCGGGGCTCCCAAGAGAGAAGGGGCTATCCAGCCTATCCCGCTGCGTCTGACAGCAATTTTAAAGAACGGCTCTTTTTTGCAGGGATTTGTTGCGGGCATCGGAACACCAAGAGAGGGGGCAAAGACCCTGAATGAAGCGATTGTCGAGGCATTTTACAAAGAAGAAGCCGACAGTGAGCAAGATATTCTGGAATAGCCCTACAGATCGAGCTTTTTTGCTGTGATTCTTCCGGTCAGCTGCCGCCGATGTTCTCCTCCTGTGGGGTCTCATGCTCGGCCGCATGCCCCTTATTTGCGACAGAGCGCAGCCAGCTCAGCTCGTTGACCACGACCTCCTCAGCCGTGGTCACCATGTCCTAGCTTTGGTGTGCTCAGGTATCCGGTCTCTGCTGCCTTGAAGGAGGCATGACAGGCCATGGTGCGTGTGATGGCAAGCAGAAGCTCGTTGGTGAATTCGAGCTCTTGAAGAATCTGATGATCAGTCTGTCGTGCCACAGGCAAGCTCCTCAGCAATGTCCGTCAGCCTGGGTTTGTGACAACTGAACGGACAACAAAGGGACATTTTTGCGTTTGATGCAACTAAAACCCGTCTCTGGTTGCAACAAGATTGAGAGCGCGGGGTACCTGTCAGTTCGAATGTCGTCTAGGTAGTATGCCTGGATGTCGTTTGACATTCCTGGTCTGGGTCCCGCAGCACATAGTGTGGCTCCCTGCCCTGCAACACCTGTACAAACACCCCCGCATCCACAAGCTGGCGCAGATCCGCTGCTGCATCTTCCTCAGAGCATTTGGCAAGCTTTGCGTACTTTTTGCAGGTCAGCTTGCCAGTGAAGTCCTGTCTGAAGTCCCCCCTGCTGTCTCCTGCAAGGCGTTCCAGCACCCTGCTCTGGCGTGCAGTCATCCCGCAGGCCCGTGCTCTCTGCCACACACGCAACCGTGACTGTAGTTTGCCAAGTGCACAGCCTGCCTGAATGAGCGCGCGCCTGGAACAACCTGCAAACCAGCAAAGCCAGGGTGTGACATCCAGACTCCCCCTGTCTGTCTTCTCCAGCATGGCATAGTAGTCAGCCTGCTCACGCAAAATCTGTGCTGACAGACAGGCATACTCAGGTGCAGCGCCACACATCCTGTCTGAGCGGACGCTGTGATCCCCGTCCAGTCCGGAACCAGCCAGGGCACCCTCTGCAAGGACACGACCAGCCAGCGCCCTGCTGATGCGGCCATTGCCGTCTTCAAAGGGATGCAGGACCACAAACCACAGATGGGCAAGGCCTGCGGCGAGCACTGGTGCAAGCAGGGCCCTTCTGACAGGTGCAGGGGTCCCAGGCTTCTCTTCGCCCTGCATCCAGGCACAAAAATGTGCAAGCTCTGGTGCAAGCCTTTCAGCAGCAGGTGCCTCAAAGTGTACCCTCTCCCTCCCTGCAGGACCTGAGACCACGCACATGGGGCCATTGGCCGGTGTGCGCAGGGCTCCTGTGAGGATGCGCATGTGTCGCCTGCCGGCAAAGAGTGCAGCCTGCCAGGAACACAGACGGGCTGTTGTCAGCATGGGGGGCAGCATCGGTGCCGGCATCGGGGGTCGGGGCTGGCGCCGGCTCTGTACCTGTACACCTGGCACATGCCCTTGCAGGTGCAGCATCAGGAAATGGCTCCCGTGGCAGCAGCAGCGCCTCGCAGACCATGTCCACCATGCCCTGACAAGGCTTTCTTCTGTCAGCCCTGCCGGCTCTGCCAGACCTGTCGGCTCCGACCGGCCTGGAGCCTGTGGCAGACAGGGAGCTTTGCAGCGTGGCGTGTGCAGCCGTCTGCTCCTGACCTGCAGCTGCCAGCCAGGGCAGACGCTCTTCCAGACAGGCGCGCACACAATGCTTGTCAAAGTGCTCTCCTTCAATGGCTGCCGAGGCAGTGATCTCTTCCGTGAGCAGGGCAAGGCGAAACCTGGCCTGCACACCATGCGAACAGGCCTGCATGTGCGCACGCAGGTGCTCCTGTTGTCTGTGCACTGCTGCACAGGGACCGGCAAGGGCTGCAGCATCCCAGCGCAGGGCCGGCCAGTCAGGGGCTTCGTAGATCCACATCGTTGTCTCCCGGGTCTTCTTTCAACCTTCTCGTTGTTCCCTGCCCTTCATTCTGGCTTCATTCTGCCCCTGTTGCCGCAGTTTATGCAAGTCTCAGTGTGGTATTCACCGCAACCTTTGCGGCGCATATGGCAGTTACGTGCCGCACATGGAACATGTTCAAGAGCTTGCAACGTACAAAGGGGCCCTCCGCATGTTTTGCAAAGAGCCCCTGACGTTCTTCTGCCATGTGGCAGCAACGCTGCACTTAGCCGATCAGGCTTCCTGCAGGCACGGCATCACCGGGGCGCAGCAGGACGACCTTGCCGTCCTTTTCGGCTGTGAGGATCATGCCGCAGCTTTTGGCACCGCGGATGGTGCGCTCAGGCAGGTTCAGAATGGCGCAGACCTGAGTACCCACCAGTTCTTCGGGTGTGTAGTACTGGGCCACACCGGAGAGGATCTGTCTGGGCTTGCCTTCGCCAAAGTCGATTTCAAAGCGCAGAATGCGGTCAGCACCTGCCAGCTTCTCGCAGACAAGCACTGTGCCGACGCGCAAATCACAGGACTTGAAGGTGTCAAAGGTCACCAGGGGTCTGGGCTTGGCAGCAGCTTCCTCTTCCTGACGCTTTCTGGCCTTCTCCTGCATGATTCTGGCTTCTTCCTCCAGCTTGGCCAGCATTTCCTTTGCGTCAATGCGGGGGAAGACATTGGAGGCAGGCGCAATCTCGATGCCTGGATAGAGGCCGCCAAAGCAGGTGATCTCATCGTCAATGATGAGCTCCGGGCTCTCGCCCTGCTGAATCTCCTGACCAAGCTGCTGCAGCATGGTGATGGAGGCATGGGGCATGACAGGCCACAGGGCCAGGGCGACCTTGCGCATACAGGCAAGGAGCACATAGAGCACTGTTCTCAGACGTCCTGTCTTGCCTTCCTTGGCAAGCGTCCAGGGAGCCTGGGTGTCCACGTACTTGTTGAGACCGCGCACCAGTTCCCACAGGCTCTCCAGAGCTCTGGCAAACTGAATGTTCTCAAAGAGCTTGAGATAGTTGCGCAAGGCCTCTGCGCAGTCATTCATGATGGCGCGATCATCGTCTGTCTTGTCCCTGGGCTGGGGCACAATGCTGTTCTCGTACTTTGCAGTCATGCTGAGCACGCGGCTGAAGAGATTGCCAAGGTCATTGGCAAGATCTGTGTTCACGCGCCCGATGAAGGCCTCGTAGTTGAAGTTGGCATCAGAGCCGAACTGCATTTCGCGCAGCAAAAAGTAGCGGAAGGCATCGGAGCCGAAGAGCTCGGTCATGCGGTACGGGTCCACCACATTGCCAAGGCTCTTGGACATCTTGGTGTCGCGCATGAGCCAGTAGCCGTGCACATTGAGATGATTGTACACAGGGATGCCGGCAGAGCGCAGCATGGTGGGCCAGAAGATGCCGTGGGGCTTTAAGATATCCTTGGCAATGCAGTGATCTGCAGGCCAGAACTTCTTGTAGTCCTCACCGTCCGGATAGCCGAGAATGGAGATATAGTTGACCAGGGCGTCAAACCACACATAGGTGACATAGTCCTTGTCAAAGGGCAGCTCAATGCCCCAGGACAGACGGCTCTTGGGACGGGAGATGCACAGATCTTCCAGACCCCCGGAGTCGATCATGCCGATGAGCTCCTTGCGGTAGCGCTCAGGGCGGATGAAATCCGGATGGTCCATGACGTACTGACGCAGCCAGGGCAGATATTTGGACATCTTGAAGAAGTAGTTCTTCTCCTTGATGAACTCGGGCCTGGTCAGATGCTGCGGACACATGCCGTCCACCAGCTCCTTCTCGGTGTAGAAGCGCTCACAGCCTGTGCAGTAATGGCCGCCGAACTCACCAAAGTAGATGTCGCCGCGGTCATACACTCGCTGCATCACTTCCTGCACCACCTTCTTGTGGTCAGGGCTGGTGGTGCGCACAAAGCGATCATTGGCTATCTGCAGGGAAGGCCAGAGATCACGGAACCTGGAGCTGATGCTGTCCACGAATTCCTGCGGAGAAAGCCCTGCCTTGGCTGCAGCCTTGACAATCTTGTCTCCGTGTTCGTCCGTTCCTGTACAGAAGAGCGTTTTTGCGCCCAGAAGCTTGTGAAAGCGAGCCAGCGCATCGGCAACAATGGTCGTGTAGGCATGCCCAAGATGGGGATTGTCGTTGACATAATAAATGGGCGTTGTGACGTAATAGGTCCCGTTGTGCACGTGTGCCTCCCGAAATGGTAATGCCCCTCTGCGGTGGGGGTGCTTTTTTCCAGTCGTGCCTATACTGCAAATCTTCACGGATCTCAAACACTGCTCTCAAACACCGATCTCAAACACTGATCACATGCCGGGCAGGAGTCTGAGCCCCGCTGCAGGGCCGCGCAGGGCGCATTCTGCGCTAAAGAGCGCCTGCAACACACATTTTCAACGCGCATTGCAACGCACACCTGCAAAACACATGCAACACGATGGCTGGCCCTGCCGAAAGCCTGTCAGGCCCTGTCTGAGATACTTATGTTTTGCGTCTTCTCCTGACTACGGGACTGGCTGCGAAAGTCCTGCCTGTCATGTCTGGCACGCTGCTCGCGCCTCTTGTCCCTGTGCATTTTGTGTCCGGGCCTGCTGTCGCGCTGGCCGTCACGCTGACTGTAACGCTGGCCGTCTCGGCGGCCATCTCTGGCAGTGTCACGACCGCCGTCACGGCCTTCAGGTCTGCGTCCGGACTCGGAACGGGGGTCACGACGCCCGTCGCGAGACCCTTCATTGCGACTGTCATTACGCCCGTCATTGCGCCAGTCACGCGGGCCGTCGCGGGGCTGCTGGCCGCGCCGTGCGTCCTGCTGCCCTTCCAGGCGGGGCTGACGAGGCTGGCCTGCCTGGCCTGTCTGCCCTGTCTGGCCGGCCTGCATAGACTGGCGCTGAGGCTCAACAGCCCTGTCACTGCGCTCAGGGCGAGCCGGACGATCAGCATGGTCAGGACGATCGGCACGGT
>CASEWR010000186.1 GCA_949291675.1 uncultured Desulfovibrio sp. | reverse complement strand
CAAAAGGTCTGTGTGCCCCGGAGAGAACATTCAGGACGCGCAGGCCGGGAAAAGGGAGGCTTTTTTGCTTGCACCCATGCACGTGCTGGGGTATATGGGCCCTTCCCCGCGACTGCCGGGTGCAGCTGCGGCTGAAACAATATCAAAGCAATACCAAGGAGGCGGCGCTTCCTCCTCTGTCAGACATCAGCCGGACATTCGTCAGGCATGTCAGCCAGACATCAGTCAGACATCTCGGGTCAGAGACACCAGGACAGAGGTATCCGCGCCGGTTAGAGTTCATGTACGACGTGAGTCAGGAAAAGCGCCCGCCCATGCGGGAAACCGTTCGGGACATAGACAGACAGATTCTCAGCCTTCTCCTGCAGCGCCACAACGTGCTTGTGCGCATGATGAAGGGCAATAACAGACTTACCCCCCAGGACGAACGCTTTCTGCGGGAAGCATGGGAAGCACAGGCATCGAAGATCAGTTCCGACCCGCTGCTCACCAGTCGTCTGTTCAATCTGCTGCAGGAAGTGGACTTCCTGCCTCCGCCCTCAGCCGAAGAGTCCCAGACCAGAAGAACGGCCTTCAACCTTGCTCCCCAGCAGAAGCCGGTCAATGTGGACATGGACGCACCCAGAGACCAGCATCTCACCCAGATGTGGACTGCACTCACAGCCATGTCCGGCAAGCCCCTGCTGATCAGCAGGGCCCTGCTCAACGACGCTGTGTCCGACTGCGTGCACATGTTCAATCAGATGGGCTGCGTCCTGCACCGTGACGGCAATGTCATCCGCCATGCCTCTGACAGCGCACCTGCCGGCAACCCCGACAAGGTGCTGCATGTCGGCCAGAGCCCCTTCAACTTCTATCTCGGCCTTGCCCACTATATCGGCAGACCGGGCCACACCCGCTTCAGCGGCGGTACAGACCTCAAGCTGGCCAGTTTTGTGCCTCTGCGCCACTTCCTGCCCCAGCTCGGTGCCCGCATCATCCCGCTTGTGCCCAGAAGCGAAGGCCTGCCCCTGCGTCTGGAATGCTCCGGCCAGCTGCCCGAGGTCATTTCCCTGACTGCAGACCTGCCCGTGGAATTTGTTGAGGCGCTCATCCTTGCAGCCCCCTTCTACGGCACCAGTGTCACCTTCGATATGTCCGCCCTGGACAGCGAGGTGCGCGCTGCCCTGCTCACACCGCTGATTCCCCTGCTCACCATTGCCGGCTGCCCTGTGCGCGAGGAAGGCTGCCTGCTGCATCTTGCTCCCTGGGACGGCACCCTGCCTGCAGAGGCAGACATCACCATGGACCCTGCCATCAGCGCCCTGGTGCTGGCCCTTGTTCCCGTGCTCGGCGGCACAGTCTCCCTGCGCGGCATCTGGGCCGACGGTCCTGCAGCTGCAGCTGTGGAGGATCTCTTCGGCCAGCTGAACCTGAAGCTTCTTGTGGAAGACGACAGGGTGAAGCTCGATGCAGGCAGCAAGTATGTCCTGCCTGACACAGCCCTCAGCGTGCCTGCCGGCCTGCCCTCCGTGCTGGCCCCCCTGCCCTTTGCCCTGGCCTGTGTGCAGGCACTGAAGTACGGCCATGCCACTGTGCCTGCCAATACTGATGAAGAGACAGCCAGGGAAGGCGAGAGCTTTGCCAGGGCCTGCGGCCTCAAGATTCTCAACACCGAGATCTCTCCCCTGGAGCGCGACACGGACCGCGGTCCTCTGTGGACAGCGCCCTCTCCCTCCTGGGCCCATGCCCTTGCCCTGTGTGCCTGCGCCCGCCGCGCTTCTCAGGGCTTCTCCCTGAACAATCCCGGTATTCTCACCGAGCTCTTCCCCGGCTTCTGGCCCATGTACAATGCCCTGCCCATTCCTGCCCTCAAGGCAGTCAGGGACGCTGAAGTCACCAAGGAGCGCCGCCGCATCAGGACCAGAGTTGATGCCAGGCTCACTCCGAGACCTGAAGAAGACGACTAACAGCCTGCTGCACAGGCGCAGCAGACGCCTGAAGAATGTGACGGGAAGACGGCGGGAACTCGCCGTCTTCTTTTTTCCGGCACAAGCCGTGTACAAACCGGATAAACGTCGGGCACAGGAACGTGCAGCCTTTTGCAAAAAATCTCAGCACTGCCACAGGAAGGTCACAGACAGGCCTGGCACAGGAAAAATTCATGAGATGCAGCTACTTGTGTTCCAACAGCTGCAGGAGAGAACCTTGCTTTCTCTTGTCAAAGGGCATCCTTTGCAGTAGCATTTGCCCAAAAGTATGACTTTTCTGGAGGTTCCCCATGGGCCGTTCCTCGTGCCTTCTCCTCGCCTGCGTGCTGCTTTGCTCTTCCCTTGTGACCGGTTGCGGCTTGTACGGCGACTCGTCTGATGTCCCGGAAGGCACACGTGTGGAAGTCAGCTTCGGCGACAGACATCGCTGCTCGCGCATTTCCCCTGAAATCACCATTTACAATCCGCCCAGGGGCACGGACTATTATGAAGTGCGCGTCTCTCAGGTCGGAACGTCACCGGAACGCCATCTTGGTGGCGGTCGCTGGGCCTACGGCGGCCTGAACTCTGACGGTGCAGACGTCATCCCCGAAGGCGGTCTGCTCAGCATGTACCGTGCCCCCTGCCCCTCCGGCTCAGGCCAATCCTATCGCTTCACAGTCTACTGCATGAACAAGGGCTCAAGTCAGCCCCTGGCCATCAGCGACTTCATCATCACCCTGGAGTAGATGCCCCTGGAAAAGATGGTCCCGGTGCAGACGGTCCCGGAGCAGATGCCCCTGAAAGAGAGCTCTGGTACAGTTCCCGGGCAGCCGGCAAGCCTGCGCTGAAACTGCCCTGAAACTGCCCTGAAGCTATTCTGACCGGCTTTTCAGGGACTGCACAACACAAAACAGACCGGCAGCACTGCCTGCCGGATGGCAGACACTTGCAGGGAGGACAGCTGTCCTCCCTTTTTTCATGCCCGCAAAAAAGCACTTTCGGCCTGCATACAGGCACAGCTTAGGCTTTTGCACAACAAAACATGCGGGCAGGCGTACTGCAGTGCGCCTTTCCTTGTGCCTGGCTGCAGGGCTTTGCCCCGAATCACCGGCCCCGAATCGTTGTTCAGAAACGTTGTTCAGCACAGCAAAACGGATCTGCAGTTTGACAACGGGCCGGTGTGTGATGAAAATTCCTCCCTGTCTCAGTCATACCAGCTTGAGGAACACGCATGCAAAGCCCTGTCTTCGGCGCAGGCACAACAACAGCTCCCCCCTGTCTGCCCTGCTGTCCGCACTCAGGCTTCCCCTGTACGCTCTGTCGTGTTCACATGCACTTCATCAGGAGAATCTCATACGGAGGCTGCGCTCTCTCCCCTGAGCCAACATCAGGTATCACGGCGCAGAAGTTGCACATATGGAACTGCTTTCCCGGACCGTTCAGGGCTATGTTGCCAATTCCTCACTCATCCGCCGCATGTTCGAGGCCGGCATTGAGCTGCGCAAGAAATACGGCCCCGAGAATGTCTTTGACTTCTCCCTGGGCAATCCCGACCTGCCTGCCCCCAAGGAGGTGGTGGACGGCCTGAAGGCCTTTGCTGACAAGGCCCACGAACCCTTTGCCTTCGGCTACACCCCCAATGCCGGTGCCCCCTGGGCCCGCGAAGCCCTGGCAAAATGGATTTCCGAGGAACAGAAGGTCAGCCTGACTGCCAGTGACGTGCTTTTGTCCGCAGGTGCCGCCTCCGCCCTCAATGCCTTCCTCAAGGCAGTCATCAATCCCGGCGAGGAAATGCTCACCTTTGCGCCCTACTTTGTGGAGTACGGTTTCTATGTTGCCAACCACGGCGGCACCCTGGCCACTGTGCCGAGCAGGAAGGAGACCTTTGCCCCCGATGTGGAGGCTCTGGAAAAGGCCATGTCCCCGAAGACCAGGGCTGTGCTCATCAACTCTCCGCACAATCCCACCGGTGCCATCTATACCCTGGAGGAACTGAAGGAACTGGTTGCCCTGCTGGAACGAAAGACACAGGAATACAACCACCCCGTGTGGCTCATCTCTGACGAGCCCTACCGCTTCCTGGCCTATGACGGCGCTGAAGTGCCCTCCGTGCTGCCCCTCTATCCCTATGCCGTGTGCGTGAGCTCCTTCTCCAAGAACCTCTCCCTGCCCGGCGAGCGCGTGGGCTACATCGCCCTCTCGCCCCTGCTGGAAAACAGGACCGAGCTCATGGCTGCCCTCACTATCACCAACCGTATTCTCGGCTATGTGAACGCCCCCATCATTGGCCAGCACATCATGGCTGCAGCCCTTGGTGCCAGCGTGGATGTGGACATCTACACAAGGCGTCGCAATGCCATGGCCGAAGTGCTGCGCGAGACAGGCTACGAGTTCAACATGCCCCGCGGCAGCTTCTACTTCTTCCCCAAGTCTCCCATTGAGGACGACAAGGCCTTCATCGAGGTGCTCACCTCCAAGTGCGTGCTCGGCGTCCCCGGCTCCGGCTTCGGCTGCCCCGGCTACTTCAGGCTGGCCTTCTGCGTGGATGAATCCGTGATCCGCAGGGCAAAGGACGGCTTTGCCGCAGCCAGAGAGCATTTCGCCTGAGCCTTTCGCGCAATCATCCCGCGCACCCATCCCGCGCACCCATGCCGGGCAGGCTTCCCGGACAATCTCGCGCACAACACGTTTTCAGACGCATGAGGCCGGCAGCATATGCCACCGGCCCCGGCGTTTTTTCTCTTGTCCCTCCAGGGACTGTTCAGACCCCTTTGCTGCTAGTCGGCGAAGGGGTCTGGCATCATGCCGGGCACAGGTCCTGTGCAGGCTTCCTCAGCCCTGCGCAGCTTCTGCTCGCGCTCCTGCACCACCTGGTCCAGGGCCATGAGGCCCAGAAGGTAGCTGTTCACCCCAAAGCCTGCCACTGTGCCGCAGCAGGCAGGGGCAATGACGGAGTGACGGCGGAATTCCTCGCGGCTGGCCACATGGGACATGTGCACTTCCACAATGGGCACGGAAAGGATGTTCAGCGCATCCAGCAGGCCGTAGCTGTAATGGGTCCAGGCACCGGCATTGATGACCACGCCCCTGGTGCCGTCGTCCAGAGCCCTGTGAATGCGCTCTGCCATGGCCCCTTCATGATTGGTCTGGAAGAAGTCCAGACGCACGCCCAGCTGGGCGGCCACGTTGAGCAGCGCGCGATTGATGTGCTCAAGTGTTGCCGTTCCGTAGACAGTGGGGTCACGGCGTCCGAACATATTGAGATTGATGCCGTGCAGTATGAGATAATCGTGGTCTGGCATAATGCTCCCCTGCAAAAACGTGTGTCCTGTCTGCAGCCGCAACTGACAGCAGAGACTGATTGACTGTACAAAGAGTGGCAGCAGGTCTGAGAGGTCTGCATTGCAGGCCTGCTGCACTGAAGAACATGTCCTGCCGCATTGAGCTTTTTGCTGCAGCAGTGCTGCTGTCCTTGTACAGACAGTCAGCGACAAAATCCAGGTCCCTCTCAATGCCTGTCCAGAGCTTGTTTCAAGTCATCTACCTCTGTTCTTTGACATGATGGACACTGTGGAAAGTTCTCTTCATGAAGAAGATTTCCATGCATCATGCCGAAATTTCTTTGCTGTGGAAGGCATTTTTTTGCAGGCTGTGCAAATTGGCTGCCCAATTCTTTTCCTACTTGGAAAGTTCTCATGATTTCGGACTGATGCGAAAGGGGTTCAGAGACACGCGCCAGGCAGCCCCTGTTTCTCCGGGGAAAAGGAAACAGAAAAAGCAAGCTATCGCAAGAGCTTGAGTTTGAGTTAATTTTGCAGGAATTCCCTCCCGACCTCTAGCCTTTATCCGGGAAAACCTGTATTGTTTGCAGTCAGGTCTACAGAATTACGTGCCTGCAACCGTGCACATCGGCTGCAGCATGAGCCTCAAATACCCATCCGTCTTGCCAGCGGGTTTTTCTGAGGAGACGTTATGCAAGGTACCCCCTTAAACGTTGTCCACGGGCGAGACCTCTCCTTTATCAAAGAGGTCGAAGCCGAGAGCGGACAAAAAATTTCGAACTGCTATCAGTGCGGGAACTGTTCTGCAGGATGTCCTGCAGCGTTTACCTATGATCTGCAGACCAATCAGATCATGCGTGCCGTGCAGCTGGGACTGAAGGACAAGGTGCTGGATTCAAAATCCATCTGGATGTGTCTGTCCTGTTCCACCTGCAGCCTGCGCTGCCCCAACAACATTGATGTTGCCAATGTCATGGAGACATTGCGCCACATGGCCAGACGGGAAAACAGGATCAACGTTCCTGTCATGGACAAATTCTGGCTTTCCTTCCTCAACACGGTCCGGGCTTTCGGCCGCAGCTTCGAGATTGGAACCATGGTTCTCTACATGCTGCGCTCCCTGCGTCTGACCACGGATGTGGATCTCGCCCCCGGCGCTCTGAGCAAGGGCAAGCTCGGCTTCAAGCCTCACGTCGTGCCGGATGGAGGCGCCAGGGCCGTTGCCCGTATTTTCAAGCGCTATGAGGAAAGAGCCAAGCGCGAAGGAGTGCGTCCATGAATGCGTCTTTGAAAATAGGCTACTATCCCGGCTGTTCTGCCAAGGGTTCCTCCCTTGACTACGAGCTCTCCTCCAGCGAAGTCTGTCGCATCCTGGGCATTGTCTCCAGCGAAATCGACGAGTGGAACTGCTGCGGCTCCACTCCTGCCCATGCCGTGAGCTCCGAGCTCTCTGCAGCCCTGTGCACACGCAACCTCGTGCAGGCGAAGAAGCAGGGTGCTGACATTGTCATGACCCCCTGTCCGAGCTGTCTTTCCAATCTCCTCCATGCCAGAGAAAGAATGGAAAACCCCGACTTCCACAAACGCGTTGACGAGCTGCTCGATGAGCCTGCTCCCGAGACCCTGCCGGAAGCCACCTCTGTCATGCAGATGATTGGCAGACTGTGCTCTGCCGACGAGATCAAAAAGCACGTGGTGCTCAGCCTGGGCGGCATCCGCATTGCCCCCTACTATGGCTGTCTCATGAGCAGGCCCGCTGACCTCATGAAATTCGGCGACCCCGAGAACCCCATGCTCATGGAGAGCCTGTTGGCCGCCTGTGGCGCAGACAGTGTCATTGACTTCCCCCTGAAGACGGAATGCTGTGGTGCCTCCGCAGGCATCCCCCACCGTCCGCTCACATCCGTGAACTCCGGCCGCATCCTTGACGTTGCCGTCAAGATGGAAGCCGACTGCATCTGCGTCTGCTGTCCTCTGTGCCAGATGAACCTCGACCTGCGTCAGAAGCAGGCCGAGAAGCAGGTCAATGCAAAGTTCAGGATCCCGGTGCTGTACTACACCCAGCTCATGGGCCTGGCCTTCGGCTGTGATCCCAAAAGCCTCGGCCTCAACAAGCTCATTGTCAGCGCTGACAAGCTTGTGGACCGCATCAGGGCTCTCAACACAGCCAGCAAGGAAGCCAAAGGAGGCGATGCAGCATGAGAATAGGCGTTTTTGTCTGCCACTGCGGCAGCAATATTGCAGGCACTGTTGACTGCAAAGCCGCTGCCGAAAGTGCCCTCTCCCTTCCTGATGTCGTCTATGCAACCGACCTCATGTACACCTGTGCCGAACCCGGCCAGGCAGCCATCGAGCAGGCCATTCACGACTATCAGCTGACGGGCGTGGTCGTTGCCTCCTGTTCCCCCCGCATGCACGAGCCCACCTTCCGCCGTACTGTGGAACGTGCCGGCCTCAACCGCTACATGCTGGAAATGGCCAATATCCGCGAGCACGTCTCCTGGATCGGCAAGGACAAGGAAGCCAATACCAACAAGGCCTGCGAGCTCATCGGCATGGCTGTTGTCAAGCTGCGCAACAACCGTCCTCTCTTCTCCCAGTCCTTTGACATCACCAAGAAGGTGCTCATCATCGGCGGCGGCATTGCCGGTATTCAGGCTGCCTTAGACTGCGCAGACGGCGGCATCCCCGTCATCCTGGTCGAGCGCGAGCCCACCATCGGCGGCAAGATGGCCAAGCTGGACAAGACCTTCCCCACTGTTGACTGCTCGGCCTGTATTCTCGGCCCCAAGATGGTGGACGTTGCCCAGCACCCCAATATCACCCTCTATGCCTGCTCCGAAGTGGAGGACATCACAGGCTATGTGGGCAACTTTGATGTCACCATCCGCAAGAAGACCACCTATGTGGACTGGAGCAAGTGCACAGGCTGCGGCGCCTGCACGGAAAAATGCCCCAGCAAGAAGGTGCCTGACCGCTTCAACGAAAATGTGGGCCTCACCACGGCCATCAACATTCCCTTCCCGCAGGCCATTCCCAAGCGCGCCTCCATCAATCCTGACTACTGCCGCAAGCTGACCACTGGCAAATGCGGCATCTGCGCCAAAATCTGCCCCACCAAGGCCATTGATTACGAGCGCAAGGACGAGGTCATCACCGTCAAGGTCGGCAGCGTCATCGCAGCCACAGGCTACGACCTCATGGACTGGACCGTGTACGAGGAATACGGCGGCGGCAAGTACCCCGACGTCATCACCTCCCTGCAGTACGAGCGCCTGCTCAATGCCTCCGGTCCTACCGGCGGCCACATCAAGCGTCCTTCCGATGGCAAGGAACCCAAACGCATCGTCTTCATCCAGTGCGTGGGCTCCCGTGACAAGTCCATCGGCAGACCGCTGTGCTCCGGCTTCTGCTGCATGTACACGGCAAAACAGGCCGTTCTGACCAAGGACCACATCCCGGATTCCCAGTCCTATGTCTTCTACATGGACATCCGTGCTGCCGGTAAGCTCTATGACGAGTTCACCCGCAGAGCCATGGAAGAGTAC
>CASEWR010000185.1 GCA_949291675.1 uncultured Desulfovibrio sp. | reverse complement strand
GCCGCTGCCGCAGCCAGGCTGCGGCCGTCCGTATCTGTCACAGGCCTGTTCTTCTTGTAGTCCAGTCAGGCCCTGAAGGGAAGAGTGTGCAGCCCTGCCCGAAATCTGTGCTACCTCACGTCTCTTTCACAGGACAGCCCGTGTACGGCTGTTCGTCCTGTATTCATACCCGCACACTGCACCTGCCTTGTCCGGCATCTCCTGCCCTTGTGTTGTGTACATCCCAAAGGCAGGTTCTGTCAGCTTCGACAAGTGCATTGCAGCCCCTGCCGGCACATGCTATACCCCAGGCATTCTCAGCTGCAGGCCCTGTCCTGACCAGCAGCTGACCTCCTCTTGTGCAACCATCAACAGACAAGCATATGCTTCAAGGATACAGCCATGGCACATTTTGCAGAACTGACCTACACCGGCGACCTCCATGTGGAGTGCGAACATTTGCAGAGCGGCACGAAGATCATCACCCACTCCAGTGAAAAGCCTGATGCCGTGCTCGACAGCTTCAACCCCGTGGAACTGTGCGCAACCTCCCTTGGCGCCTGCGCCATGACCCTGGTCGGTCTCTATGCCAAAAAACGCAACCTCGATGTCACGGGCATGAAGGTGCGCGTCAACAAGGAAATGCTCACCAATCCCTATCGTTTCGGCAAGATCGAGCTCATCTTCGACATGCCTGACAGGGAGTACAGCGACAAGGACAAGGTGCAGATGGAGCGTGCCGCCAACACCTGCCCTGTACACTCCTCCTTCCGTCCCGACATGGAGCAGATCTTCACCTTCAACTGGAAACGCTAGTCCGCACACGCCGCTGCTGCCCGCCTTCAGGCCGCTGCAGGCCGGTGCAGCTTAGCTCAGGCCAGCCCGGATCGTCATTCGTCCTGCCGTATCAGGAGTCCTCAGGAACTGCATGAGGCCTTTTGGCATCCCGGCCGGCAGGTGCAGCGGTACTTCTTTGAACTGCACAGGGCAGCCCCCGTACGGGAGCTGCCCTGTGCCTGCATGTGAGCCCTGCATGTGAGTCGTACGGTTTGCTCCGTACGTTTGAGACTTGCGTCCGAGGTGTGTCCTTACGCCTGCTTTGCCTGAAAGCCTGCCTTTTCAGCCAGCCCGGCAAGTTTCGCCATGATGCCGTCCTGGTCCAGGAAGAGCTCTGCACGCTGCTGGGCCTGCGTGGCATGCTCAATGAACATGTCCGGCACACCAATGCGCTCAAGCACAAAGGAGCCGAGCAGGCCCCTGTCACAGGCTAGCTCAAGCAGGGCCGAGCCAAAGCCGGCCTGAATGCAGCCTTCCTCCACGCTGAGCAGATACCTGAAGTGCTGCATCATGGAAAGGATCTCCTCTTCAGGCAGGGGCTTGAGCCAGACAGGATCATAGACTTTGATGCTGCAGCCATAGTGTTCTTCCACCTCACGGGCAGCAGCACAGGCCACAGGCACACAGCGCCCCACTGCCAGCACGGCAATGTCGCTGCCCTCTTGCACCACTTCGCCGACACCCATGGGCAGCGCAGCGCGCTCCTCGTCCACAGGCACCCCGAAGGCAGCTCCTCTGGGATAGCGTATGGCAAGGGGATGGCCGAAGTCTGCAGCTGTCACCACGCTGCGGGCCAGCATGTTCTCATCCCTGGGTGCCAGAAGGTGCATATTGGGCAGAGGTCTGAGATAGGCTATGTCAAAGACGCCCTGATGGGTGCCGCCGTCCTCGCCCACCAGACCAGCCCTGTCTATGCAGAAGGTGACAGGCAGATCCTGCAGGCAGACATCGTGGATGATCTGGTCATAGGCGCGCTGCAGAAAGGTGGAGTAGATGCAGGCAAAGGGCCTGTAGCCGGCACAGGCAAGGCCTGCGGCAAAGGTGATGGCATGCTGCTCGCAGATGCCCACATCAAAGAATCTGTCCGGTATGGCCTGCTGAAAGGCCGTGGTGCCTGTGCCGTCCGGCATGGCTGCGGTAATGGCCACCACCCTGGCGTCCTTCTTGCCAAGGCGCACCAGCTCCTGGCCGAAGATCCTGGTAAAGGCAGGCACAGGGGAGGACGAGGGAATGAGCCTGCCTGTCTCAGGCACAAAGTGGCCCACACCATGATAGTGGGTGGGGTCCTCTTCTGCAGCCTGAAAGCCGTGCCCTTTCTGGGTGCGCACATGCAAAAGAACAGGGCCGTCCTCCACTGCCAGGGCGCGCTCAAGGTGCTGGCGCAGGGCAGGAATGTCATGGCCGTTGACAGGCCCCACATAGGCAAAGCGGAAGGCCTCGAAGAGCATGCCGGGGGTGAAGAAGGACTTGAAGCTCCACTCGCCGCGCTCCGCATAGATGGCCAGCTTGCCGCCGATTCTGGGAATGGTGCGCAAAAAGGCCAACACGTCCTTGCGGGTCTGGCGGAACCAGCGCCTGGTGAGGGTTCTGGACATGAAGCGGGAGATGGCGCCCACATTGGGGGCAATGGACATTTCATTGTCGTTGAGAATGACAATAAGGCGCCTGCCCTGATGGCCTGCCAGGTTCAGGCCCTCAAAGGCCTCGCCGCCGGTCAGGGCACCATCGCCGATGACAGCCACCACATGGTGATCAAGGCCGCTCAGATCTCTGGCTGTGGCAAAGCCCAAGGCAGCAGAGATGGAGGTTGAGGAATGGCCCACACCAAAGACGTCATAGGGGCTTTCCGCACGTCTGGGAAAGCCTGCCAGACCATCCTTTGTGCGCAGGGTGGAAAACGCCTCTGCCCTGCCTGTGAGGATCTTGAAGGCATAACTCTGATGGCCCACGTCCCAGATGACCTGATCCTTGTGCATGTCCAGACTGGCTAACAGAGCCAGGGTAAGCTCCACAGTGCCAAGACTCGGTGCCAGATGCCCGCCATTTCTGGAACAGACATCAAGAATGCGGGTGCGCACCTCTGTGGCAAGGCGTTCGAGCTCGGCATTGGTCAGATCATGCAGACCATCGGGAAGATCCAGTGTGTTCAGATAGGGAGTGCGTGTGTCCATAGGCAGGTCGGAAATGTTCTCTTTGTGCTTCTTTGTGCTGTGCAAAGGCCACAGCAGCCAAAAACTGCATGTTCTGGAAACAGGGAGACAATGTGTCTTTGCTGGTGGTTTCGTCGCGCGTGCGCTACTTGGCGCGCCTGACCGTATACAGGGCAAGGCCGCGCAAAAAGGCCGCATCTCTGGCATTCATGCTGTCGTTCATGCTGCCATTCAGGGCGTCGAGCGCCCTGCGGGCAGTGTCTGCGTGCATGTCTGCAAGTTCTCTGCTGCGTTCAAGGCCAAGCAGTGCGGGATAGGTGTTCTTGTTCTGTTCCTGATCAGAACCTGCAGGCTTGCCCAGGGTTTGTGTATCCGACACCACATCCAGGATGTCGTCGGCAATCTGGAAGGCAACCCCGAGAGAGGCCCCGTAGGCGGAAAGAGCTGCGATGACAGCCTCGTCAGCACCGGCCAAAAGGCCGCCGCAGACAACTGAGGCGCGCAATATGGCGCCAGTCTTTAAGGCATGCAGATGCTCAAGCTCTGCAATGCCAATGCGTATGCCAGTGCTCTGCATGTCCAGTTCCTGACCGCCGCACATGCCGCAGGCACCTGCGGCATCAGCAAAGCAGTGCACGGCTTTCAGCACATTCTCCGCAGGCAGGGGGCAGGTGGTCATGACCTTGAAGGCCTCGGCCTGCAGGGCATCACCAGCCAGAATGGCAGTAGCCTCATCAAAGGCCTTGTGGTTGGAGGGACGTCCGCGGCGCAGATCGTCATCGTCCATGGCAGGCAGATCGTCATGGATCAGGCTGTAGGTGTGCACCATCTCAAGACCGCAGGCAAAGGGCAGCACGGCAGCAGGGTCTGTGCCGCACAGACTTGCGGCAGTGAGGCAGAGCACAGGGCGCAGGCGCTTGCCCCCGGCAAGAAGGCTGTAGCGCATGGCGTCGCGCAAGCGCTCGGGTGCCCGTGCATCCGTGCACAGCTGCGTGAGCGCCTCTTCCACCAGGCCTGCCCGCTCGGCGAGCAGTGCCTTCATTTCCTGCTGGGACATGTCCATGACCTGACCTCCATGACAGAAGGCCCTGCAGCCATGAGGACCTGCAGGACCTCCCCTGAAATTTACTCCGGGCATGCTACACTCTTTTTGCAGCGTTGTCTTGTCCCGACACACAGCAACGCTGCGCAGTCCATCGCAGTCCATCGCAGGACACCGCAGTGCAGCACTCGTGCGTGAAAACAGACACAACCAGGCACCGTTCATGACGCATGCCTCTGCCTCATGCATCTGGCTTCTGCCCATGCCTCCTGCCCCTGCTTCCAGACTATGAGGTGTTCCAGCTCCCGGCCTTTTGTGCAGCCTCTCTGGCCCAGGTCTCTGGCTCAGGCAGTGCAGCATGCAGGGCCGGACAGGCACTGGCCGGTATGCCCCAGCCTTTCTGCAGGCCCCTCTGTCCCCTGGCTCAGCTTCAGCGAGCCTCAGTGCAGCGTGCTTTTGCTTAGCGAGCCTCGTCTTTGTCTGCCTGCTTCAGCACATCCTCAGCCTGGAGGATTTCTCCATTGAGCAGCTCGATTTCATTGCGCACACTAGCCAGACGCTCACGGCAGAAACGCAGACAGTCACCAGCCTCCCTGTAGAGCCTGGCACCTGCCTCAAGGTCAATGTCCCCCTGTTCAAGCAGCTGGACAATCTTTCTGGCTCTGGCAAGCCTGTCTGCAAAGGAGGGTGCAGCCTCCTCTGCTGTTTTGTGGCCTGGTATCTGGTTCTGACCGGCCTGTTTCTGGCTGTTTTCCTCGCTCATTGGCTCCTCCGCATGTCGGGCTTCCTGCTGCAGGCAGCGGCAGGGAGCCCGAGACATAGCCCCAAAAAGCGCGGCTTGGCAAGCCTTGCCAAAAAGCCATGCAGTGTCTGGCAGAGGGCAGATCAGAGAGCAGGCAGCACTGCAATGCGAAGGGCATCCATGTTACGGTTGAGCCTCACGCATCAAAACTTTGCACAGCTTCCCGCAAAAGGCTATGCCGTAGTGCAGAATAGTTGGGCTCCTGAGTTCTGTCCGAAGGTCCGTGTCATACATCTTCTCTGCAATCTGCTGGAGAGCCTCTTCAGCCCTTGCTGCGAGCTGCTGCTCTGTGTCTGCCCGCTTTACTTCAATGACTGCTGCTCTGTTCCTGTCTCCATCAAGGGCAAGTATATCATAGCGCCCGAGTCCGCTTTCACGATTGGACTTGACTAAATAGCCATCAGGGAAGAGCGCAACCAGCAGGACATGATACGCATATTCTCGCAAATCATGGACACTCAGCCTCTTCAGCAAAATGCTCACAAGAATGTTTTCCAGACCTGCACAGTCCCCCTGCCAAAGCGCAGTTGTGAAGTTATTTCCGTCCTGTTTTTGAAGGACGGATGCAAACCATTGCTGCACCTGCGTCTGCCAGACTCCCGCCACTTCCTTGTTGGGAATGCAGCAGACAATATCCTCCTTATTCAAAAGCCGGCCGTAGCTCTTTTGCTGTGCTTCATTTGCCATGGTCAGGTAGCCGGTCAGGTACATCAGTGACCAGAAGTAGCTTTCTGACGTGTATATATCAGCGTAGTTCATCTGTTTACGAAAGAGAAACCTGATGCTTCCCCCGTCTATCAGCTTTTCAATCTTTTCTGTCAGATTGATATCAGTTTTTGCAAGCACATTCCTGGCAATATCATTGCCAGAGGTATTGAGCCAGTATGCCTGTGGTGATTCACAAGACGATGTCACATGATCACTTACATAATTGGTGATCCCCCACGGGCAGTAGATGTCTTCCCTGTTGCCGAAATGGTAGCCGTCATACCACTCGCGCACTTCCTCCATCTTGTCTTCAAGACCAAAGGTTTCAAGCATACGACGTACTTCATCCTCTGTAAAACCAAATGCATCTGCATATTTATTTTCAGAAATACCAAAAACTTTTATATTGTTTAATCCTGTATAAACACTTGCCTTTAAGATATTCAAACATCCTGTAAGAACTCCAAACATCATATAATTATTTTCTTTTAATGAAATAGACATGAACATACGCATAAATTCCATAATTTCATCATAAAACTTCATATTAAGTGCATTACTTACAGGGACATCATATTCGTCAATAATAATTATAGCTGGCTTTTTATAATATTCGAACAGAGAGTTGCACAGGATATACAGACTTTTCTTCATGGTAAGAGCATCTGCCTGTTTCTGAAAAAGGGCATGAAGAGCCTGCTTTCTGTTCGGCGCAATCCTGGGGCTTTCCAGCAGATAGAGATGTTTGCTGATATACTCGGCAATCAGATCAGTAATATGGTTGATGGCCTGTTCACACGTCGGATCGCATATATCTTTGAAAGTCAGGAAGATGACAGGATACTGGTTCATCCATTCCTGGCAGAGTTTCTCGTTTCGAGAGATGGCAAGCCCCTCGAACAGCTCAGCGCTTTGCTTTGTGATGTCGAGGAATTCGGCCATCATGCTCATCATCAGTGTCTTGCCAAAGCGGCGCGGGCGAGTGAACAGGGTAACCTCATCCCAGTCCAAAAGAAATTGTTCCAGAAAGCCTGTCTTATCGACATAGTAACTCTGTGTCTTTCTGTACTTGGCAAAATCTGCCACCCCCAGTTTTATAGTGAATGCCATTTGCCTTCCTCCTGGCCTCTTTGTACGAAAATGCAACGACACCCCAGCTGACGGGCCATCCAATCGCAGGAAATGCAGCAGCAGACGCCGCTTCTGCGAGATGTCAGGCTGTACTTCCAGGTGTTCTTCAGAGACACACAAGCCGTCTTACATCTGCCGATCCTGGTGCAGATCCTGGTGCAGATCCAGACGCTGTAGCATGACCTTGCACAGCTTTCCGCAAAAGGCCATGCCGTAGTGCAGAATGGTAGTATACCTGTGTTCTGCGCGAAGATCCGTGTCGTACTTCTTTGCT
>CASEWR010000184.1 GCA_949291675.1 uncultured Desulfovibrio sp. | reverse complement strand
CGAACACCCCTTCCTGCAGGGCAGTGCTGCCCCCAACGGCGGCAGTGAGAAACTGCGCCAGTGCCGCGGCCTCTCCCATGTCTACGAGGCTGTGCGCAGGGTGGCGCCTACTGCCGCAACTGTGCTCATCGAGGGTGAGAGCGGTACGGGCAAGGAAATTGTGGCTGAGGCAGTGCACGAGCTCTCCGAGCGCAGGGACAAGCGCTTTGTGCGGGTCAACTGCGGCGCGCTCACCGAGAGCCTTCTGGAAAGCGAACTCTTCGGCCATGTGCGCGGTGCCTTCACCGGCGCCAGTGAGACCAGGGCGGGTTTCTTTGAATTTGCCTCAGGCGGCACCATCTTCCTCGATGAGGTGGGCGAGCTCTCCATGCAGGCCCAGACCAGACTGTTGCGCGTGCTGGACAATCACACCCTGCAGCGCATTGGCAGCCCCGAGACCCTGCCTGTGGATGTGCGCGTCATTGCTGCCACCAACAGGAATCTGCGCAGTATGATACGTGCCGGCACCTTCAGAGGGGATCTCTATTACCGCCTCTCAGTCTACCGTATTCGTCTTCCTGCCCTGCGCGATCACTCCGTGGACATTGACCGTCTTGTGCGCTTCTTCCTGACGCAGAAGGCAGCCCGCTACGGCCAGGACACTGTGCCTGTCCCCTCCAGGGCCGAACTTGCCAAGCTCCATGCCTGGTCCTGGCCTGGCAACATCCGCGAGCTGCAGAACGTGGTGGAGCGGGCTCTCATTGACCGCTGCGGCAGACAGCCCGGAGCGCCTCTGTCCTTTGACCTGCGCCAGGAGATGGAGGATATGGAAGAGACAGCAGAACAGGGCATAGCCGGCATGCCCGGTATCGGCAGCCAGGACTGGCCGACCCTGGAGCAGGTTGAGAAGGCATACATTGCCCGCGTGCTGGACAAATGCTCCTACAGACTCACGGGCAAGCGTGGTGCAGCAGGCATGCTCGGCATCCATTACACAACTCTGAAAGCCAAGATGGAGAAGTATCACCTTGGCTGAGATACGCCGCACACAAGAAAGGCCCCGCACATGGCGGAGCCTTGAAAAACATTGCTGTAGTATCAACTATTCTGGTATCTACTCAGCGTGTATATCGCGCAAAGTTACATTGGTACCAGAGTCTGCATACGTTATTTATTGAGCGAATGGCATGGGCTCTATGAAAAGTACATTCTTTAAATTTTGGGTAGAGAGGGAACATCATCAGCGTGAGCATCCTGTTTTTTCGCCTCTGCCCTGGCAGTTTCCCCCAATGCCCGAATGGTTTTCAAATACTCCTCCTCGACAGGTGAGGGAGTCCGTTTCAGATAACGTTTGTATTCAGAGTTCGCCTTCTCCATTGCCTGCGCATGGCTGATTTTTCCCGCATGGGTCAGTACATCTGCGCCGGTTGCACGAAGGATTTTGTCCAATTGTTCTACATAGTCGCTCATATACATTGGACGGTGACGCATTGCCTGCATCTCGGCAAAGTCAAAATAACCAGACACCATCTGATTCAGAATCCGCAATTCTTCTTTGGTGAGATAATTTTTGGCTATTTCAATATCTTGTATCGCAGGAACAACGCCGGGAAAGGTGGTCAGCCCCATACAGGGCTTGTCTGCATTGGCTCTCTCGTAAATCACTTCAGCCGTAGTATGCCCATGTGCCGCATAGTGAAGCTTGTTTTGCACCATTTTGAAAAATGCCACAGATTCTGCACTTCTGGGATCATAGTCCACGCTGGTTGCGTACAAATCCAGCACCTGCCGGTACATCACTTTTTCCGAAGAGCGAATATCCCGAATTCGATCCAGCAGTTCCCGCCAATAGTTACCTCCTCCCAAGCCTTTCAGACGTTCATCGTCCAGACTAAAGCCCTTAACCATGTATTCCTTGAGTCGCTCCATTGCCCACTTGCGAAACTGTGTGGCAACCAGGGATGTTACCCTGTAACCTAGTGAAAGTACCATATCCAGATTATAGTAGGACAGCTCTCTTAGTACCTGCCGATCGCCTTCGTTCCGAACTTGTCGGACTTTCCGACAAGTTGACGCCGCATCCAGCTCACCTTCCTGGTAGATGTGGCTGATATGCTCAACAATATTGCTTCTGGATGTGCGGAACAGCTCCGCCATCTGCTGTTGTGTCAGCCAGACAGTTTCCTCAACAAAGCGGCATGCAATCTTCGTAACACCGTCTTCGGTCTTATAAATGACGATTTCACCCTGATCCTGGTCAGGCTTCATCAAAAATCGGCGAGGAAACCCCTGCCTTTAGGCAGGGGAGGAATCGCCGCCTCCTTTCTTGATACGTTGAGTTAAAAAAGTTCTGCGCGGTTCGAGAAGCTTCAGCTTCTTGTAGCTGATCCCCGCAGAAATACGTGTTCCGTCCAGTTCCCGGACATCAAAGTAGCCCGAAGATCTGCGTCCGAAGATAAATGCCTCCTTCCCCTTGCAGAGCACCTTGTCAAAGAGCCGGAAGCCGTGGACTATGTAGGGGGCCTGATTTCTCTTCCGGATGCCTCCCTTCAAAATTGTGAGCTTGTGAATCTGGCGGTTG